>CAXGZX010000030.1:0-16950 GCA_964014545.1 uncultured Candidatus Poseidoniales archaeon | reverse complement strand
TGCATTTTATTATGAAATGCGTAAAATACACTATTGCCGTGCGGAATTGAATATTCATCTAACATTTCCTCAGCCTTAAGAATCATTTCACTAAGCACATTAGTTACTTTTTGACTACCAAAAATACCTCCACCTTCTGGTGACCTTGGATGAGGTCTTTTCAATTCTAAGCAGACCATTTTACCTTGGTCTCGCCATTGGGATATCACCTCAGTATCTTGTAGTAATTCTTCAAACGAGCAAAATCCTAACTGTTGTAACTCTGCTAAATCCCAACTTTCAACATATGGATTAGCGCCGCTTAGTAATGATTTTTCAACTGATACTTTAGAATCATGATGGATGATTAATTCTTTGTCTGCAGTGATTCTAAGATCTAACTCGATACCATCACAATTAGAAATTCCGTGTCGTAAACTAGACAAAGTATTTTCTGGGGGCTGTACCCAATTGTCTGACACATGCAGGGCACTTGATAGGGATTCAAAATATCATGTGTCGGTGCTTTGATTTTTACTCTTAAATCGCTTCATATATTCCAATGCGGTGAAAAAGGATATATTAGCAAAGGTTGGCACTGTGCTATGAGTCCATACACTGTCATGATGATGCTAGTGGTTTTTTTCACTCCAGTTGTGTGTTGGCTGTTCTCTTTAACCCAGCGAGAGCATCGAGTTCCACTCAAGCAGATGGCGACAGAATTTCATGAGAATCGGTACTATCTCCACATAATCGGTTATCTTGCCATTGTTAAACTAAAATCAGTTACAGACTTGCTAAATGAACCAATAAAGTCTGAAGTTGGACATTGGACTGATTTTGTTTACAGCATTGAGGGAGAATTGACTAAATCAATCCAAGACTTCTTTCTCAATGACTTATTAACTACCGTACTAAACTTCCATTATTTGTTTATTTATCTGTTTTTGATTTATGTTACTACTGTGTACTTTGCTTATACAGGTGACCGAGATATGACTGATAAAGTTACTATGAACTATTTGCTAATTTATGCTCTTGCAGTACCTTATTACTTGTTTTTCAATGTTGAAGTCACTTCATCTTGGATTCCAGGAATGGAGGCCTTGCTATACCATGATGGTGCTTATTCGGTATTTTATGCAACTCATGACCCGTTAGATAATGCCGTGCCGTCACTCCACATTGCCATACCATTTGGTATTTTGATGCTTAACTATTTACACGTCAAAGAAACTGGTGGCAAGATGAAAGACTGGCGACATTATAATTACCATATGTTCATTCTAATCAACACCATTCTGTTTGTCTTTTCAATCTTGTATTTAGGAATTCATTGGTTCGTAGATATACCTCTAGGCATGTTAATTGGTAGCATAGGCGCACTGTTTATCCATCATTTACAACCACGTATGAGAAATGATCACGGTTCATTCCTCAAGGGAATAGACAAGCTGAAAGCTAGAAAACACGCGGTTATCGAAGGAGCGATTACCTTGGTTATGTTTACTTTAATCCTAATGGCGATTAATGTTCAAACAGAAAACTCTGAAGATAGAGTTTCATTCCGTCTGGGTCCAGAAGATTCAACTTATGAGATAATTCAGGAACTAAAATATGGTGAAGAGGTTAATTCAACAATAAAGAACCTTGATGATTCATTATTGTTAGAAGTTGTTCACATCAATGTTGAAGATAGTGCTAAGGCAATGGAAAATGGTTCAATTGATTGGCAATACCTTACTACATTAGGCGAACATCATGTAATCAACCCAGGTCAAGAAATCTATTTGACCACGGATACTCCGCTGTTTTATCACTTAATTGTCATGCATAATCCAAGTAACAGCAGCAATGACATTCTTGAGGTTAGTGTAGCAAATGATTATCATGATAACCAGATGTGGAAAGCGATTATTCTGTCGATTCCTTCATTGTGGATGACCGCCTTCGTAATCCACCGGTTACAGAGATTGAAATTGAATAGTAGGTCATTTGTCGACTCTTCTCCATCACATCTTTGGCTTGAGCAAGAATAGTTTGGATTATGACTTATCATCGTTTGGGATAACCATGGGGGGCGAGGAGCAGTTCCAAAATGCGGTCAAGAGTCTTGTTGATTCGCCTGGGGGCATCCTTGTTTCTGACATCGCCGAGTACCTAAAAAGCCGGATTAAATTATTATCTGGATTATTCATAATTTCGGTAGTTGCCGGCTTTTCTCTGACCAAATCTGTCATTAGATGGCTAATTGAGCCTGAAAGACTACCTTCAGATGTCAATATAATTGTCACCTCACCAATAGAATTTATTCTCTTGCAATTTCAAATTGCAGTAAGTTTCGGAATAGTGATTATTGGATTATTTTTGTTGATTGAGGCATTAAGGAAAGGGGTAAACAATGACGCAATCAGGTTGAGGTTAGCGGAGTTAGATGTCAAGCCGCCAAAGTTTAGTTGGGCATTTATCACCACAATTGGCTTCACTATCCTATTCGCCTTTGCCGGATTACTATACTCTTGGGAATTCCTCACTCCAATGATTTTGCAGTATCTTACCGAAGATGCTCAAACAGCAGGACTTTCAACAGAATGGCGGCTTTCTGGTTATGTTGGTTTTATTGTAAACTTGGCTTTAGCTTGCGTAATTGGATTTCAATCACCGGTAATCACCTTACTTATCCTACGCTTGGGCGTGGTAACAAGGGGTCAAATTAGTCAATTCCGCAAGCACATTTGGTTTACTGCATTTGTACTAGGTGCATTTTTGTCACCACCAGACCCTCTTTCGTTATTCTTAGTGGCCATGCCTGTAGTGATTTTATTTGAGATTGCTATGTTGATTGATAGCATATTTAACATATCAAAAACATAACTCTGCTATTGGTATTGCCATACTCCCGGGTGTCTGGCCATAACTTTCACCATGGAAATCAGAACCACAACTTACTGAAATTGATTTTTCTTTACAGTATTGCCAAAGTTCGTAGCGGTAATCATCAGGATGGCTGCGATGAAAGGCTTCAATTGAATCAACACCGCTATCAAGACAGTATTCAACTAACTCTTCTGGAGGTATTCCATAGTAAATTGGATGGGCTAAAGACGTAATACCGCCGCATTTCTTGACCATGTCCACCGCTTCTTGAATGGTTGGCTTTGGCTGAATTACATGGCCAGGTAATCCGTCTCCAATCCATAATTCAAATGCTTCATGTTTTGATTCAACATAGCCTTTTTCCACCATTACCTCTGCTAAATGAGGCCGACCAATTGAGCCTCCTGCCTTGCTAGAAACTTCAGAGAATTCAATTGGCATGCCTAACTCAGTTAACTTTTCAATCATTTTTCTCATGCGGGGAATTCTATTGTTTTGTAATGGTATCAACCACTCTGCAAAAGTGCTATACAACGCGTCATCTGGTTTTAGACCTGGGAAATAAGCGAGTAGATGCCATGATTTAGATCCCCTATCGCGATTTCTTAATTCAAGTTCATCAGAATTTGCAGAAAGACCACACTCACAAGTGATTTCTACCCCTGGGATAAAATTAATTCCTAGTTTTGCAGCCGCAATATAACCATCTTTCCAGCCTGAAATAGTATCATGGTCAGTTAATGACCAGTTCTTAACAGCATTTCCAGCCATCAGTTCTGCTACATGGTCAACACTATGTTCGCCATCACTATTGGTTGAATGGCTGTGAAGGTCATAGTCTTGCGTCCACATGTCATAGACGAAGTACTGGGTACTTTTGAACTTATGATTAAAACAGGTCATCTAGATTGGGTAGTTCAGGGGTTGATGAGTCACTATTTTGATTATCTAGTAAATTATCTATCTCAGATAGGTCTGGAAGAGGTTCAGGTGTCGAGTTTACCTGTATTGGAATCTCGTTTAGTAAAGTGTCTATATCTGTCATTGGCGGTAATTTATCTTCAGTAGTATCCGCAATTTTTACCACATCTGGTAAGTCTGGTAAATCGGGGGTTGTCTGTTCGACCATAACATTAGTTTGCGAAGCCGGCAATGGGACATTATTTGATTGGTCAGTATTGTTTTGTTTGACCATTAAGGCAGGCACATCTAACATTTGCTTAGCATGTCGATGAGGTGCTGGTAATTGTTCAGCCATTATCTTTGCATCTTGACCTAGTTTTCCAGAACTCAAGGTTCCAATCGCACTATCAATTTGTTGTGCATTGATATCTGCTTTGGCTCCAATGATGCTTTCGATTATGCTTTTAGTTTGCTGATTTTCAACCTGATTTGACCCATCTGTGGTGTTGGATTTAGTTGGTGTCTCTTCCATTGCAGCAAGTTGCTCTTCAAGAGTTGGGCTATCAGAAAATGTCGGTATTTTACGTTCTTTAGATGAAATAATGCTAATGATTAGAAATACAGCAGCAAGACCTAATCCAACATATTCTTCGATGGTAAAACCGGGGTTTTTTAGCAAATTCAGTTTCAAGTTAGTTGCTGTAACAATTATTGACAGAGCAGTAAGTATCTTGCCGGCATTTGCCAGTCTTGGTGCTATCTGCTCCATGGTTGTGGACAGATGTAAGGTAGATATGATGTTTACCTTCAAAACTTGAATTCGGCAGAACGTACGGTATTTTCCATCAACATGGCAACAGTCATCGGTCCAACGCCACCTGGAACCGGAGTAATCCATGAAGCAACCTGGCTAGCAGACTTCTCCACATCGCCCACAAGAATATAGCCACGCTTAGCATTCGCATCACTAACCCTGTTTATACCTACATCAACTACGACTGCTCCTGGTTTTATCCATGATTTCTTGACCATGTTTGGCCTTCCAACAGCAGCTACGATAATATCTGCGTCCAAACATTGTTTTGCCAGATCTGCGGTTCTGGAATGTGCTATTGTAACAGTTGCATCTGCACCTCTAGATGCTAGTAAAATTGCTTGTGGCATACCAACATTTCTTGAACGGCCAATTACCAATGCTTGCTTACCTTTTGTTTCGATTCCCGCCCACTCAAGTAATCGCATTACTCCATTTGGAGTGCAAGGAATCAAGCAATCATCTCGTGATTGAACCAATCTGCCCAGATTCACCGGATGGAATCCATCAACGTCTTTTAGCGGGTCAATCAAGTCGGTTAGCAATTCTTCATTCATGTGATTTGGTAGTGGGGACTGAATTAAGATTCCATGAATAGAATCGTCATTATTTAGTTCCTTAATTACCTTGATGAGTTCAGTTTCGCTTGATGTTTCTGGCATCTCGATGTGAGTACTTTTGATTCCTAAACGCTCGCAAGCACGGATTTTAGCGCCAACATAAACATGACTTGCCGGATCGTCACCAACAATTATTACCGCAATGTGCGGGTTTATACCAGCAGTTTGGCATTTCTCAATGCGCTCTTTTAGTGACCCTTCAACGGCAGCAGCACATGCTTTACCGTCTAATATTTCAGCCACCATGTTCGTGCGAGTCGCCTTTCTTTATTGATTATTTGCGTGGTTATTTCAACCCGCCACCAATGTGGTTTTCATTACCAGGCACGGTGGCAAAGAGTCTAGAATCATCACTGAAGGATTTGAATTCTATTGAATTTCCAGACGGGTCATCGATAAACATTGTAGCTTGTTCACCAATCTTACCCGGGTAACGTACATGCGGCTTTAGCCTAAAAACAACGTTTTCATCGGATAATTTATCACGTAAATTGTGCCATTGTTCCCATTCCATGACTATACCAAAGTGGAATGGTGGTACTTGTTTCCCGTCAACCTTGCCACTTTGTGAAAAGTTGGGCATTTGCTTAACAAGATGAGCAACTATTTGGTGGCCATAGAAATTGAAATTAATTGACTTCGGGGTTCTCCTACCAATACTACAGCCTATTGTATCAACGTAAAATTCTTCGGTTAACTCAAGATTAACCACTGGGAAAGCCAAATGAAATGGTCTCATACTACCGCTAAGTGGTCCACAGTTAACTGTTTTTGTGGAGCCAACGGAGGGACTCGAACCCCCGACCGTCAGATTACAAATCTGAAGCACTACCAGCTATGCTACGTTGGCGACGCCCTAGCCAAACAACAATCATTCATCAATGAAACGGATGATTTGATATATCTTGGGTATAATATCGAGGGGCAATTCAAAGAACATGATTCACTTAGACTTGCTATGTCCGATGATACGGCAAATGCTTTCTTGAATGATTTTGCTCAAACCAAGCAAGGCAACGATACGATTTTTGCTTGCTGGGCTAGATATCAAGCAGCCGTTGCTGACGGGCATGATGCAGTGAATGGAACAATTGGTGCACTACTTGAAAATGATGGTAATCTGGCAATTAACCAGACGGTAGATGCCTTTGTTCGTAACTCACCTCCCATCGAAATTGCCGCTTATGCACCGTTGAAAGGATTACCAGAATTTCTTGACTTGGCAGTTACTCTAGCACTAGGTGATGCTCGCAGTGAATTAGAAAACATCGGCGTGCATCATACTGCTACAGCCTCGCCGGGAGGTTCAGGAGCGCTATACTTAGCGGCTGCTAATTTTGCTGACCGAGGTAGTAAAGTCTTGTTACGTGACCGTCATTGGGGTCCCTATGATGGATTTCTAGCAGGTTGTGATTTAGGCATTGAGACTTATCCATTGCTTGGAAGCAATAATTCAACAGTTGATGTTGACTCAATCACTAGTAGCCTTGACAATTTGGCTAAACAGCAATCTAAAGTAATGTCATGGTTAAATGACCCTGCCCATAATCCAACAGGTCTGTCACTAAATGCCAAGGATCGCCGTGCTGTTTTACAAGCATTTTCTGATATGGCTATGGCTCACGAAAATGTTGGATTTACCCTGCTTATCGATGCAGCATACCATTTGTATGCCAAAGAACCACACGGTTGGGCTGAAACCATTACTGATGCATTACATGATGGAATGAGTTGGCCAGCAAATCTATTGATTACTTTTGCCATTTCGTTATCCAAATCTCACACCATTTATGGTCTTAGAGCAGGCGCACTGGTTAGTATTCATCCAGATGAATCAGTAGTCGATAGAATCACCACGGTAATGGGTGTTACTGGTCGACAAACCTGGTCTGCTAGTTCTCGTCTAGCGCAATATTCAATCGCACGGATTCACGCTGAGGAAGAATCAGGTGATGCTTGGTCGCTAGAACTTGTTAGATTGACTGAATTATTGGCGCAGCGTCGTAAACTGTTTATTGAAGAATGTGCTAAAAATGGCGTCCCAATTAATCCAACCCATGACGGATTTTTCGCTTGGCTGGAACATAATGATCCAAAATCTGTGGTCGAATCATGCGCAAATGACCAAGTCTACTTAGTACCGCTTAAAGGCGGAATTAGAATTGGTTTGTGTGCCATACCTACCGAGCAAATTGCTAAAGTTGCTAGCTCTTTGAGAGACGCTCTACAGTGAGGTTAGTAAAATGTCTAGATACCCGCGAGAAAATTTTATTCTCTCGGGATTTATTTGTATTGCTTTTGGAGCCTTTTTCACTGTGGCAGGAGTCTATACGCTGGCCTCTACAGTAGGAGTATTAGGGATAATATTGTTCGTCTTTGGTATGAGTTTGAAATCTAAACTCGGGATGTCAGAGTCTGCTATCAGGGAATGGAGACCTGATGAAGGTCAACTACCAGATGCTGGCAGAGTAATGTATCGTGTTGATGTTACTATGGATGAACCAATTGAATCAACAATCGTTTGTGGACCGTGCGGGAAAATCACCGTCCAGCCCGGACCTAGACCTGATTCCTTTACCTGCCCTAGTTGTCAAGTTCAGTTGTGGACTGCTGAAGAAGAGTAGAAAGTGAAAAAAATCGGCAAATCTAGGCATAGATTTGATAGCACTACTTCTCTTCGTTGTGTCATGGACGCCTCAAATCTTGTCAATACAGAGCGTAGGATGCTCCGTGTATTGCAGGACGGCCCCGACTCAAATTGGTCGCTTGATAAGGTTTTGAAAGCATGTGATTGGACAGACCAAGCAGTCGTAGTTGGTGCAGGACAAGGCTTGGCGGACAAGAAACTAATCAAGGTAATTGAACAGAGTCAAATCGAGGTAAAATTAGCTGCTCAAGGGCAGTTGGCAATCGACAATGGGTTATTGGAAGCACGTCTGTTCAATTGGTATCTTGAATCAAATGACCCATCAATGAGTAATCTACAACAATCATTTGAGAAGCATGAGGCTGGTCCAGGAATTGGTTTGCTGAAAAAGTTAGGAATTTCTATGCAAGCAGGTAAATTTCATTGTGATGACAACGCTATAGTCGAGCAACAGATTGCTGAAAGATCTAAATTTCTAAACGCATTACCCTGTTCACAAGATGAAGCAGATGCTGAATTATTAGAACATTTCAAAGGCAGAAGAAATTTTGTTGAATTAGTTATTACGACTACTCGAACCTGGAAGATATCAAAATCAGGTTTAAAGATAGACAAAAAGGACTTAGTCGAAACTGAAGTGATAAACGAAATAACTCCAGAACTGCTGCAAAGTGAAAATTGGAAGAATGCCGAATTTAGGGCTTTTGATGTGACTTTGGAATCAACAACACCAAGAACCGGCCGCAGTCATCCAATGCAGTCTTTAATTGAAAGAATCCGTCATATTTTCTTAGAAATGGGCTTTTCAGAATTAGTTGAAGATTATGTTCAATCGGCAGGTTGGAATATGGATGCGTTATTTATCCCACAAGACCATCCAGCAAGAGAAATGCAGGATACCTTCTATCTTGATCATCCTAAATCCTTAGAACTCCCAGAAGAATTAATGCAGACTTGGTCTGCTATACACCGAGTTGGTGGAGAAACTGGTTCGCTAGGTTGGGGTGGTGAATTTTCTAACGAGATTTCACAAAAAGGCTTACTTCGAACACATACTACCGTCAATACCATACAGCATTTAGCAGCAAATCCGACAGAGCCTTGCCGTATGTTTACCGTTGATAGAGTCTTTAGAAAAGAAGCAATTGACCGAACACATTTGCCTGAATTCCATCAAATTGAAGGAATAATTATGGAAGAGGGAGCCAATCTTCAGATGCTCGTTACCACTTTGAAAACCTTCTACGCTAAGATGGGCTATCCTGAGGTAAGAGTTAGGCCAGCATATTTCCCTTATACTGAACCTAGTTTGGAAATTGAAGTCAAGTGGCGTGGCAAATGGCTAGAGTTAGGCGGTGCTGGAATCTTTAGGCCGGAAGTGACTGAACCACTCGGCATCCAACACCCAGTTCTTGCTTGGGGTATGGGTCTTGAGCGATTGGCTATGCTGGTACTTGGGCTTGATGATATTAGACAACTATACATTTCAGACTTAGAATGGTTGCGAAATCAACCGATTATCTAATCGTTCATTATAGGACTATTTTCAAGTGCTGGTAATATCTGCATATGCTATGGGAATGCTGAATACTATGGATTTAGGCGTGTTTAAACGCTTAGAGACTTGGAAAGCATTTGCTATTGCAGCAGTTATGTTTGTCAGCATTTCCTTTGCCGCATTATCGATGTTTGACAGCATGGACGATATTTTTCAATCCGATGCTGAGCCAGAACCGATTCCTAATATGGTTTTTGAATCTCTCAATCGTACTGGTGTTGAATCTTCACTGGTAAATGAGACTGGTTGGTTTAATTTAGATGACTTACGTGGTTCTATCATAATTTTAGATTTCATGGCTCATGATTGTAGTAACTGTCATGCGGTTCAGTATCATCTAGAGGACAACATGGACAATTGGTCAGAAATGGCTAGTGAAAACGGCAAGAATTTCCATATTGTCGCTTACGGAAGTTGGTATGGTGAAGATATAGAATATCTCAATGAATCAGATGACCGGTACACAGTTCCACTGTATCCCACAGGTATGGGGTATGATGATTCTGCAATACTTGCTAACGGTGAGCGAGTCGACCCAGTGAGATTGTTCACAACCGCAGGAACGGGACAAATTCCAGTAGTAATGGTAATTGATGAAGAAGGCTACATAATCGAACGACAAGCTACAGGTTCACCAACCGATAAATGGGAATCATTTGATTCTGTAGTTGAAGAAGCAATATCTGGTCCAGTGAGCGATACAGTGGATCTAAGAATCGGGTGGGAGGAACCGTCTACCTCTTACGTTGCAGTGTTTGTGTTGGGTATGATTCTGTCAATCTTGGTGTATTTCTCGCCGTGTGCATTCCCCGTTCTGCCAGGTTTTATTTCCTACTACCTCTCATTGGGTGCAAGAGAAGATGAGTTAATTGAAGCTGGCAAACTGAAAACTAAAATGCCCAGTCCGTTAGTTATTGGCTCACTTTCAGGCCTAGGAATGTGGACATTTTTCCTCCTTATTGGCATAATTGCTGTGGTAATGGGGGAAGCGTTTCAGAAATCTGGCTTAGTCCATTATATCGCTATTGGAATTGCAATATTGCTGATAATTCTAGGTTCGATGATGTTACTTGGTGTAACCTCACATGTGATGGGCTTTGTACAAAAATTCGTAGATCGATATAGCACAACAGAGGATGACGATGTCTTCACCCCTAGGCGCAACATGTATCTGTACGGAATTGGTTATGCCGCAGCATCAATTGATTGTACTGCTGCTGCAGTATTGCCATTTGTGCTTTATCTTGGTACCCTTGGCGGGGCTGCGATAACTCTTGGAATAAGTGGCTTAATGCTTGGTTTGTTGATTTTGATGATTGCCGTAACTATGATGGTTGGTCTTGGACGTCAAGTCATGATAAATTTCCTCAGAAGAGCAACAGGGACAATCAAACTTGTTGGTTCATGGATGATGATTATGGCTGGGATAAGTTTGACTTTGTATCTAACTAATCGGGATGCGGTAAGTGCGGTATTTGGCTAATTCACAGATGGTTGAATAACTCAACAATCTCCTGATCATGACATCTATCCAAGGCTGGTGTTATCCAGTACTTCCATGCCAAGAAACCAACAATTAGTGCTGATATTGCATCCCATACGTAATGCTGTTTTGTGGTAGTAATGGAAATAACTAGTAGCAACCAAGCAAACCATAATCCTCCAAGAAGTATTTTTGCCCTTGTACCATCATTGTTAAACCACCGGTGAACGATTAAAACTACTAGCATGCTTTGAACTATGTGTAGTGAAGGCCAAGCATTCCATGGATTATCAACACCATACAATAACTCAAACCAAGCGTGCCAAATTCCCAGGTCTGTATCCAATACAGAATCTCGAAGGTCTACTTCGGCAGGTAATACGAGGAATATAACAAAAATCATCAGGGTTAAGATTAGTAAGATTTGGTGAAAAATAATTACTTCTCTTTGGGTCTGTTCATTTTTCATGCCAAATAATCCAGCCATTGGGTAATAGAAATATAGCGTGTAATATGGAAGAATCATCCATGGAATTACTGGAATCATCGAATCCAATCTGGTCTCGGGATCAAACGCAGTCCAGTCGCGCCATTCTGAAAAATAATTAATCACTAAATATCCTAAGCCCAATCCTAAGACAACCATAAACAATAACACTAGAGGTAAACGCAGTCCTTTGAATGATTGACGGTTTTGCCAATGACTACTCCATAACTTCCATGGCTTTGACCCCCAGCGGATTGGCATTGTACTGCCATTTGGGGTTTGTTAATTAACAGTCTGTACGATTAGAGAGTAATTCCACAGTGTGGGCAGGCTTTCCAATTAGGCATTATTTGTTTTGAGCAACTTGGGCAGATGGAATTATTAACGTTGGTCTCTGTGATATTTTTTGACTCTGCGCCTGGACCATCTACTGCTTTTTGAGCGGTTTGTTGTCGCAAGAATTCCTGCATAACCTCCGGCGTTAATGCATCATTTTGAGCGGCCATTTCCATCATTTTCACTTGCAATTCATTTTGCTTGTCCATGCGTTGATTTTGATGTTCTTGGGTTTGAGCAATTCGATCACGCTTTTTTGCTTGGACCTGTTCAAACAATGCCATTGCTTGGTCAGTTTTGTGTGATGATTCTTTCATTCGAAGATTTAATTGTCCTTCATCACGCTTTAATTCAGCTTCCCAGCGTGCTTCTTGCTTTCGTAAATCCTTTAATTCACTCTGTAATTCAACAGTAACTTTTCCTGCCGCTTCGGCTTTTTGTATGTTTAACTCACATTCGATTCTTCTCAACATTGCAGCTTCTCGTATGGCAATTCTTTCCATTAGTGCTTCAGCATGGGCTCCTTCAGTTTGCGTGGCAGCAGAAAGTTCAGCATTCAGTTGAGTGATTTTTTCATTATCAGTTTGATTTGCAGTAAGAAAAGCCTTGAGTAAAGTAAAGCCAAGGGTCGAAAGGGTTGAGCGTAATTCGACTTCTGTTCGCATCTCAAATTTATCTTGAAAAGCAGCACTTCGCAAATCTTCATCGCTTGAACACTCTGCAAGTGATGGATTTATTACACGCATCATTAATTCATTGTGTAATACCTCTGCTAGCCGTTTTCTATCCAAAACAGGCGCACTATTGGCAAACATATTGAGTAATTTAGGGATGTCATCATCTCGCAACTGAACCCGCACATTGGCAAATCCAGAAACTTTGCTACCATTTGGTAGGTTAGCGGAAAATGGAATTGATATATCGGCAGGTCCAGTCATGGCAAATAGTAATCTTCTATCCTTAGCAGTGACTCCCATCATTTCGCCCAAAAACCGATTAAATCCGCCTGCGATGTTACCAACTATCTTCTCAGTTAGAATATCACCAATTCGACCATCGACAATAAAAACACACGCTTCGTTTGGCTTCAAAACTACTTCTTGCGCCTTCCACGTATTGATATTATTAGCATCCAATAATCTTGCAATTATGTTAGGGTTGTCTCTCCATCTAAATCTGTTACTCATTTCATCATCTCATTTGGCTTTTTGACGTAGACCACCCAGAATCTTAGCCCGTGAATTGTAAAATCCACGACAACTAGTAATCATCTGTTGGCACTGTTGAATAAAATTCTTAACATCTTCATCTGGTTTACTTGTACTAAATGCATGCTCTGCACTATTGGAAATATTGATTGCCTTAGTAACCATTTCAATAACATCATGATCGTGTTTGATTAATTTTTTCAAATCAGAAACTTTTGCTGACCTTGACCCCGAAAAGAATGCATGATTCATTCCAGTTGTCGATTTGTCCACATCTTCAATCATCGAGTCAATTTCAGAAGCGGCTAATTTAGCAACTTTGGCTAGTGGCATATTATTGGCTTTGAAGGCGAGGTCTTGAATGTTAGAAATGTGGTTCCTTGCTCTAGTTCCGGCTCGCTTAATTTCATCGCGAATTAGTTTATCAGCTTCCCGACGTTTGCCTTTAGTATATCCCTCATAACTAGAAAGCACTAATTGGATACCTCTCACGTAAGGTAATACTTCTATGGGCACGGCAGGCATCGCTCTCATGTATTCTTTGTCACTGGTCGTTATTATTGCTTCCGTTAGCAGATTCACAAATATTTGACCAATCAAGAATTCTATCAGCGACAATATTTGCCTCATCTTTGTCATGAGTGACATGAATAGCACTGATGTTTTGTTGTTTGATTAAATCTCTAATTTCCTTGGCTAAATCTCTGCGTGAATCGACATCTAGTGAAGACAGTGGCTCGTCTAGCAGTAATAATTTTGGCTTGGCTAATAATGCTCTGGCGAGTACAACTCTTTGGGCTTCACCACCAGATAATGTCGTGACTTTCCGCTTAGCAAATCCGCTTAATTTGACTAATTCTAGGGACTCATCGATTAATTGGTCTTTCATGACTTTAGATAATTTTTCATTATTTCCCAGAAGGATATTTTTCGCGACATTCAAATGCGGATATAAAATTGGCTTTTGAAAAATAAATCCAACATAATCAATGACATTTTTTTCAATAGAAATTTCACCAACACCGCTTGATTCTAAACCTGCTATCATCCTTAGTAATGTGGTTTTTCCACAGCCACTAGGTCCTAAAAGGGATACTATTTCACCTGCCTTTAGTGTTAAATTCATATCCTGAAATAATATTTCGCCACCCAAGGTTTTCTGTTCGATTGAAATTTCTACCACGTTGTTATCGTTACTCATTAAAATCCACTCCCTTCTCCATTATCTCGGAACCGTTCTGCTATGAAAAATAAGATGAATGTCAACAGCATCAAAACCGTCGCTGCGGCCATCGCCATTGGTTGAATCAATGGATTAAATTTAGGTTGGCTCATTAATTGGTCAATTAGTACAGACAAAGTATCCCACGAACCTGACCTGACTAAAATCCACGAAGCGCCGAATTCACCTAATGAAAACGCCATTGTTAATGCTCCTGCTACCACAAGTGGGGCTCTAAGGAATGCAGTTTTACCATGCCACCATGCTTTAATTGGACTCATGCCAAGCATAACCGCCTGTTCATGGTATGACGAATCAATGGATCGCAAAGCAGGCAGAATTATTCTGATGACAAATGGAGTGGTGATAATTATATGAGGTATTGCTGGTATAATGGCCCAACCAAATAAATCAGGTGACCACTTCAATAAGCCAAGTAAAATTCCAAGGCCAATCATTACCGCTGAAAGTGCCAAAGGAATCATTGTAGCAAATTCAACAATCTTAGCTGTAGTGGCTTTTTGTTCTTGTTCTAAACGATTAATGCACGATGAAATAATCCAACCTATGGGTAATGCAAATACAACGGTGATTAAACAATAAATCAATGAATTAGATAAGGCATCCGGGATTGCTGTAGTTGAATAATCGCCAGACCATGCTTCACTCCAAGCTTCAGTCGAGTAAGTAAATTCACCAGTGGCGGTGTTGCGAATTCTAAAAGATGCGATTGTTACCAAAAATAGTGGTGTTATGGCAAAACAAACACCCAATGAGATAATAAATTTCGCCAAATTATTTGGCTTATCGGACATTTGCTTAGCGTCAGATTCAGCAATTATTGCGTGTATAGTAGAATGTCGTCTCTGTATTGAGGTAGCGCAGATAATTGCTAGTGACAATATGATTAATTGGACAATAGAAGTTGATAATACTACTTCACTGGTGTCAATTCGGTAGCCATATATGCCCGCTGAACCTCCTGAATTGGCCATCATTGTTTCTAGTGTGTCTTGGTTTGGAGTTAGCCATCTAACTAGGGCAAACGAGGTGAAAGAAAAAATAAAACAGAGTGTCGCCCCGCACAATACCGCTGGTCCAATTATTGGTAACCAGAGGTTACGAATTCGTGACAACCTATCTTGCCCCGCTGGTAAGAAACGCATTTGCTCTTCCCAGGTTCTGTCCATTGTAGACAAGGTTGGTTCGACAAATCGCATTATTAATGAAATGTTAAACCAAACGTGAGCGGCAATTAAGGCGATGAAATGCCCGGGATTTTCCCAGTTGGTAACATTGGCAAATTCGCCAACAATACCAGTCTCTAAGCGCAAATCAATACCTATTGCGGTTAACGGTCCCCCAACATCAATCAGCATCAGAAATCCCATGGCTACGACGATTGAAGGAGTGACAAACGGAACTGCTAATATCGCTCTTAAGAATTTGATATTTTTCCAATTATAACGTCCCAAACACCAAGCAATGGGTAGCCCAATTATCACTGTGGCAATTGTTGAAATGGTGGCTTCGAGTAATGTGAATTTCAAGGCTTGTAACGACGATTGGGTAGTAAAGAAATTTTGGACTGCCACCACTGAATTAATTCCAGTAACTGATTCAAGGCGAGCAATAGCATACAATAATGGCAATACAGTCAGCGTTACGAAACAACAAACGGTAGTCCACTGTAAGACTTTGACCAACATATTATGCTGGCCTGTTCTAGTCAATACCAGACCTCATTCAGTTGCTGACTGCCACTTATCTAGCCAATTTGTCATCTCTTCGTTGATTCTAGTCATCTCAACATTGGCATTTTCTTGTGGTATGTCAGAGTGATAGCGATAACCATCAGTTTCTGGTAATCCATAGCCATCAAGAACCGGATACATTAGATTGTTCTCGGGCATTTGTGCATTGATTTCGGGGCTCAGTAAATATTCTATGAATAGTTCAGCACCCGGGACATTTGCTGCACCGTTAATTATTCCAGTGTATTCTACTTGTTGTATGGTTGACTTTGGTAGTGTTATTGAAGTAGAGTGGGTGTAGTTTCCGGAGTAATAGGCTTCAACTCCAGGAGATTGACAATAAGATACGGTCAAGTGTGCATCTCCGATATATCCTGTAGTATACTCTCCATAGCCTCCAGTATAGTGAGTTTCGTATGCTTCAGTCCAGCCTGAGGTGATGATTGCATCATTACTTGCCATGGCTTGCCACCAATCAAATGCGTTAGTATTTTCATCGGCATCATTTTCAAAATAGTCGATGGTCGCAACCATGAATGATCGTCCAGGTGAAGAGGTTACAGGGGATGGGAATGCTGTTTTTCCTCGCCAAGTTTCCTCGGTTAAGTTCCATAATGATGTTGGTTCGCTAACATTTTCTCCATCAACAAAATTCTCGTCATAATTTAAACAAACAGGTCCTTGATCAAACGGAATGGCTAGTGGTCCAGAATACGGTGTTGTTGCCTCTTCGCTTATGTTTTGATAGTTGTCTGACTGTGTGTAAAGAGTTTCTCTGAGCAAACAATTGTCGATAGCAGTCTGTAAGTAGGTATTATCTAAGCCAATCATCAAATCTGCTTGTTGAGCTTGTTTTGTAAGCATCATTTGGTCTAATATTCCTCCTGCATCATCTTCTTTGATAAATTCGACTTCATATCCAGTTCGATTGGTAAATTCTTCTACCATGCTGTCACTTAACGCCAATATGTCATAAGTAAGAATTCGCAACTTCCCGTCATCTGTGTGGCCTGCGGAAAATGTAGAACATTCAAGTGATTCATTTTCTTCTTCCAAGGCGCC
>CAXGZX010000029.1:0-17504 GCA_964014545.1 uncultured Candidatus Poseidoniales archaeon | reverse complement strand
GCGATGGTTCAAATTTTGGCGGATTCCAAGGTGGGGCAATTTCTCACTGGGATGGGGCTAATTGGAATGTATTCACTTCAAACGGTCAAAACGGGATTCAAAGAGGCTACCCAATTACTATGGCTGAATGCGGTGGCCTGCTTAATGTTGGAATTTATGACAACAATGGAGGAATAGAACAAATCGATTTGGTAAATTCAACTATTGTCAATACTTTCACTCAAGCATCTCTTGGAGAAGGTAGAGTCTCGGGGGTTGCTTGTGATTCATCAACAGACACACTGTATGTTACTTTTTACGAAGACGAGCAGCCTATCAAAAAATACAATATGAATACTGCTCTATGGCTAGCAGACATTACTACTCAAACACACAACCTTCCAAGTGACAGAATTTGGTGGGACGCAATTGGTTACGACTCAGGTAAACTAATTGTTGGACACGGCCTTGGACAAGACGGTTCAAACATAATCGGCGGCGGTTACTCGGTAATCTCTACTACTGGGGCAATTACCAGCCAAGTGAATTCTAACGCCCAAGGCTCCTCTGTTACGTCTTTCCAATGGACTGGGGCTGGATGGTTGCTTGGTCAAGCCGGCGGTTCCTCTGGCTACAGCCGAGTTGATTATTTGGATGCTAGTGGACAAAGTACGGTCTACAATCTACCCGGATTAGTTAGTGGACAAGTAACCACTATGACTGGCAATGGGACTCACCTTTGGGTTACTACCATTGGAGAAAACGTTGGGTTTGGACAATCCACCGGAGCTGGAATCTTGCAAGGTGAAAGGCAGAATGATGGCTCGGTGGAGTGGCAACAAGGATGGACTTTGCCGGCAAACTCTCAAGCCAAAGATACCCAATTGGTTGGTAGTGACCTGTACATTTCAACCTCTCCTGCTGGACTGATGAAATTAGATACTGTTTCTGCTTCATTAAACCCATTAAACGGGGCGTTGCACAATAACATGGATGGGCTAAAACTAGTTGGAACCGATTTAATTATCGGTCTGCAGGGCAACTTTGGATCTTCTGCTGGAGTCCAAGTGTTCGATACCCTAACTGATACTTTTGGCAATGGCCGACTTATTGCGGGGCTTCCGTCTAATATTGTAAACGGGTTTGAAACTGATGGTGATGTCATGTACATTGCCACTGATGGCGGAATTGGCAGATGGTCTTTCCAAACCAGTGATTGGCTAAACCCAATTACCAGTACCGATGGTTTGCCATCAAATATAATTCAAGACCTTGTATATGAAGACCCAAACCTGTGGGCTGCAACGCCATCTGGATTAGTTAAAATAGATACCAATAGCAACTCAATGAATACCCTTACTAGTGCAAATGGAATGACTGGAACATCTAGCTGGGGCTTGATAAAAACTACTGATAATGCCGGGAATGTGCAAATTCATGTTAGTCATAATGGGGCTGGAAGTGAGAGACCTGGGGTGTCTAGCATTGATGAGACTTCAGGTTTGGTTATTGCGACCCATCGGTTTGACCAGCTCCCATCTAACACAATAACGGCAATTGCCAGTGATTTCTGGGGTCTACACATTGCAACTGATGTAGGTCCTATGACTCATTGGAATGGTTTGAACAGTCAATTTGAAGATGGTGCATCTGCATTCCAAATTTCTAGTTGGCCAATCGAACAATTAGTCAGCAATGGCGACCAGTTGATGGCTATTGGCAATAACATAATCACTATACTAGAAGCAAGAACTGCTGCACATTCTGTATCCAAGGTGTTCATAATCCCAGACGTCACTATAACCGGAGGAGATATTTCAGCGGATTATTTGTGGGCATCTACAGACGATAACGGCTTATTCGGCTGGATGAATAATCCTCAATGGACGCCATTGGAGAGGTTTGAATTCCGTCGTGCTGATCCGCTCACTATGGGCTTTAATTTAGTAAACTTAGACATTACTAGCATGACTCATCCAGGTGTTCAGATTCAACTTGCTAATACCTCAAATCCAATCACTTTAGACCAAGACAGTGGTACACCCGGCGTCCACAACCTGCTATTCCAAGGCGTTCCGCTAGCATTCTCCTCACCAGTCAGCGGGGCTGCAACTTGGGCTCAATCTAACAGTTTGAAATATTCTGTAACTCTCAATCTCTCAGATGACCCACAATTATCCAATACATTGCAAGCTGCAGTTGATAATGCGGTTCAGATTAACGGCACTAAATTTGTTCAATTGAATCTCCGGTCGCCAAGTAATGGTTCACTAGAAGCAAGAATTACTTATGATTACATAAAATTAGAAACGCCGATTGACCTTACAAATCTTGTCGACCGTCCTGACGATGGCGGGGGCGCATTAACTGCATCTTGGACTCTAGTTCATGATGATGACTTTGCTAGATACCTGATTTATGTCAATGAAGGTCCTTTCACCAGTGCTTCTGGGACATTAGAAGTCACTGCGGATGACTTAACCGGCAGAGTTGTTGACAAAGCCATCTCATTACACAGCAGGCTGCAAAGTGAGGTTACCACTGCTAACGGAGTTCCGCTAACTGATGGAATAGCATATCATGCTGTAATTGTGGTTGAATATGACGATGGAAGATTAGGCAAGCCTTCTATGCAACTCGGCCCAGCAACCCCTACCGATGAAGTTCCTGAATCTCCACTTTGGGCAGTTGCAGGCCCACATGATGGAGGCGAAGATGGCGACCTAGACTTAGAATGGTCAAGATGTACTTCTTTAGATCTGGCTAGTACCCGAATCTACTCTTCCACCATCGATATCAATGATGTATTAGGGTTAACTCCTACTGCAGATTTACCTCCAACAGAAGGCAATACTACTGTGCTTCAACTAAATCCTGGAAGGCCATACTGGATTGCGCTTACTTGTGTTGATGATGCGGGACAAGAAGATATTTTCAATCCAACCGTAATTGGGCCTGTCGTTCCAACTGGCGGACTAAATGACCTAACACCGCCGCCTAAGTTGGAAAATGTTGAGGCAATAGATACCCCTGACGACGATGGTGGAAGAATTACCATTTCCTGGGATCAGAGTACCGCTGAAGATTGTACTTTCTATGAGGTATGGATTATGCCAGATGATGGACAAGCCGATATCGAAATATTACAACCGTTAGACGCTTGGGGCTTTAGTCAAGCAGAAATAATTGACGATTGTGGCACAACAAGCGCTATAATTGACAATTATGATGGAATTCAACTTGAAGATGGTCAGCCATACCTACTTGCTGTTGTTGCCTACGATGACTGGTTAAATGTTGATTTGGTTGATGTCGAAAGAGTATCTGCAACGCCGTTTAAGAACACCGTAGGAAGCGGTGGAACTCCTGACCGCGTAGACTCTGTCAACGCTTATGACCATGCAGAAGATGATGGAACTGCTATCGATATCGTATGGACTGTTTCTAATGTTGATGACTTCGCATACTACATTGTTTGGGTTGCTGACCAACCTGTCTCAGACCTAAGTGGAGCCTGGGCTGCATTTGGTGATGATCCGGATAAATGTGGATGCTTAAAGATTGACAAACAATGGATTGATGAAGATAAGAATCCTATTGAGTTAACTGTTTCAACAGCATTGTACAGTTCACCAACTAATATGATGGATTTGACTATGGCAACTCCGCAATTAATCAAACCAGATATTGAGCTGTTTGTCACTGTCACAGTCCATGATATCAAGGGTAATGTACACCTGACAAATTTGCCAGAGGCTGCCGTCACTCCAATCAATAACATAGTCGACACACAACCTCCTGCTCGATTAGTTGAGATGGAGCTAATCGATAGACCTAATGATGATGGAACTGGCCTATTGTTTACTTTTGAGTTGAGTGATGCGAGTGATGTTGGAACATATGAGATATATGCAGCATCAAATCCATTCACTAGCGTCATTGCTGGAGGCGGCGGCCCAACAACGCCGATTGCCATATTGGACAGGAATCCCGACCTTCCACATTTGATTGAGATTGTTGCGGGCGATATGCCTGTAGTCACTGGGCTAGAAGTATGGGCTACTGTTGTAGCCAGAGATACTGCCGGCAATGCGTATCTAGACGATCTAACTGTAGTTTCGAGTCAATCTATTGATGATGGATTTGATGACTCTGGCGATTACATTACTCCTGTTGAAGACCTTAGAGCAGAATGGTTCGATGATGATGAAATACTAGTTTCGTGGAGTGGAATCAATAACGGTGAAATTAGAGGATACAAGATTTATATTTCAGATGAGAATTTTGATAATATAGACTCTGCAATCGAAATCGGAGAGGTATTGGCATCGACCAACTATTTGATTGACGATGATGTGTTTTCAGACCTCGACAATCAAACTACTTGGTATGTTGCGGTGTCGCCGTTTGATGATTACACAACCAGATCCTCGGTAATTGCTCTTGAAGTCTTACCTGCTGATGTAGCCGCAGTAGATACGCCAGAAGATTCCAATGAGGAGAGTGACTTTAGTTCATTATTAACTACGACAAATCTACTTGCTGCTGGATTGTTAATTGTTGTACTATTTTTGCTGATTGCTATTGTTAGATCGAGGGGCGACCAACGTATGAGGGATAAATCATGGGAACTTCAAGAAGCTACTTGGGGCATTCAAGATGATTTGGGCTGGGATGATGCAGCGCCTGTCAGTGTTGTTCCACAAGCAGCTCAACCGCCACAAATTACTCCGCAAGTTGAAAATGATATTTATTCTGCGGCTCAGAGAATTGATAATTCAAACCCCTACCAAAGAGAAACATATCAACAGCAGCAACCAGTCTTACAACCACAAAATAATGCGTTGCTTAATGAGTTAAATAATGAACAAACGCCAAAACCAAAAATCGATACTTCATTTTTGGATGACCTATTGTGAGATGATTAATTGGCTAATAAGCCTAGAGATTCGGTATTTACCACAGCTATGTGGGATGGAAAATCTAGTATTGCCGATTTTACAGCACACATGGAAAGATTAGAGAAACATGCTGAACGACTTCGCATTGATCTACCGGATGACTTTGCTGCTGCAATAGCTAAGGCGATTTGTCGTTTCAGTGATCGTAATAATGAAAATCAAAGGCTGCTTCTTACAATTCGTTATTCAACCTTAGATGAGATTTCATTGGCCTCGAGACCTTTACCAAAACTAAGATCTACCAAAATTCATGGCAAAACTAGACCATTAAACAAATGGCTTGGAGATGTCACAGGAACAAAGCATGGGGATTGGAAACCGTATCTTGATGCTCGTAATGATGCTGAACAAAGTGGTGCTGATATTTCTATACTAATTGATGATTTTAGCATTGTAGATGCCGATAGAGCAAGTTTAGTTGTTATAGATGAGGATGGAACTGCTTACCAAAGTGATAGTAATTTAGGAGTTTATGGTATTACAAATCAGATAATCACCCATACATTAAACTCAATTGGAATCCCAGTAATGAAAGCCCGATTAAATGAAAGAATGGTTGCTAGGTGCGAAGAAATATTAGTTACCGGGACCGGCATTGGATGTTGTAAATTAGTAACCATTGATGGAGAAATTATTGGTCGCGAAGAATCTTTAATTTTTGAGAAATGTCGTGACGTTCTCTCTCAACATTATTCTAACCCGGACACTTGGACAAACATGTGCGAGTATCTACAATAGATGGTATCAATGCGTTGGCATCTATCTTGGTAGATGGCCAATTACTTGGTAATGGGGCGATAGACTTCGGCTCACCTGACATGATAATTATGAATTCTGGAGGCCCAGCAACCCATTTAGCCAGTAATTCTATATTGTGTGGGCCAAGTAAAACTAGAGTAGTAATCAAACAACCTTCATCACTCAAATCTGGCCAGGGATGCGATGCTCTATCTGGCGAGATTGTCATTGATTATGATAAATTAAATTTCACCGCTGAAGTTGAAGAGTGGAAACATGGATGTTGGTATCACGCAAACATAATTTCAGCAAATAATATGGCTGATTTGTTTAACAAATTAACCGAACTAACTCCGGATGTCGACCTTTTGTTAGAAGATGATGCGCTACTACCGAGTGGGCCGTTTTGGTCTGGGGCAACATCTTATGATTTGATTCAGTGGACTCAGCCATTAAATCTAACAAACGTACCTGCTGAAGGAGACATACTTGCTGTTATGTGGCTTGTTGAAGATTATGTCATTCACTCAAACCTATCAAACGAGTTTCAAGTATTGGGAACTAACTCTAAGTGGGTTGACCGCGTTTTGCAAACCATTGAGCGTGAAGAGATTATTCATCAAATAGCAGAACAGGTACCAAATGATGCTGTTGAGAAGTCTACGCTTTCTGACTTAGAACACATCGCCAGTATTGAAAGAATAAAACAGTCTATCGCTGAAGGGGTTTTGTATCAAGTGAACTTTGGTAGATTTTGGTCTGGCAGCTTAGTCGAAGCGCCTTTGACTATCTTTCAAAGATTATGTTTGATTAATCCTGCTCCATTTTCAATCTTTATTGAAGCCCATGATCTAGGTTTAGCAATTGTTTCATCCTCCCCTGAAACTCTGTTAAGAGCAGATAGCGGTAAAATTTCTACGGCCCCAATAAAGGGAACTGTGACTAGGGGGGTTGACCAATTAGAAGACAGCGCAATGATTGAATCAATGATTGCCGATATCAAAGAGAGATCTGAACATCGTATGTTAGTTGATTTGATGCGCAATGAGCTGTCCTCAGTATGTGATATTGGAACTGTTAATCTCTCTCGTTTTGATGTAGAATCTTATGCTAATGTCCACCATTTAGTATCCCATATTGACGGCCGACTTTCCCAAAATAAAACCAGTGCTGATGCATTTGACAATTTATTCCCTGGAGGCAGTATTACTGGATGTCCAAAAACAATGGTTTGTGCTGTAATAGACCAGATCGAACAACAAAATCGTTCATTTTGGACTGGCTCAGCCGGCTGGATTCAACCTCATTCGGGGGATTGTTCTTGGAACATTTTGATTAGAACTCTTGAGGCGCACCGCAACGGCAAACAGTGGTACGGCAAAGTTGGTGCTGGAGGCGGCATTACAATTAGATCAAGCCCCGAGAATGAAGTTGAGGAGGCGGTTTGGAAATCACAAGCGATTCGGAAGGTTTGTGGCTGGTTGCCGCCTGAATTTGATAAGACAAATGCCGGAGATCTAGCGCGCACTTCTCTGGAAATTGAGAACTTATTTGACTATCAACAATCGGGAGATATTTCTGCAATAACCGACATTTCCACTGAGCTAAATCTACTCAAAGGGCGCGTGTTGATTATTGATAATCTTGATTCTTTCACCCTTAACATCGCACATGCGATTGCAGGGCTAGGCCGTGATATATGTATCATAAACGGTAGAGATACTGGTGTTAATCAACTTAGTAATCATGATTATTTGTTAAACGTATTAACTCAATATCAACCATCCCATGTCATAATTGGCCCTGGGCCTGGAAAACCACAAGATTCTAAATTAACCATGGCAATGGCTAATTTATGCCTAAATGAACAATTAAATATCCCGGTTCTAGGGATTTGTTTAGGCCACCAAGCATTGGGATTAGCCGATGGTTATCAACTGATTAAAGACCCAAATGGAGCCGTTCATGGCACCCCGGTAACTTGTCAAAATGATAATTCTGGACTATTTGTTAACCTTAGTAAGTCTGGAACTTATGTTAGATATAATTCATTACTGATAGCCCATACGAAAGAAAATGAGTTGTTGGCAAATATATTTGACGACAGTGGTGCAATAATGGGTTTGCGCCATAAATCAAAAAACATTCATAGCGTTCAGTTTCATCCAGAATCAATTGGTTCCTCAAATGGGTTGCAGATTTTCAGTTCATTCTTGGAACTTCAATCGGATGCTTGAAGAATCAAGACCATTTGCGGTAACATGAGGGAGTTACATGCCGACATGCAGGTTCTGTTTGGGAACTTTTTCTAGAGACCAATTCATTCATGGAAATGGCCCTCGTGCACAAGTTTGTATTCGGTGTGGAGTAGACCGTAAAATGGCTTCAGAAGAGGAAATCGAGAATCTCTACAATGAAAAATTGCGCAATGCAAGATTATCTCTAGTTGCTAGAAGATACAGTATGTTCCTATACATTCCAGTTCTTTGGACACTCTGGGGTATGTTTATCAGTTCGGTAGACCCTTGGGGAATTTACTTCTTGATTGTGTTAATAGCCTTAACATTATTTGCTCCTGTTTGGTTTTTCATTCGAAGTGCTCACTTTGCTGGCAACCTAGCCAGGCTTACACCAAATTATGAAACACCAAAGGGTCACTGATTATTTGGAATGAATCTTAAGCACATCTCCGTTGCTTAGCTCGTAATCTGCACCGACTGCTCTACGAGAACGCCCATCTACTCCTTTGATGAAGCCATCACCTAAGTCACTATGAACCATGTATGCTAATTCCTTTGCAGCCAGTCCAACTGGCACTACAAAAGCATCGGGAAGTACTTTACCATCGCCGTCAGTCCATTGGCCTTCATCTTGCACTGGATAGACTACGATGTGATCTAATTGATCGAATAATACCTTATCGATTATGTCAGAAACCCCAGTATTCCCGCTAGACATTAATTTCTGGCTCATTTTTTCTAGGGCTTCAATCTGTTTAGGGTTCAAATTATCTTGCTGGAGAATTTCAAAGGAAGAGTTACCTGATTGATAGTCAATTATGCCTGCTGAAGATGCTCTCATCAATGCCAACTCCATATCAGCCATACAAGGAATTATTATTCCGTTAGCCTGAACACCAGCAATAACTCCTTTAGGTGACATGTCAAACTTATTTGCTGCAATGTGGATGGGGAATAACTCACTTCTAAGACAGGTCGCTAGTGTACCAAGAGTCTCGCGACTCCAATCCCACGGCGGGTTAGAATCGATATTCTGTTGTTTGAACGACTCAAAACCTCTGGTTACTAGAGTTATTGAAGAGCCAAGTCCAGTTAATTTCTCATGTAAAAAGCTCAAAATGCCTTTTTCTCCTTCAGACTGTACTCGCCTTACTCCTCGAGCCCAGCTCTCTTCAAGTAGACCTAAAATCCAGTTATCTAATTCCTTTGACAGGAAGTCAATTTCTTGTTGTACCGATTTAGCGGCGGCGATTGGATCTAATTCTGCACCCTTTGGATTGCCTTCAATATCTGTAGTACCAGCAGCATCAACCACTTGGATGAGGGCATCACAGTTAGACAAATCGGCAAGGAAAGCATTACCTCGACCTCTGCCTTCACTAGCGCCAGGAACTAATCCCGCTACATCAACCAAATAGCAGGGCACTAAACGCTTGAAACCAATGCAATCACCAGTGCGAGGTTGGCAAATGCTGCCTTTGCGAGGGTCATCTGGAGAAATAGGCGCTAAACGCCCATCGTCCTCGTAACGTTGCCGTAGCTCTTTACATGGGCAATCAAGTCTTGCAGAAATAAAGGCAACTCCAACATTAGGCTCAATAGTACAAAATGGATAATTTGCAATATCAACTTTAGCAAGTGTTGCGGATGAGAAGAATGTTGATTTGCCAACATTAGGCTTGCCTACTAAGCCAATTTTCATAGGAAGTCTCCAATCATTCGCCTAAAATTGCTGCAATTAAATCGGCCTTTGTTCCTGTTTCTGCAACGCCTTTTGCTTTGGCGATAGAGACCAGTTCTGCTTTCTTTAATTTACCA
Source organism: uncultured Candidatus Poseidoniales archaeon (assembly GCA_964014545.1). Lineage (GTDB taxonomy): Archaea > Thermoplasmatota > Poseidoniia > Poseidoniales > Poseidoniaceae > MGIIa-L1. The sequence goes on along the minus strand of CAXGZX010000029.1, from coordinate 7,768 downwards.
AGATCAGACTTTGAGATGTCGTCACTTGGCTGGGACTCTACCGCTTCAGCCTCGGGTGAAGCATAAGCCGCAGCGATCTTTGCTAATGCAATATCTAATTCAGGAAGATTGATGTTCCCATCACTGTCAAGATCAATAGCGGCAACAAGCTTGTCTACTTCCCAAGGAGGGAATTCTCCCACATCGCTGTTTGCCAAAGCTTGTTGGAATTCAAAGCCGTCTATGCTACCTGAATCGTCTAAATCAATAGATTTGAAAAATTCGAATACGGTTTGGCCGCTATTCTTTAGATAGTCGCCCAGCATCATCAATTCCTTGGCAGGGCCTTTACTTTCCTCGATTACTTCCTCAACCGCTTCTGCTTCAGGGAATTCGGTAACTTCGTCGTTGTGCAAGGTTGCAGACACGGCTATGACTGTGGAGCCACCGTCATCCTCAGTTGAATCGCCAACCACTAATGTGGTGTTTACGCCGACACCTCGGCCTAACAGTTGCTGAATGGTAGTATTTGTTCCTTCAACAAGTGTATAGGTTGCAACATCTGAAATTTTAGATCCAACCTCGGTGATTTTCTGTGAGGAGGTGCTGGTTCTAATCAAAACCAAAGTTGCTAGAATAGCTGAAATTGGCACTAAGTAAAACATAGCTGCTGCGACTAAATAAAAGCCTGATGTTGAAGCAACTACGTCTTCAACTCCTGAATCTAGTACTGCTTGTTCAGTGAAGTCGCCAATTAGCATAGTAATTGTCGCAGTCAATCCTCCAAGCATCATAAACCACACAGACATATTCGCTCTTGATGGTTCGGCTAATTTATTGCCTGCTGCTAATGGGTAAGATGAGAATATTGCAGACAGCATCATCAATCCGCCAACAGTATACATGAAGCCATTATCAATAGTGGACGACATTGTTAGCATTTGATTGGTTCCAGTGAAAGTATCCATTGCTGTAAAGTAACTGCCTATGGCAAATATTGGCAATAAGAACATTGCTAGTGTTGCCGATAATGCTCCTGGGCTTTTTAGTACACCACTAGAATTAGCCGAGGCTGTCGCTAGCAGATTGACTGAACCAGCAAACAGTGGTAGCAGAGAAAACGTTAGCAATAATGCTCCAACATTTTGTAGCAGTTCCCCCGCATCTGCGGAAGTCATGAAAAATGGTGGCACTGTTAAGAATAGTAACACCATATTTGCATTTAGCAAAGAGCCTGACCAAATCGGGGCTTTTGCTGCGTGAGGTATTACGTGATACGCTAAACCAAACATTAGAGCGAGTGGTATCCAACTCTCAAGCACTCGTTCAGACATCCATACCATTTGGGTATTATCCGTTGCTTCTCCAAGTACATGATACATCGAAGCGATTAACTTTGCAACTATTGCCATAATGAGGAACCATGCGGTTACCGAGGTGGTTCCGTCGTCTCGTTGGGAGTAAGTTGCTAATACATTCATTAGCAGCGCAGTGAAAAATAGGCTTGAAACTACATAGTTTACCAACAGTGAAATCAAATCTCTAATGGTTTGCTCATCAGCAAAGTCGGCGAATCTGAAAATTATCGGAATTAAAATTAGATTAAAAGAAAGAGCTGCTGTATATAGTACAGCAACCATCGAGGCACTTGCTTCACTAGCCAGACGATTATTGCCGGTACGGGCCACAGCAACCAAACATCCACCTATTAGGAGATAGGTGAAAGATATTAACATAACAGCCGAGGTGAAATCTGCTAAGGCTGAACCATCATCGTATGACCAGCCAATACTTGCTAGTGAATCTAAAGCCGTTGGGTCATAATTATGCCAGATTGCGATAAAACCAGAAATAACGGTAAGAATGAACCATCCAGTACCAAATTTGATCCAGGTTCTACTGCCGCTTCCTGGTTCATCCTTGAATAAATCCACAAGTCCTACTGGCGCTTTAACCAGCAAAAATAAGGCAAATTGCCTTAATGGCGCCCCCATTGTTCCAACACCGTTGGTTACATAGTAAGACACGACCAGCAAAGCCGCAAGTAATATTGCTGCTGAAATAAAGATTGGTTCCATATTTTAGCCCCCGTTACTCAACGACTACCTCGCCGATTAATGTCGCAACTATAACTCCAATTCCGACTAAGATTCCAACTAGATAATACCAAATTCCACTACCACCAAGATTGCCGATAAATGGTACAACATCCCCCAGGATAGGCATTGCATCCCAGCCAAATACATTAGCAAATAAAGCAAATAATCCAAACACCCCAACAAACATCAGTGTAAGCGCAACTCGTCCCATGGATGGTTGGCCTGTTCCAACTGTTACATCCGGTAGTATTGAATTATTCATTTCATGTCACCCATTGACCCCGTAGGGGTCATTCCAACCCACCGGCAGAGTGGTCATAAACATTCACTAGGTTAACAGCGAAAAGTAATCATAGAGAACGAAGATTCTCTATTCGATTGCCTCGACGCGGTCTTGAGATTCCTAACGGCAGTGGAAGGGCTGATTCCAAGGCTAATTCTTGCTGCCAAATCGCTTGACACTCGCATGATAAACCGTTAAACTCCCTTAAATCTCCCGACACCGCATAGCGTTCAATAGCTGCGACAACAAATTTATCGCAAGTTCCACAATTGTGGGCTCCACGGATTTTCCCACCAGCAGTTGGATGAATGATTAGCCGGCAGACTTGATCTTCTGAACCGTTGGTTCCGCCTTCGGGATAAATTATCGGATGGGCCCGTTTTATCATTTCAACCAGTGACCACAGCCATGGTGGTCTGTACTCATTGTTTCTATGCAGACGGTCAATAACTGTCCCACGCTGAATATTCATTGGATTAACAGAGATCTCATCGCTTTTAGCAGCCACATCTTTTATCCACCTAACTCCGTGCTCAAGGGCGTCGATTTCATTCATAAATGGCGGTTTAAACATTAGATAGGTTTTGACCCGCAGGTTAAATTTACGTAAGTTTGCTACCGCTTTATCCCAGGCTTTGGTAGAAAATCCCTTGTTGACATGGAAGCGTAATACTTCATCATCATAAGCCTCAAGTCCAACTGCCACTGTAAATGATGGATTGATTTTAGTAGCCCATGACAGCTTATCTTCAGTAAGTTGCTCACAACGGCTTTCAACGATCAATTCCTTATCCATTTCATGACAATCCCTCAGAACTGTTTCTTGAAATTCAATGGGAATCTCTCGGTCCTCTAACAAAGAACCCGAGGTATATATTTTGACCATTTGCTGGCCTTTAAAACCGTCATGCTGGTCTTTAGCAGCCTCCCATTGAGCATGTAGATTTTCATTGGTAACATCATCTCTTGTATCATTGAAATAGCCACAAAAAGTACAGCCACTGGACCACCACCAATGGCAACCTTTGGTTCTAAGAATCACTGTAACAGCACTACAAGGAGTCCCATCTGGTAGGGTCTCGGGGGTGACATAGACTGTAGCTGGATGGTTTGCGTCCCACGATTGTTGTTTTGCCAGCGCCCAAGGCGTATTAGCAGGAGCTTTTACCAAATGATGTATTTTGGCAGGCTTCTGATTGCCCCCGACTAAAGTTAATGAAATATTATTGGCCATTTAATCACATCACTTGGTTTTGAATAAAATACTTGATCCTGCTTGTACAAATTGGCCTTTAGGATATTTTGGATTATTTGATTCGGCTGATTCTACCACTGGGTTGAACAATTTGGCTGGAACTCTAAGATCTACCCTTGAACCCAACCGTATCATTCCATAACGTTGACCTCTTCTTAACTCATCGTCTACTCCAGTCCATGGCACAATAGTTCTAGCTAATGCCCCCGATATCTGGCAAACTTCAACTCGATAGCCCCCTTCAGCAAGTATCACGGTTCTTACTCGCTCATTGTGTTCACTTTCCTTTTTCATAGCTGGTAAGAACGGCCCTCGGCGACGCCCTTGTCCGGTTCTATGTTCCATTCTTTCAATTACTCCCGCACATGGAGAGCGATTGACATGAACATCAAGTGGTGACATGAAAATAGCCACACGATATACATCATTTTCTGATTCATCACCAGCATTTACTGATTCAAATCTCTGCTCTGTGGCAAAGGATAGTGGCTTTCCGACTGCTTCAGGATACCATGGACCAGTCAATTTGTCCGATTCTATTTTATCGCTGTCTATTTCCTCGTTTGATGGACGTCTGCCAGTGGCTCTTTCTCGTCTTACAAACATAACATGGCCGTCTGCAGGCGAGACAAGTACTCCCTCCTCGCTGGGAATTTTCCGGTCTGGGTCTCGCCAAAAGTTAGCAAAAAAGGCCGCCATCATCCAGCACAATACGCCAAATAAGTGAATTAAACCGTTTAATGAATCAATTAGAACGCCGATAATTATGGCACTTGACCCCATCATGAAGGTTATCAAAACCGGGGCATGACCGCCCCTAGCAAGGCCGCCCATGGTGCATCACCTAGTTATCTGCCCAAGGATCTTCATCATCTGCCCAAGTAGTAGTTGCTGGAGTCGCGGCGGGTTGTGCCGCTGGCTCAGTTGATTCAGTTGTGGGCTCTTCTGGCGCTGCTTCACTTTCGTTTTCTGACTCCTCGACTACTGGCTCATCCTCGGCGGGGACCTCAGTCTCCTCTGACTTTGCTCCGCTAACGGATTCTTCAGCTTCGTCGATTGTCATCTCTGCTGCTCTTGCAGTAACCATTTCTTCGACTCTATCTTCAATGGCTCTTGCCATATGCTGTGACTTTCTCTCCGACTCAACTGCTCGCTCAATCATCTCATAACGTTCTTTGATTGCCTTATTGAGGTCTTCAAACAGAGTCATGTGAGAGACATACCAATCATCTCTAGCCTTCATTTCAGTAACTGCTAGTTTCAAATCATCATCAAGTTCCGTTGCAATATTGAATATTTTTCCAAGACGGTCTTTTTCTCGAGAGTACTTTTCTTCCATCTTTTCAAGTTCTGGCTCTAAGTGTTCTACGCGCTTGTCGGCCTTAGTTGCCTTCATTTCTAAGTCCCTAATTCTGAAATCTTTTTCAGCGATAAGAGATTCTTGTGCCTCTTTCTCGATTTCTCTTTCGATAATCTCTTTTTCTAGAACTTCATTTTCAGCCCTTACATCAAGTAAGTCTTTTTCTTGGGCTTCATATGCTGCGAATAATTTCTGAAGCCTCTCGGTTTCAGTAGCAAGTGAGTCCTCAAGTTGGCTAATTCGAATCTCTGGGGTTATTGTTCCTTCATCCGCCATGCAATCACCTAGAGGATATCCTCTTCATTAACCCCCACTCATACACACCATATCAAAGGAACGCTTCAATAGTTCAAGTTTGGCGTTTTACTCGCCCGCTAAATGTTATCTGTTGCAGCAACCAATTCGCGAGCAATACTGGTTTCTCCCATTGAGTGTCCAGCATCAGGAACAATGACTAATTTGCTTTCAGGTAACGCTTTATGTAATTCCCATGCACTCACTGTTGGACACACCATGTCGTAACGACCTTGAACAATAATTGTTGGAATGTGTTTAACCTTCTCGGCATTATTTAGGATGTGACCGTCTTCGACAAATATTCCATTGATGAAATAGTGACACTCAATTCTAGCAAAGGCTACTGCAAAGTCTAGATCTTCCGCTTTTTCTAGGTATTCCGGGTCGGGGAATAAACGACTGGTTGCCATTTCCCACCTGGTCCATTCTTTTGCGGCTGCTCTTCTAATCTCAACATCTTCATGAGTCAATCTTTGATAGTAAGCGGTAATTAGATCACTTCTTTCCTCGGGCGGGATATGTTGTGAGTACGGCTCAAAGGCATCAGGGAATACATGGCTAGCACCCTGTTGGTAGAACCATTGTAACTCACTCTTACGACACATGAATATTCCTCGCAGAATCAAACTTTGAGCGCGCTTAGGATGGTTTTGCGCATATATTAACGCTAAAGTTGAGCCCCAAGAACCGCCAAAAACATGCCATGAGTCAAGGCCTAAATGTTCTCTTAATGCCTCGATATCTGCCACTGAATTTTGCGTACTGTTCTCTTGCAATTCGGCGTATGGTGTGGACTTACCACAGCCTCTTTGGTCAAATTGAATTATGTCGAATTTTTCTGGATTAAAGTATTGGCGATATGCAGGTTGAGAACCACCGCCAGGACCACCGTGGATGACGATTACTGGCTCACCTTCAGGATTGCCGCTGCGTTCCCAAAAAATTGTGTGCAAACTGGATACTTGTAGCATTCCTGTTACATGTGGTGAAATTTTCGGATACAATACTGTGTCTACTGATGGTTTATCGCCCATGTACGGACTTTATACTCGCAGTTGGTAATGTTTTTTGATAGATGACACGATTTATTGGGTGAGTCTAACAGGAGCAAACATGGAGAGAAGACCGGCAACTGATGTATTCCACGATTGGGCTTTACGAGGTAAAGATGAGGGGATGGAACGGGGTCATGCACTATCTGTTGCCGAAATGATCGATTTTATTTCGGTAAAGTCTGAACAACGTGGTACTAATTTCTCTGCGGTAGATGTTGGATGCGGAAACGGGTGGGTTGTCAGAATTTTGGCCGATAATCAGTTCTGTCAACAAGCAATTGGAATCGATGGTGCAACAGCCATGATTGAGAAAGCCGAGTCAATTGATACTGAAAATCAATACATTTTGGCTGGACTACCAAGTTATACTCCAAACGAAAAATTCGACTATATTCATTCAATGGAATTCCTATATTACTTAGCTGAACCTGAAAAAATGCTCAAAGTATTCCATGATGATTGGTTGAAAGATGGGGGCTGGGCTGTAGTTGGTATTGACCATTACATGGAAAATGAAGATAGTTTGTCGTGGCCCGAACATGTTGGAGTAAATATGGCAACAAGGACCATCAATCAGTGGGAGAATGCTTGGAATGATGCCGGGTTCGATAACGTTGAGCACTGGATTGCCGGGGGAGAGGACGGAGTCACGCTAGTCTTTGTTGGACAGAAATCCTAAGCAATTTCACTATTCCAACAAGACATTGCGTGCTCGAAACTCATTCTTGATGAGTCGGTTAAATCAGATGGTTGAGCAGCCAATTCTGCAATCCATGTCAGTTGTTCTGTCAACTCTGTTTTACACTGCTCATACTCTGCTTCTGTCATTTCAACTGTTCTTCCTGAAGCAGCAATCAATAATGCTGGAGGCAGGATAGACCTACGTTGTGCAGCCGGCTTTTCGGCTTCTATTGCTTCTAATGCAGATGAATATAGTGTTAATTGATACTGATATTTTTGTAATATTTCTGCTTCTGCTTCGGTACTTGGATAGTGCCCATGCAAATCTCCCGAGAATTGTTGTAACGGGGTTCCTTGGTTTGGGTTTTCATAATTAAAACCGAATAAACAACCAGTTGTTTTCATGTCAACAACTTGTAGATAGCCGTGGCCATCCGGGCTAGAATAAGCCATCACTAAATCCGCCCTACCTTCAAACATAATACTAACATTGCTAACTTTGGTAATGTCGTGAATTTCGCAGTCGGCTAGTATCTTGCGTGATGATTTGTCCAACTTTGCTTCATGGTTATATAAAAATGGTAATTCAGTTCTTAGCCCCTCTGCTGTACGCAGGTGTTTTGATGCCCCAGCAGCATAAATGCCAGTCAAACCACGATCAATAAGCTGGGCGATTTCATGCATTCTTTTACGGGTATAATTAAATGATTTAGACGAGGTTGTATCGCCTTTAATTATCCCAAATTCACCCATCACTAA
>CAXGZX010000028.1:0-17600 GCA_964014545.1 uncultured Candidatus Poseidoniales archaeon | reverse complement strand
TTATTGTATTCTATTTCGCTGAGTTTTCTACCGCTAGAACGTAATTGCACAGTTGCCTCGTAATAATTTCCAGCCCTTCTTGTGCATGTTAAACAAACACCATTGGCCATTCGAGCACGCATGGTGTGCTCTTCTTGAAACAACAACGAGTCAATTACTCCTTCTAGTTGTAAATATATCATGGTATGTCGATCTGAAATGGTTCTGGTCTCTAGGCCAATAACGATATCTTCAGCGTCAGCATGAAATTTTAAATTTCGTTGTATCAGCTCGTCCCATACTTCTTGTTCACTAAGGTGCACCCATTTGCCTTGAATCTCAACAATACCGCATCTTGCACACCTAACCCATGGAACATTTTGCGGCACCTCCGCCAACTTTACTCGTTTCCTAAGACATGATTCACACATTCGTTCGCCAAATAATGGGGGCGGAGAACCGCAAACTAGACAAAATTCTGCGCCCAACTCTGACATCTCTTCACCAATCTCTCGTGCAAGTATCTAGCCTTCAATCTGTGGCAGGATTATTCCGCTGGTTTGTCATTTGCCGCAGCAATAGAATCTGCTTCGGCTTGTTTAATGTTCAAACTTTCCTCCATGGCTATTATGCGAAGTTCTAACTTTCTACTTCTCGATATAGTGGTCCAGGTCCATATTGCCAAACCTAGAATCATTCCTAAGTAGGCAATTGAGAGGTATGTTTTATCTTCCATTTACTCACCATCCAGTTCTTTCTGTAAACGGTCGATACGTTGCTCAAATTTAGTTATCTCTATTGATGTCATGATATGACCGATAATTAAGACCGTAAATGACAATGCGCCAATCATCAAAACCAATGCCATATCTCCGGAAATTGAACTGTTTTCATCTCCGGCAATTACTGGTCCTGGGTGACGAATAACCCAAATTCTAGTGGCAATATAGGTGATTGGAACCAAGACAAAACCATACAAACCAAAGGTTGAGAATGTATCACGACTTTCCACCCCATCAGGTTGACTTTTTCTTCCAAGTACCAAGAATAGTGCCAGTAAAGTTAGCAGACCAAAGGTATTGAGTCGGAAATCCTCCCAATCCCACGGAGTGCCCCATTCAGCAGCACCCCAAACACAACCGGACCACACGGCCATTAAACCGCATGCCAGACCCGCTTCTGAGCCAGCTATGTGTAACTTCCAACCGAGTGGACTTCGCTTGAAAAACCACAGCGCAGATCCGATGAATAACACTGCGAAGGCAATAAATGCCGCCCATGCGGCAGGTACATGCCAGTAGAATATCCTTTGAGCCTCAGGTGATTGGAAAGCATTGATATCTACGCTTGGTGCCCAGTTAAAAGCTAGATAGAGCGTTATCATCAAGCCAGAAAACCCGGCTAACAGATACATGTCACCGGATTTATCTCGCATGATTACTCCTCAGTGGACCCCTTATTGAACTTGGAGGTTATAATTTGGCGCAATAGTCAACCACCAGACCCCAAGGCAGAATTAGAATCGGAGTCAACAACCTGATGAAAACCGCATTGCTCCGGGCAAGTCTGATAGTACTTAGTTGCAAGAACCTGACACAAGCAGTGGTAGCCAATGCGATTAATCCACCAATGATGATAATTCGATAATCCACAGACTGGATAAATATTTGACTAGAAATACCGGTAAGGATTATCCCACTGATGAATGATTCAACGTAAGAATTTGGTACGAGATTATGCTGGGCTCGCCACCAATCAATCGATCTTTGTTCACTGAGTATTTTGAATACCGCATCACCTACCAAACCAACAGTGAACGCAGGTGCGAGAGTGAAGCCCATTAGAATCATGGTTTCATCACTCAAGGTTAAGGGGTCAACTATCGATAATAATCCACCCATTACTAACAGGGCAGCCAACCAGTTCCGTTGAATTGAAACCAAGGTTGTAGAATTGTATTTCCAGCCTATTTTGGTCTTCAATAGAGATACTGGATTAGGTTTTGATTCCACAGTCCAACGGTCACTATTGGTGATTTCTTGGGTTTTCTCTGAACTTAAATCATTCAGCGAAGTGCCGCATTCAAACAATCTTGAGTCATGAGTTGCAATCATGAAACAATGTCCAATATTTCTCAGTTCGTGAATGGATTGGATAAGAACTTCGATTGCTGAATCATCTAATCCCGAATCAGGTTCATCGAGTAAAACAAGTCTCGGTTGACTCTCAACCATGGCAGGTATTAACCCGGCAATAACTGACACTTTTCTTTGCTGTCCACCCGATAAATGGGCAATCTTGTCATTTCGACGGTTAGCAATTTTAAATGCCGATAAAATGGGTTTAAGGTCAATTGATTTAGCACATAAAGCCATTACGTTGGTCAAATGTTGGTCGACAGTTTGACTGGCAACTAAACAATTTGATTGAAGGGTTAGACCAAATGGGTTGTTTGGATTTATTCTTCTACCCTGCCCGTCACATACTAAACTACCATGGTGGGATACTGCCCCCGATTCCATCGGTAATAATCTCGCTGCGGTTTCAAGGATGGTTGATTTGCCCGCACCGTTTTCACCATGTAATATCACACATTCGCCAGATTTGATTTGCAAAGAAAAATCTTGTAAAACGACCCCCATGCCTCGGCGCACTGTCACCTTATCCAGTTCCAGTATGGGGTCTGCCATGCTTTGCCCAGTTGACAGGGTGACATGAATGCTACCATTTGCCAACAAATTCCACAGTAGTTCAAAAGTAACAAGCCTTAACGCTAGACATGGCCGCCCAGTTGATGCAGTTCAACGGAGTTGAAACGGCATTATTCGTAGTCTGGTTAACCGTAATTTTTTGGCCGCTATATTATTCATTTCGCCACAAGACTTCCTTTGCTTTGTCAATGACAGTCGGGCTGTTGCTAGGCTACCTTGTCCAAGTCATATGGTCATTATTTTACAATTTGGGCTTTGTTGATCTCTGGCTATGGGAGGATCTGTGGATGAGGCCAACAGAGGCTAAGGAACCGTCAGGCTGGATTACTTTCATCTCGGCTGGATTTTTGCATAGTCAATTCGATGCAACTCACGTACTTGGCAATATTATGGTGATTGCTCTTGTCGGAATTCCACTTGAACAACGGGTAGGTCGAAATAGATTCTTTGCAATTTATTTTATTGGTTTAATTGGTGGTTCCATCGCTTGGTTTTTATTCAATATTGAATCATCAAGGCCTGCTCTTGGTGCATCTGGTGCGGCATTCGGCTTATTTGGGGCATATCTGGCAGGTTGGCCAAAAGATGAGATTCCATTTCCGCTTATTCTAATACGCAAGTGGCCGGTGTTTTATTTGGCATTAATCTACTTCGGTCTTGAAGTATTCAGGGCTTACTCAACATATGGCCTTGAAAGACCGAGTGATGTTGGCCACATGGCTCACTTGGGTGGATTTATTTTAGCCTATGTTACCTTGCCTTTGGTTGCCAAAGGAGGGCCTGTTCCACTGGGTGTCGAAGATGGAGGGCCGTCTTCCTCAAGTGAGGTAATCAATAGGCTACGTAGCATAAAAAAGCAAATGAAAGATTTGAAATCTGCACAAGACCCTTGGACAGCACAAGATTATGAATTGCCCAAAAATCTACGTGATTCAGTAAAAAGTCTCATGGATTCAAGCGATGAGCCCGAAACCCGGCAAGCCTGGATGGAACATATTGCAGACCTAGCCAATTGTCCACAGTGCTCTAGTCCGCTAGGAGTAATTGAACGTTCAGATGGCCCTCAAATCCAATGCTCAAGCCATCCTGAACACTTTAATTGGCCTTGAGGGGATACAAAATAAGGTAAATTTCACCGTGGTAAAAATCTGCTGTAAAATCGTAACACATGGGTGTCAAAGTTAGTTATTGTAGGGTCGAGAAATGGATACTATCAAAACATGGCAAAGAATCGGTGGAATGGGGAAGGGTGAGTCAGCGATGAAATCAACAGTTGGAATACGCCGTTCAGCGCTTTTTATTGCCCTCATTTTCTTAATCGCAGATGTCTCTGCAGCAGCCTCTTACAATATCGGTAATGATGATGCTAATGGCTCAAATGAATCCACGCAAATGCATAGCGAACCAATCCTAATCGACGGCCTACCACCATTAATGTGCGATGGGGAATTATGCGACCGCCCGTTAAGGGTCGATTTGAGAGATGACCAACCAGCATCTGAAAAAGCGGGTTGGTGGTTAGGTTATGGGCCAGATTTAGATTGGAATGGTATGGATGATCGCTTGCAGCGAGTTATTTCAGGTTACGATTCTATCTCTCCAACAGCCATCATTGGCGAGGATGGCAAAAAGACTGTAGCCATTATCGTGGATTATGCATGGCATCCAACCGATTTGGAAGTAAACCAATTGAAGAACATGCTGAATTTACATAATTGGATAGGTGAAGAGAACGGTGCCTGGCTAGATCTTCCTGAAAGTATTGATGCAATCGTAGTAGACAAGGTCCCAGTTAGTGCGTTAATGGATATCTATCACCTGCCAGGAGTGGTAGTTATTGAAATGCAAAATGTGATGGTGCCAACCAATGATGTGGCTGGACAAGCAACTAGAGCTATGCCTTCTGATGTTTATACAGAATCTGCTTATGAGAGAGGGTACAGTGGTGAAGGAGTAGTTATTGCTGTACTTGATACTGGGGTAGATAATGAACACCGTTCGCTGAACGATTTCGATGATAATAATGATGCACCAGACACTGATGCTCTATCATATGATGACCACAAGTGGGTGGCAGGATATGATGCAACTTCGGCAGCAGCCAATCCGGATGGCTCACAAGATCCAGATGATGGTCAAGGACATGGTACTCACGTAGCAGGTTCTGCGTTAGGTACAGGAGATTCATCACGCGAACATCGTGGGACTGCGCCTGGGGCTTACCTCGTGGATATCAAGGTATTAACCGACACGGGTGGGACAAATTCACAATATTCTGTCAGCGGTATTCAGTGGATGATTAACAATGCTGATACTGACTGGGGACATAATTCCTCTAGTCGCGGTATACAGATTGGCTCGATGTCCTTTGGCTCAGTTTCCTCTCCTCTTAATCCAGGAGACGAAGGTGACAACGGTACGGGTGCAGAAGCTAGGCTAATCAACAATGCAACTGAAACCGCAGATATCATTTGTGTAATTGCAATGGGTAATGATGGCTCAAAAAGAGTTCCATCTCCCGCTAGTGCAGATCTCGGATTCGCAGTAGCATCTGCCTCAGACTTTGGCAACGTTAACAGAACCAATGACGGAATTTCCAGTTTCTCAAATTTCGGACCACGTCTGGATGATGGTGATGATAATGAATGGGATGAACTGAAGCCGGATATCGCAGCCTACGGCTCAAATATTATGTCTGCAACTGCTGCTACGGGAACTTCATTACCAGGTGCTCCAAGGCCCGAGGCTGATTCTAGTTACGATGAAAAAGACGGCACTAGTATGGCAACACCAATCGCTTCAGGAATAGTTGCGCTAGTGCGGGAAGCAGCACCATCGCTTGACGCCTTTGAGGTAATGGATGTGATTCGCAATTCTTCAGAAACTAGGGAAAAGGCAGCCAATACAGTATCAGATAGGTGGCATGAAAAATGGGGCTTTGGGTTAATTGATGCATCCTGCGCAATTGATTTGGCACTCGACCAACCTTGTACTCCACTGGAAGACACCGGTGTTGTCAATCCGCCGCCAAGTGGTAATGGGAGTGGTGATTATGTCGATATTTCTCAACCCTCTAACGATACATGGTGGCTTGAAGGTAACAGGGTGACGATTTCCGGGTCCACGAATTTCCCATCCTCACAACAATTTGACCAAATACAAGTGCGAATCGTTCAATTCTTAGAATCAGGAACAGAACGTGAATTGAAGCCATGGACTATTGCTGGAGGAGATGTTGCTAATTGGAATTTGAATGTTAACGTGCTTGAAGACTGGGTGCAAAGTGATGAAGAGTACGTCATAGTTAGTGCTAGAGCATATGATACAGTAAGCGAGGCAGAATCAAATATTGATTTTAGAGTTATCAACCTTGCTAGAATGAAAGTTACTTTAGCAAGCCCTGCAGTTGGTGAATCAATCAGCGGCCTAGTCGATTTCTCAGGATCTGTTGACGGGGTTCAACATGATTACATTGAATTCAAGGTTGACAATGGTCAATGGGAGTTTGGCACAGCCCTGCCTGAATTGGAAGTAGGTAGTCAAGACTGGTCATTTAGTTGGGACTCAACAACAGTTTCAGATGGCTCTACAAGGATTAGCTTTAGAATGGTCAATGAATCTGGGGTAAAAACAGATGACGTTAGGAGAACTTTTGACGTTGATAACATGCCTGCAGCCCCAGATTTTGCTTTTGCCGGCGTGGTTGAGATTCAAGATGAAGTTGGCTTACCAGTATTATCTGCCGTTGCAGGGTCGATTCTTACCGTTAAGTTCACCATCGAAAATGTCGGAGACTTAGATGCTGATGATGTATACATCAAATTGATTGCTCCAGGTGATAATTCTGATATTTATCCGTCTGATGTCACCTTGTCAAACCTTGACGATGGGGACTCTGCACAAGTCACCCTATACTGGTGGGCTACCGAAGTTGGCACTCATACGGTGACCATTTCTATCGACCCATCAAACAATTATAATGATCCCAATCCTGAAGATAATTCATATTCTTTTTCCTTTGAAGTAGAAGAGAGGCCGGAAGAACCGACACTCCGCTTTATGCAAGGAGCCTACCAAACAACCCCATTAATTCCAACACCTGGCGATCAGTATACTCTTAGAGTGAGGGTTGACAATCTTGGGCAAAATGATGCCACAGGGCTTACTCTTACATTGTATACAAAGACTGGACTTAATCCCTGGATGCGGATTGGACAAGATGAAATTTTAGTAATACCTGGTTCCGATTCAAGTTCCGGCTATGATGAAGCCTCATTTATCATCCCTGAAAATTTATCTGTTTACGGAGGCACAGAGTTTAAAGTGACAATGTCAGGTGATGGTGTTGATTCTGAATATTCAGAGCTACGGTTCACTGTGGTAGTAAATAATGTGGCAATTGATTCACAGGTTAGACTAAATTTACTTTCAGGCGAATCGGTAATTGACTTCGTAGGAATGGAGGAAGGCGGTTTGTTATTCACTACTGTAGACGGGGAACTGCACGTTAGAACCGTTACCGAATCATCTTCAGGTGCATGGGCTACTCTTGCCGACGTCAAACTGGCTGATTCATGGGCCGGAGAATTAACTGCAATATTACGAGATGACGGCCTCGTTCATGCAGCATGGACTGAAAACATCCTCAGCGACCAAGGCTACTTTTTGTCACATGTTGCAATGACCTCAATAACCAATGCCGGTGAAACCACAGAAAAACAAACTCACATGCCAGCTTTGAAACTATCAGAGGGACGGTATTGGGGCCTTGATATGGCCAAGAAGGGCGATAGAGTAGTGCTTGCCGGATACTATCGAGATATCGCAACGGGTGGTTCTTACAATGATATAACCTCAATATTTGTCTTAATGTCAGATACTGCGCATATCGAAAGTTCATGGAGTTCGAGTAACATATTATCCAATATCGACATCAAACCATCCCAAGGCGACAAATTAGCAATTGGCCTTGGAGAGCAAAATATGCATATTCTTTACCAAGAGATGAGAGATGACGTAACTGGAATTGATCGTGTTGGTTTGATGTATGCTCACGGACAAGAATGGAATCCTTCCTGGACATTCCAATACTCAGTAGGAGATTATGCCTCTAATGCCCAATTAGAAGTTTATCAAGAAAATGATAGAGATGTCTTGGCGGCAACATGGGTCGAAGGATTTGGCGGAGAATCAAAGATCGCTTATGTCGTTACTGATAATTCATGGTCTGCTGAAGAACCGGATTATATTATAGCTAGTGGAATTACCAACATGGTTATGAGTTCAAATGGTGAAGAAGTTTCGATAGTATACGACGAAATAAATTCCTATGGGCCAATGACTCGGTATGGTGTTTTGGATTTAGCTGATGACCAGTTTGCCCTTTCAAACCTGATTGTTGAAGGATTCATGACCGGCTACGCCACAACAAATAGCGATGCGATCATCTTGGTCTCTTCTAGCAGTGGAACTTTGTCGTTTAGAACAATAGTATCGTTAGAAGATGAAAGGCTTGAGGCAGAGGAGAAATCACTACTTGATAGTTTACTAGAGCCATTACCAGGTGATGAAAATACTAAAGCATTGATTTTGATTATAACTGCCTTATTAATCTCAGCCATCTTCCTCTACCTTGTGGTTTCTTTACGTTCTTCCAACAGAGAGACCGAGGAAAAAATACTCTCTGCTATATTGGCTGAAGATGATGATTCAGTTGAAATAATGGTTGATATAGAAAGTGATGATGAACCCTCAATAGCGATTAATTTAGATTCAGAGGAGTTAGTAGTGCAATCTTTAGTAGCTACGATTGTTGATGAACCTGTAGTAGAAGAGGATAGTTTAGCCCAGACTTTAGAAATTAAAGCAGAATCCGGAGAAGGCAATTCACGCCTTGAACGACGAATGAAGCGTAAGAAACAGAGAGACTTAGTCGAGATGACTGAGAATATGATGGCAAACCTACCACCACTACCGGCTCTAGATGGACAGTTACCAATCCCTGTGCCTGCTACAGATGCGGTATTGCCTCCGCTCCCAGAATTACCACCAATCACTGATGGGCCTTTACCTCCGCTACCAGGGGCGATTGGAATGCCAATTCCTCAAAAGGAAGCAAAATGTAGCGAGTGCTCTGCTAAATTCACCATCAAGGACCTTCGACTTACCAAGGTCGAATGTCCAATATGTTCTAGCATTGTACAACTGTAGGTATTCTCATGTGCGGTATTTTTGGATATATGGGGCCTAAACAAGCCTCACCTATTTTGGTAGAAGGATTGCGCAAACTCGAATATCGTGGGTATGATTCTTCAGGTATAGCAATAAAAAACGGTGATTTTAAAATTTACAAGAAAATAGGGAAGGTTGCAGAATTACAATCGATTCTACCAAAGGAAATACCCGGGAATGTAGGAATTGCCCACACCAGATGGGCAACCCACGGGGGCGTCACCGATCCAAATGCCCACCCGCATTTATCAGAAAACGGTAAGGTTGTGATAGTCCACAATGGGATAATAGAAAACGCTCGGATTTTTAGATCTATACTGACAAAAAAAGGCGTGGTATTTCACAGTGAAACCGATTCTGAGGTAATTTCACATATTCTAGAATATGAACTGGCCAGAGATAATTCACCAACCAAAGCATTGCGTAGGACGCTCTCTAAACTGGTTGGGACCTGGGGGCTTTGTGCTATTTTCTTAGAGCATGATGTTATGGTATGTGCTCGAAATGGCTCACCCCTAATCATTGGACAAGGTGATGGAGAGACTTTCGTATCAAGTGACCCTCATGCACTATCTTCGCATACTCAGCGCGTTGTATTCATGGAAGATGGCGATATCGCTACCTTGACCCATGATAATATCACTATGAGTAACATTCACGGACATTCTTTTGATACAGATGTTACTATTCTAGAAGAAGAATGGGAAGAAGCGGTACTCGGTGACTTTGAACATTACATGTTGAAGGAGATTTATGAACAACCAGACGCGTTAAGGCAATGTATCAACGGACGTTTTGATAGAGTTAGAGGTAACGGTAGACTGGGCGGTCTTAATATTACGCCACTCGAACTTTCCAAACTTCCACACGTTAGACTACTGGGCTGCGGTACCGCAAACCACGCAGCAGAAATCGGCGGCTTTTTGATTGAATCACTTGCAAGAATTCCATCTGTGGCTCATATCTCTAGTGAATTTAGAACCAACGAGCCGGTGATAAACCCCAATGCTCTACATTTCGCAGTATCGCAGTCGGGAGAAACAGCAGATACGTTATCAGCGGTAAAGGAAATCTTACTCAAAGGCGGTAAAGTTCACGGGGTGGTAAATGTAGTCGGCTCATCAATTGCGAGATTGTGTGGTCAAGGCGTTTACATTCACTCAGGACCCGAACAGGCAGTAGCATCGACTAAGGCCTTCTCTAATATGGTGACTGCCTTAACAATTTTTGCAATTCAAGTTGGGCGCTCAAGAACCCTAAGCAAAGAAAAGGGCAAGGAAGTAATCGACAATCTTCAACAACTACCTCACTTAATTGAAGAGTATCTAGATAATCAAGGACCAATAATGGAGGCCGTTGATTTGGTTAAACATGCTAAGTGTGTCTTGTTTCTCGGCCGAGGAATATCGGCACCAGTGGCTAAAGAGGGCGCACTAAAGTTAATGGAAGTGGCTTACATTCCTTGCCTAGCATATCCTGCAGGCGAAATGAAGCACGGTCCAATAGCATTATTGGAAGAGGGCAGCCCTGTTATTTTCGTCGTGCCAAATGACCATGTCAAAGAAAAGTCACGTTCAGCAATTCATGAATGCCGAGCTAGAGGTGCTAAAATAATTTTAATTCACGAGGCTGGTGACGATATTAGTGGTGAGGGAGACATAAATATTGCAATTCCGCAAGTCAATAATTATCTTTCGCCAATGCTTTCGGTAATTCCTCTGCAGTTAATCGCTTATCATACCGCTATAGCACTTGGCTGTGATGTAGATCGCCCAAGAAACCTGGCAAAATCAGTTACTGTTGAATGATTAAAGAGTAGTAAATCTCTGCTCTTCAGACTTCCAAGTGAATGGTTTATATCCTAGAATATGGTTTGTGTGTCGCATCTTGATAACGCTTAATTTTCTACTAACATCGTCATTAGAACGTTCCATTACCAGATGGATAACCCCATCTGCGAGGTAATCTTCAATGCCATATTCACCGAATTGCTTGTGGTCCTCTCCAGTCATTTCGCAGATGAAGAAAGAGGTCAATCCTAGCCTTCTAACCGCCTCAAATAATCGGAAAATTTCATCCCTAGGATTTTCCATTTTTGTCAGGGTGAAGAATGCACCTAATGAGTCAAACACCAGCAATTCAAACCCGATAGATTGTCGGTACGAAGTCAATTGTTTGATCAATTGGCCCATCCAATCTACTCGATTACTCATGCCTTGTTCATCTAGTTGAACCCTTAAGTCTACTAAGTCAATAATCGCAATACGATTTCTAACTCGAGGGTCATCAACATTCATTCCCATATTGCTCATGTGGGCGCGCAGCGATTCTTTCCCTTGCTCTAAGGTGATATAGATTCCACTAGTCTCTCCGTATAATACTGCATTGTAAAGCATGGAAAAAGTCAGACTCGACTTCATCGCTCCAGACGCACCTGCCACCAAGCATATGTGTCCTTGTGGGATTCCGCCCTGCATATTTTCGTCTAATCCTTCTATGTGTGTGGGTATTCTTTCTAGTCCAGACATTCGGCCACCGTTTGTCGGATTGCTATCAATCACTTGAATATGTCTAAAAAGAAGGTCATACAAAAATAACAATGTTGATTCAGTATAATGAACCCCTCGGATTCATGAGGGTGTGGCTTGCTTCAGCGTCAAAGCGACGCAAGGAGATGTTGTTGGCGTTATTTCATAATCTTCATTGCCAAGCAGTCGATTCGATTGATGAATCCTCGAATGCCGATACCGTTCCTGGACAAATATTAGAAATATGTCAAAAAAAAGCGGCGGCAGTGAAAAATTCACAGGACTTTGATTTGATTATTGTTAGCGATACAATGCTCCAAGACCCCGATTCTGACGGCTTAGCCATGGGTAAAGCAAACGATGCTATCCAAGCTGCTGCTATGTTACACCGGCTGTCAGGTCGCCGACACAGGGTTTGGTCTGCTACTGGTATTTTCCATCAAGGGGAGTGGGAATTCCACCTCAATCAATCAATTGTTGAATTTGAAAATTTAACAGATGAAGTATTAGTAGAATTAGTACTAAATGAGTCCTGGGTTGGTAAAGCAGGTTCGTATGACTTTGCTGGTGAAATGGGTAAGTTCGCAAAACTAGTGGAAGGAGATGAAGCAACGGTGTTAGGTATAGCTGGAGATGCTATGGAGCGACTGGTAGAATTGAGTGACTATGAAACATAACGCTCGTGATGCATGGGTATTCTGTGCCAGGTGTCAAGAGATAATATCAAGTCTTTGAATAGAATTACTACCATGTAAACCATCATTGAAGTTAGTGCAAAATTTCTCATTACGAAATAGACTAAATCGGAATCATCACCCAGTATGTCGATCTGGAAACCAATCATAAATAATGATAAAACTCCAATAAAATTGAACATGAGCATTTTGTGTAAATTTGAACGACTAAGTATAGATTGGTGTAGATGGTCTTTATGCAAGTAAATTCCAGACCCCCATATTGATAACATTACGTTAGAGAATATTAGAGTCACATATGATATGTTGATGAACTTTCCTTCATCGAAGTCTGGAATAATCGACATAATTGCTACAATCAAAAAATACATTTGACCTTGACCTATCAGTACAGAATGTGGTTTACGGTTTTTCCCAATCGTATTTTGCAGCATTTTGACTGGTCTTGTTGAGATAAAAGCCCAAAAAAATGGTAAAGATTGACTGACATTGACAATATTTTCGGCAACTTGTCCTCGTTCATACAATAATACTGTGATGCAATGAACTAATGCCAAAAGTAGATAGATGGCAACTACTGGACGGAAATCGGTAAATTTAACTAAATTCCATGATAGACGTCGATTGAAATGAGCGAGAATCAAGGTGAGAGATATTGTTCCCATTAGAACTACAACATTGAAAGAGAAACCAAACTCGAGTAATCCGGTTTCTTGACGGAAAATCCAACACCCAAGAATTACAAGAGCAGATACGGGAATCATTAGTGCCGGTAAAAGGGCGACGTTTCCACAATTTCTTTGATTTTCTTTAGAATCTAAATGAAGTTTCCAACTCGGCCATGCAACTGATATTAGCCCCCAACATAGTAACACTAATCCAATAGTAACCATATCAAACATTACGTTAAGATTATTTGAAAAAATTCCTCCCATTATTAATGCTTGACCGACTAGGTTTACTAGCAAATATTGATTTGAATGTGTGTGATTAAAAGCTTCACTATCATGGGTAATTGGAAATAAATCAAACACAATTCCAACAACCATTGACATTAGCCAGCCAAGTGAAATTAATGCAGTTAAAATAAACGCGATTTCCAAGCGGTAATTTTCTTGTTTGAATGAATAATCTGATTCGGTGGCAGATAGCCAAGTTACTGTTAGCATAAATGGAATAATCATTATCATTGACGATGTAAAATGAGGTATGTATGAACCACTCAATCCCGAGAAAGGAACTTTAAATCGCCCGGCCACATCATAGGCAGTCAAATACCCTTTTTAAGCCAATTACCGACGTTTTTGTTATTTCATTAGCGTACTAATGCCTAAATCATGGTTGCCAGTATCGACTATCACATCACTGCCGGGGATCATTAACAACTTATCTTCTGAATCCAGAGCGAAAATCCCGACACCAACTTCTTCACTCATCAACTTTAATTCTCTGCGGCAGGCATTTTGGTGCGAGTCCATGTGGAACATACTCCTCAAATCGACAATAACAGTATCACCATTAGCTACTCTTTGAGCAATACCTCGTGTTGGTATCTGCTTCTTTTCATTGGGGGCGACGTACCGTAATGCTCTGGAAGGAAACGATCTTCTGGCCAAATTTTGAACTCCTAAATCATGAAATGCATCACCATCTGCAGTTAATGGCCCATTCCAATTAGGTGGCACGACACTCTTAGCAATGATTGGTTTTTCAGCAACAGGAGTTGTTAGTAATGTGGGGGCCTCTGGTTCAATCTCGACAATAGTTTGCTGAGTTAGACTATTTGTTGTTAATTCATTGGACGGTGAGCTTTCTGGTTTTTTACCCGTGGCCTTCTTTTGTTTCTTGACACTACCCTCAGGGTCGGGTAAGCCAAAGAAACTCCACAGGTTTGCCATTTTTCCACTTCACAAGTCTAGGTCATCTAATAAATCGTTTAGATTACTAGTTGCCGATTGTGTTGTGGTACCTGTAGTTGTTGGTTGAACCGGAGCCGGAGCGGTGTTTTGGGCGGCTAGGTATTGTGCGCCATAATGTTGCCATTGATCCATAGTCCAGCCTTGTGGAAGCCCTGTTGCCGGGAGTGGTGGGCCTTGTTGTACCGGTGCTGGTGCTGGTGCAGTTGGTGCTGGTGCAGTTGGTGCTGGTGCAGTTGGTGCTGGTGCAGGCTGAGCTACAGTTTGAGTTGTTGGATTGTAGGTAGAATATGGGTCTACTTGCGCATTGTCTTGCGTAACCGGGTTATATGCAGCATATGGGTCAGGCTGTGACTCCTCTTGTTGGTACAAACCAAATCCAGCATCTGCTCCTGGCGTGTTTATTGGGTCACTAAATTGGCTGGCTGTGCCGCCAATATTGAAGTCAGTGAATTTTTCCGGGGAAGGTCTTGAATTTCTAGTGAAAAGTAAGAATGCAGCTAAGCCGATTATTACTATTGCTAGGATACCAATCACCATAGTCCCAACACCACCTATGGAATCAGTAATTGATTCTAGGAAATTATCAGCAGGCTTGGCTTTAACTTTGATATCAATAGTAGCGATGCTCATTTCGCCATCATCATCAGTCACTGTTAGGGTTATTGTCCATGATCCTGCAGGAAGGTCGGTCATTAGATATTCTTCACCGTAGAAATCAATATCTCCAGATTTTTCACCATCGAGATCAGAATCGAAGTGGTCACTATCCCATGCGTATATCAGCGATAATTTATCAAAAGCAGTATCTGTTGTGGTAATTCCAGATAAGGTTAGGTTATCGCCTTCATTGAGTGCCAAAACGTCTGTGGAATTGGTTATTTTTGCTCTAGGCGCCGTATTAATCACGCTCACATTGATGCTGGTTGAATCAGCCGCACCATTATCATCTGTAACGGTTGCAGTAATCCATCTAATGCCACTTGTTGGCCATGATGCAGTCATTTCTAAGCCGTTAATCTCACAATCATTGTCGGTAAAACCATCTCCATCTTCGTCGGCAATGGAGTCCAGATCCCAACATACTACTAACGATTCTAGGTCAGAAGCAGTATCATCTACTTGTGCTGTGAAGGTAATATTGTTATCTTCGAAAATCGGTTGTGTCGAGCCTAGGCTGGCAATTGTTGGAGGGACATTTGTGATGTTGACAATTCCACTACGAACTTCAGATTTGACATTATCATTATCATAGGCAACTACAGTAAGTGTGTGAAGTCCAGAAGTTGGCCAAGATACCGTTGTTTGTGAAGAAGGTCCAACAGTAGTAATAGTCCAATTTTCGTCCAAGTCAGAAGGCGTCCATTCAATAATAACAGTGTCTTTATCCAGTGGTGTATCATCTGCTACTGCTCTTAGAATTACAGTCTCGTCTTCATTGAGGTTCCAATATCCCATTTCATCAACTGATTGGTTTTGCCCTGCTTGCCAAAGTTCTGGGTTGGATAATGTAGGTGCAACGTTCAATACATCTAGGTTTCTAGTTATCGTGGTAGTTGCTCCATCATCATCTTCAGCAATTGCTGTTATGGTCATTGGGCCTTCCTGGTTAGCAAGGAAAGTACATGTTGGTTGAGTTGTTCCTTCATTACAATTCAGGCCAGGCCAAGTAATTGTGACCTCTTGGCCAGATGGAGAAATGGTGTCAATATCTCCACTATCAGTAGCATCAACTAGAACAAATTGGTTGACATCAATGCTATCAACAACAGTCAAATTCATGTAAGGTGCTCGATTTAATACCGTTGCTGAAATATCGATTACATCGGTATCGAGTTCATCATCAGTGACAACTAATTCGATATTCCAAGTACGACCATCACTCCAGTTATATTCGATGATACAATCCTCACTGTCAACATTGTCAATCAGTCCTGGTTGTTTTTCTACTGAGAATCGACAGATTACATCACCGCCATCTTCGTCAAAACTAGCAGAAGCATCAATAGTGACATTCTCAAAAGTATAAACGTCATCTAGAACGGTTACTTGAGCAGTAGGTTCTCGTCCAATAGAAATATCAACATTGGCTAGATTATTGGTTCGATTTGAGTCTTCAGTGACTAGATTGTCTGGGTCAACTTCAATCAACAAGTTCTGAGTCCCTATCGGTTCATTTGCCGGCACTTCCCAGTCTATATCTACTCTTGATTCACCATAGGAAGGGATTGACGGTAGAGATTCGGTTATCACTGTACCACTAGGTGTGGTGACGTCGATGGTAGTGGCAGGTGAGGCCAGTAGGCCGCGGTTTTGAGTTGGGATTGAGAATGATAATGTGTCTCCTGGTAGTGCGTTATAACCAATTGACTTGGTTAGTATTGATTCAACGCCATCTCTAGTTCTAGTGACAATTATCGCATCGGTTTGAGCAATCAAATCCACCGGTGTCAGTGATAAATCAATCACAATTGTGGTGGCTCCAATAATCTCAGTTTGAGGATCCCATACAATTAATCCATTACTAGAAAAGTCATCACTAGAATTTGTTGTATCAACTACGTCAGAAGAATTGAGGACTTCTGTGGCTTGTCCATTGGTATCAGTTGTTGGGTTGAGATAAGTGTTAGTCATTTCATAGCGAAGTTGTAAGTTGGTATTGGCTTGTGCATTGCTGCCAGCACCACCATAGTCTATGGAAATAGTTTGTTCAACATTTGGTAGTGTTGCGATTCCTTGAAGTCCAATATCAATTTCAATATCGCGATTTCCAGGATTTGAATTGGGATTGACGCCACTTGAGCCAGCAGGTTCGTAAGATTTCAGCAGCCAATCAATGGTGAATCCGGCAGCGTTACTGATTCTCATCCATGAATTATATCTGACATCTGGACAATACCAGTTGAATCCTTGACTCACTCCAGTTACATTCCACTCGTTAATTTTGTATGAATCGTCGCATCCTGAATAAGCAATATTGTTACCATCCTCAGTCGGTATTCCCTCAGCAGTAATTTGCCAACTATTATTTTCAGGCCCAGCAGTGTCAAATTCTGAAGGGTCAAAATAATCGGAGGTTCCAGAAACTGAGGTTGAGGCAAAGAATTCCATATACCACTGATCACCTGTATGTAGTGGGAAGTCATACTTTTCTTTTGGTGGATTGTAAGAGGTGTCAAACGAAATAACTGCGACATCTTGTTCCAAGAAACCAAAGTTAAGCGGCCTAAATTTAACGTCCAGTTCAAACTGTGAATTGATTACAGCCATATCTCTAACTCTGATGATGTCTTCTCCAGTGTAGCCAATGTCCAATCTACCGGAGATTCCCTCTAGAGTTGCTCCACTATTTCCAGAAGTAAATGAACCATCTATTTCCATCTTATATGCTAATGTTTGGATGTTATTCACATTGATGAAGAATATGTCAGTCACTTCGTAAACGGTGTCTCCGGTTAATGTGTTAAGCGATGCAGCAACGTTTGCTTGTTGAATCAATTGTTGAACATCGAATTGAGTTTCATAGGTGTACTTGTCACC
>CAXGZX010000027.1:0-18333 GCA_964014545.1 uncultured Candidatus Poseidoniales archaeon | reverse complement strand
TGATTGTACCAAAGAGTCATTGGCTGAATTAAGAACTGCATTTGGACCAGAAAGTCTGGTTACTGCTGGCAACGCTTCAGGTGTTGTCGATGGTGCTGCAGCTGTGGTGATAAAATCTGCTAGTAAAGCAAAACAAGATGGTGACAAGCCACTAGCTAAGATAATCTCTTGGGGTATAGTTGGCTTAGAGCCGGCAATAATGGCATACGGGCCAGTTCCTTCGTCTAAGAAAGCCTTGGATAAAGCAGGTTTGACAATCGAAGATATTGACCGCTGGGAAATTAATGAGGCATTTGCTGGGCAAGCGGTTGCTTGTGTCAAAGACCTAGGACTTGATATCAATAAAGTCAATGTTAACGGTGGAGCGGTTGGTATTGGTCACCCACTAGCGGCAACTGGAACAAGATTAGTTCTAACACTGGCTCACGAGCTCAAGCGTTGTAATGGTAAATATGGCGTTGCTACGGCTTGCATTGGCGGCGGTCAAGGAATTGCTATGGTCATAGAATCATTTTAGTTATCACAACAATACATCGATTAGGTAATTTACCCAAGTTATGCTAAGTACTCCAATAAATACTCGCATTAACATTGGTTCGCTAAATAACCTGAATCCCATTATTGCACCAGATTTAGCCCCAACAAATGTAACTACAACTAGTCCAGTTAGAAACAGCAACTCATTTTTGATAGCCTCTAACTGATAACTTTCTAGTAAAATGAAATGGGCGAAAATGGCAAATGGAACTACCACCATCATTATGTTCAAACTCGAACCAATCGCTTTTCTGGTGTTAAGTGCTCCAAAAAACTTCATTGCAGGTACGTAAATCATGCCGGCACCAATTGCCATGACACTGGATAAAAATCCACCAAAAGCGGATAAAGATGTCATTTTAACTAACTGAATATCTGATTCAGTGTCCTCTTCTTGCTTAATGGGAGTAATTCTTTTAACCATTTTGTAAATGACAAATCCTACAACTATTATACTCATCAATTTGAATATACTCTTGAATTGATCTTGAGTAGCAAAAACAAACAGGACGCCAATTAATGCACCAGGAATCGCTCCCCACAGGGCAATGCCGGTCAATTCATCATCATGGTAGCCCTTTTTACGATGCTCGAGGCCGCTTCCATAACTTGTTATAGCGCTTAATAATAATGAAACAATAATTAATTTTTGGTCTATTTCCCAGCCACCTATGTAGTGGAAAAGTGGCACATAAAGCAACCCACCCCCAAGACCTAAGGGGGCAAATAAAAATGAAATTAACAGTACTCCAAGTACAATTAATACCGATTCAACAACCAAAAAGACCCAACTCATTATCCCCAAGAGGTCTGAGTATTTATTGTATAATGGCAATTATTTACAAAGAAAAGGCTCATAAGTTAAACTCTAGTGGTATAACCATGATGATATTATTAGTTGCTGGGTTAATCTTCGGTCTCCTGTTCCTATTCTTCGTTGGTTGGTTCTTTTCTACGTGGAATCGACTCGTATCCCTCGAAGAGAATGTTAACCAATCATGGGCTAATATCGATGTATTACTAAAACAACGTAATGATATGCTGCCAAATCTTGAGAATATTGTTAGTAAATTTGTCGGTCATGAAAAAGAAATATTCGGTGAACTTGCTAAGGCTAGGCAAATGGCAACAGGTGCCCTGCAAAGTAAGGATGTCAAAGCAGTAGGTGCGGCTGAAGCAATGATGAGTTCAATGATTCCTAGGATTACCGCAATTGCAGAAGCTTACCCAGAATTAAAGTCTGATTCAAATTTTATCAAGATTCAAGACGAATTGGTGGCAATAGAAAATCAAGTTGCTGACAGAAGAGAAATGTACAACTCACAAACTACAGCGTTCAATAAAACCATTCAAATGATTCCGACAACTTTTGTTGCATCTATCAAAGGTTGCCAAAGAAAAGACTTGTTCGAAGTACATGGTGCTGCAAGAGAAGCTCCGGTGCTATTCCAAGACTGAGACTAAAACAACCGTGGTGTTGGTATGTTCCTGATATTCGGCTCTAGTGGCCTTGGATTACGTCTTGCCAAATGGTGTTCCACGCGTCGACATTGTACTCTTGTTGGGATGGCAGGGGACCTACCTATTGGGCAGAATTTAGATAATTGTGAGATAATTGCTCTACCAGGTCCAGTAAAATTCACCGATTTACCGCTAAACAATCATTCACCAACAGCAATTTTGTATTTGGATGATAAGTCGTTAAATGATTTGGATCCCTTAGGCTCGATAAAAAATAAGTGGCCTAACTCCCCAATTCTAACTACTATTCCTATGGAAGGTGATGGTTATGATTTGATTAGCATTGACGATATTTCGTTTTCTGCCATGCAAGATCGTATCAGAGGTTGGGAGAGGAATGAAGGTGCATCAAGCCTTGAAAATTACATTTCTGGTTTGACAGATGGTAGTAAAGTCACTATTTTTTGTCATGATAATCCAGACCCTGACGCTCTTGCCTCAGCCTTGGCGATGAATGAATTATTTTCCAAACACGGCCACACCTCACAAATTGTCCATGGTGGTATGATTGAGCATCACCAAAATCAAGCGATGGTAAAACAACTTGGGATTCCAGTCAGGAGGCTTATTCTCGACTGGGAAATTGCTGATGTGGTAAAAGATTCTGATGTTATTGTGGCGGTAGATTTTCATCGCCCCGGTGCTAATAATATCATTCCCAATGACTGTATCCCACATGTTATCATTGACCACCATTCAGTGAATGAACCAGTTACTGCAGACATGGCAATGGTAAGTTCAGAATACTCTTCAACCTCATCAATGGTGGCATCTTTATTGATGAGTAGTGATTTTGAGATGACATCTAGAGTTGCAACGGCTCTTGCGTTTGGCATTAAGACAGACACACTTGGATTTACTAGAGAATTCAATGCTGTCGATATTCGGGCACTGCTGTGGATAAATGCCTGGGTGGACAAAGATATATTGCGTTCTATAGAAATGCCGCCGCGTTCAGTGGAAGCACTTGAGTCCTTCACTGATGCATTAAATAATAAAATTCAACATCATTCTACTATTATCGCACCAGTATCTAATCTAAAAAATAGAGATTCATTAGCACAGATTGCAGATTTTCTCCTGCCTACCGAAGGTGTTGACACAGTAATTGCCTTAGGAACCAGGAGAGGCAAGGTAATCCTCTCAGTACGCTCTAATAGAGAAGGTCTCCATGTGGGGAAGACTCTCTCTAGTAATTTTCCAGACGGTCTTGCAGGCGGACATAAAACTCTTGGAGGTGGACAAATTCCATTTGAGTTCATAATTGGCAAATCTACTGCAGATGACACTGACTTGGAAAAGTTAGCAATCGAATCTACCATGACTATGATGAGTGGCATTTTTGATGTATGAGGGGGTATATCATGAGTTCATCAATAGTTGAAGTAAATCCCAATTTACGTTTGCTTGGAACAGCACACGTTTCGACAAAAAGCGTCGAAGCGGTAAAACAACAAATTGAAGAATTTCAACCAGATGTAGTTGCAGTTGAATTGTGTAAGTCGAGATATGATTCTTTAGTCAGCGGTAGGCGCTTAGACAAAGAAGGCCTGCTTAAGGTGATAAAAGAAGGCAAAGCACCTTTGGTTTTATTGCAATCATTGCTTGCAGCAGAGCAGAGAAAATTAGGTCTTGATGAGGGTCAACAACCTGGTGCAGAATTACTCGCTGCAGTCAGTATTGCAGAAGCTCAAGGATTGGAAGTTGAGTTAATCGATCGAGATATTCAAACAACCTTGCGAAGAGCATGGAAGAAAATGAAATTTACTGAGAAGTTCAAAATTTTGTATTCAATGCTTGGAGAAGAAGATGATGATGAGGAAATTAATTTAGATGAAATCCTTGAAGACCGTGATATACTAACGGATTTGATGAATGAATTAAAACAATTCTCACCCGGAGCTGGTTCTGTCTTGATCGACGAAAGGGATTCATTTTTGGCTCAAAAAATCTTACAAATAAATCCGCAAAAAAAGACGTTGGTCATAGTTGGTGCAGGTCATTTGAATGGCGTTGAAAGTTACCTAAAGAATTCCAAACCGACCGAATCTTTGTCTGAACTAGAACATATCCCGAAAAAGTCCCTATTCGCCAAAAGTATTCCTTGGCTAATTCCTTTGCTGGTATTCGGCCTGTTTGGTTTCTTTGTTTACAGTGGAAGCGGTGTTGACCTAGTTGAACTGTTCACCGTTTGGACTTTGGCTAACGCATTATTTGCGGCAATTGGTTGTATTATCGCCCGGGGTCACATTCTGGCGGTATTTACTGCCGCTTTAGCATCTCCAATAACCTCACTAAATCCAACTTTGGCAGCAGGTTGGTTTGCTGGCTATGTTCAATTAAAAGTTGCAGAGCCAACAGCAGAAGAACTACAGCAATTTCTAAAATTAGAATCCTTAGGCAGTTTTTGGTCTAATAGAGCTGGTAAAGTATTACTCGTAACCGCATTAACAAACCTTGGGAGCATGCTTGGTGCTTGGGTTGCTGCGGCAGGTTTGATTGGTGGACTTTAATTTTTCAAAGTGGTAAGTACTTTGAAAAAATCTTGATGTTCATCTATGTCATGAACACGTAATATGTCAACACCCTCATAATGGGCATATACAGAGGTGCTAAGGGTGCCAGATAATCGGTCTACAGCAGCTTTTTTGCCCGTCATCAACCCAATGACCGACTTTCTGGATATACCCCAAAGAACAGCAAATCCAGTTTCTTTCAAACGTTTGGTAGATTTCATTAAAGCAATATTTTGTTCGTAGTTTTTACCAAAACCAATTCCTGGATCAATTACAATGAGGTCTCTTGGGTGACCTTGCTCAACCAATAATTGAGCCTTATTTTCAAGATAATTAATTACGTCGTCAACCACATTATCATAACTTGGATTATTTTGCATACTACTCGGTTCTCCCTGCATGTGCATTATACAAACAGCACAACCAAATTCCAAGACAACGTCGATCATTTTGTCACTTCTTAACCCTGATACATCATTAATCATATCGGCTCCGCTTTGTAGCGCTCTGCGGGCAACTTGGTGATTTCTTGTATCTATTGAAATCATGATGTCTGGATTCATTTCTCTAAGTTTTGTAATCAAGGGAATAACCCGGCTAATTTCCTCATCTATGGTTATTGGTTCAGACCCTGGTCTGGTAGATTCACCACCTATGTCAATCCATGTTGCGCCTTGCTCAATCATTAAATTGGCTTTACCTAAGGCGTTTTCAACACCATTAACTCTACTTTCCTTGTAGAATGAATCTGGAGTGACGTTCAATATTCCCATTAGAAAACAATTATCATTGGGTTTTCTATTTATCCTGCTCGATATTACACTTCCGCGATTTGATTGGGGTGTTAAGTTCTCACTCATGAAGTCGCCCAGTTCGATAGATTTGATAAGTTGTGACCTTCAAGGTCTGTCAATGTCGGATGGAGAACTTATGAATTCAGAGGTTAGCATTTCGGACGAAACTGCTGATGAATCTCTAGATTCTATGTCTGAAGCCAGCATTGAGTTGGCAACTAGGTTGATTACTAGATTAAAGCCGGAAGATAGAGCATCAATTTTCAAGATGATTGCTAACAAAGCATACTTTAGTGGTGGGCTTGGAACAATAATATTGGTATTTTGGTGGTTGACGGTTGATACTAGTAGTGACGATTTATCAACGGGTGTTTCAACTTTCTTTAATCTTGATTTTTCTGAAGTTGCACTTACCGTAATTGGCTTGGGATTATTATCCTCTTTACTGAGGGATTTCAGCAGAGAATTAGGTCAACTTGCCCCTGCACTATTATCTGGGGCACTGATAATTCTATGCTGCTTATATGTCCTAGAACCAATTGCGTTAGGGTTGCTGACAGATGAATTAACCTCGTCAGACGGAGTTTGGCGTACTGCAAGATTAGCCTTATTGTGGCTCGGAATTACTTATTGTGCGCACTTACTTGTTGATGCTTCTCTGCTGGCTTGGTTAAAGAAGTTCTGTGATTCGAAAGGATTTGAGATCGCACCTCCATCTGGGCGAGATGACGGGCGAAATGGACTTGTTTCTGATGAAGCATAATCCACGAACATGGTGTTGAAATGTCTAATATCGATATAGAAGTTCTAAGACTTGGGCATCGTAGAGGGCGAGATCCAAGAATTACCACTCACTTAGCGTTGGTTAGTAGGGCCATGGGAGTTAACAAATTTCTTCTCTCTGGTGATGAGGACGAGAAGCTTTTCGAAAATGTAGTTTCAGTGAATGAAAGGTTTGGCCATGGATTAGATTGCCGCTACGAGAAAAGCCCCCTCAAATATATTAGAAATATTGTCAATAATGAGGTCAATAGGCCAACTGTAGTTCACTTGACTATGTATGGCGAACCGTTCAAGTCCACTACTCCTAGCATACCAAAAGAGAATGGAGTAATTGTTATTGTTGGAGGTGCTAAAGTCCCTGGGGAAATTTTCAAGATAAGTGATTATAATATCGCGGTGGGTAATCAACCTCATTCAGAAGTTGCTGCTTTGGCCCTATTTCTGGACGCCTTGACAGATGGAGACAGCTTTAATCAAGAATTCCCAAATGCAAAGTTAATTATTCATCCTTCTAAGACTGGCAAAGATGTTAAAGAAGTCTAGTAGTAGAGTTAGTTAGTATATATTTACTAGGTTTGGAAGTTAGTTATGATGCCCAACTACAAGGTATCTAGCCGCTATTAAAATTAATTTCACCAATCCCAATTATTATTTGAGTCCATTTTTGACAGAGTTTAATGTCGATGCCTTTGGGAGCCGCCGGTAGTTTCTGCCCGGGCTCACCAAATCAAAAAATTTCTAATTATCCCAGCTTTTTAGATGCTGCAGATGGTTTGCTAAATGGTGCTGAATTATTTCCTCAGGCCAACGGTGCTGGGATTCTGTTAACTGCTGATGGTGGTCGGTATGAGGGAGATTTATTCGGTGCTGAAAAAATCGGTGAGGGAGAACTTGTTTTCACAACCGGGATGATGGGATATCAAGAATCTTTGACAGATCCGTCATTTGCTGGACAAGTTCTGACATTTACCTATCCGTTAATTGGTAATTATGGTGTTCACATAAATCGCTCTGAATCATCCTCTGTATGGCCTAGAGGCGTGGTAGTACGCCATGCAATGAAGCAACCAGATCATCGAGATTCGGTAGCAACAGTGAATGATTTTCTCCGTTTGCATAATATTCCGGGTATCGAAAATATCGATACAAGGGCGATAACCAAGAACGTGCGCGAACTTGGCACGGTTTTGTGCGTATTTGGCCCACTTGACAAAGAAGACATGCTAAAGGCCCGTTTGTTAGAGTTAACCTCGCCTGAACTAGATGATTTAGTAGATTTAGTTTCAATCGATCAGGCTATTATTTTGAATGAGGGTTCAACTGATGATTTTGGTCGTAGAAAACCCCGTTTAGCAGCGTTGGATTGTGGGATAAAATACAATATTTTGCGTAGTCTGTGTCAGTATTTTGAGGTAATATGGTGTCCTCCAGACACCCATTTCTCTACGTTAATTGACAATTATCAAATTGATGCACTATTCTGTTCTAATGGGCCAGGCGATCCCGCCCACCCAGGAAAAGCCTCAATGGCTAAAGAGACTCTTGCCAAGGCTGTTCAATCAGGATATCCAGTTATGGGAATTTGTCTTGGTCACCAATTGATGGGACTTGCTTCTGGCTTGAAAACATACAAGATGCGTTACGGCCATCGTGGTGCTAATCAACCAGTTGTTGATTTAGTAAGTGGTAAAGTGTTGATCACTAGCCAAAACCACGGCTTTGCCGTCGCTGACCCAGAGTCAGGAATGCTAGCAGCCCACCCTTCAGGGGCAACATCTTCGGATGTTGAAAATCTCCATGGTCAGGAAGTGAAAGTTCGCTACATTAATGCTAACGACAAAACAGTTGAAGGTCTTGATGTGATAGACAAGCCTTGCTTCACCGTACAATTTCACCCCGAAGCCTGCCCAGGGCCACATGATGCAGAGGGCTTATTTGCTCGTTTCAAGGAAATTGTCGACACACATTTGGGGGTTGTTTAATTGCCAAGAAGAGATGATTTGAAGTCTATCATGGTACTAGGTAGTGGACCGATTAAGATTGGTCAAGCCGCTGAATTTGACTTTTCAGGAAGCCAAGCAGTACGAGCCTTACGTGAAGATGGATATGAGGTGATTTTGGTCAATTCAAATCCAGCAACTATTCAGAACGACCCTGAAATGGCTGATAAGGTCTACATTGAACCATTACTGTCTTCTTCGATAAAGCGAATTTTAGAGATTGAGAAACCATGTGCGTTGTTGGCTGGTATGGGCGGCCAAACTGCGCTAAATATCGCTAGTGAATTAGCCCATTCTGGGGTTCTTGATGAGCTTGGCGTTGAATTAATCGGATCGGATCTAGATGCGATTGATAAAGCGGAAGATCGAGATTTATTCAACAAAGTTTGTGATTCAATTAATTTGCCAATCAGTGAGGCAATTGCTTGTAAATCAATGGACGAGGTAATCTCTGCAGCAGAACAGATTGGAACATGGCCATTGTTAATCAGGCCAGCCTTCACTTTGGGTGGTTTAGGTGGAGGTACTGCATGGAACATTGGGGAATTAGTCGAGATAGCTACCCTTGGACTGCGAA
This sequence comes from uncultured Candidatus Poseidoniales archaeon, assembly GCA_964014545.1. Taxonomy (GTDB): domain Archaea; phylum Thermoplasmatota; class Poseidoniia; order Poseidoniales; family Poseidoniaceae; genus MGIIa-L1. The sequence goes on along the minus strand of CAXGZX010000027.1, from coordinate 9,605 downwards.
ATTCAAGAATTAATCAAGTCTTGATTGAAGAATCTATACTTGGCTGGCAGGAACTCGAATATGAAGTGATGCGAGATGAAGCAGATAATGCCATTATTGTTTGTACAATGGAGAATATTGATCCAATGGGTGTCCACACGGGAGAATCTACAGTTGTGGCTCCATTACAATCATTCTCTGACCAAGACCATCAAATCCTACGAGATCAGGCTTTGAGGCTGATTCGTGCGCTAAATATCAAAGGGGGATGTAATGTACAATTTGCTTTCAATCAGTTTACTGGAGAAATAAGGGTGATTGAAGTAAATCCTCGTGTTTCACGCTCTTCTGCACTTGCTAGTAAAGCAACAGGCTACCCAATTGCCCGTATTGCGGCAAAAATTGCCGTCGGCTACACTCTTGATGAATTACCTAATCCAATCACTGGTGATGGTACTACTGCAGCATTTGAACCAACCTTGGATTACTGCGTAGTAAAGATACCAAGGTGGCCATTTGACAAATTTAGAACAGCAGATAGAACACTTGGCACGTCAATGAAGTCTACTGGAGAAGTAATGGCTATCGGTCGAAATTTCGAAGAAGCTTTTCTCAAAGCATGGGCTTCATTGGAACAAGGTTGCCCTCATCCACGTCCGTTAACAAAAGCAGATGAATCAGAGGGTGACACTATGGCCGAAAGAGCCAATGAACCTCTTCCAGATGCTACTTTAGTTGATTGGTGTAAAATTGCTACAGACCGAAGAATGGGCGCGCTTATTGAAGCCTTTAGAAGAGGTTGGACCGTGGAGCAAGTTCATGAAATAACTAGAATCACTCGATGGTTTTTGTATCGCTTCGAAAAGATTGCCCACATTGAAAAAGAAATGGTAAACTTATCTTGTAATCCAACTGAAATTAATGTAGAATTACTGCGTGAGTGGAAATCTAACGGTTTTGCGGATTCACACATTGCTGACGCATTAAATTCATTCCCACCTGAAGGGTATAAATCGTTACCGAGAGGTCGAGATGAAGATTCAGTAATGCGTAGAAGACATTCACTTTCACTGCATCCTAATTACCGCATGGTCGATTCATGTGCTGCAGAGTTTGCTGCTAAAACGCCATATTATTATTCGACTTATGAGCCAAATACCAAGCAAGGAATTGATCATGTGCCAAACTTAGCTAAAATGGATAAAGAGAGGTATGTGGCAATTGGTAGTGGCCCAATAAGAATCGGTCAAGGAATAGAATTTGACTACGGCTGTGTTCATGCTGTAATGGCTATTAGAGATGCGGGTAAGGATGCGATTCTTATCAATAACAATCCAGAAACAGTTTCTACAGATTTTGATACTTCTGATCGTCTGTACTTTGAACCACTTACTCTTGAGTGTGTTACTGAGGTTTTGCTTAGAGAACAAGCACACGCTATTTTGTTACAATTTGGCGGGCAGACTGCCATTAACTTGTCACAGCCACTAGAGAAACGTCTTCCTGAGCTATCTAAATCAGGATTAAATTTGCAAATTGCTGGTACTTCTTGCGATGCGATAGATGAGGCAAGCGATAGAGAACGCTTTGAGAAATTTGCCAAGCGAGCAGGTCTTACTATGCCTAGAGGAGCGACTGGCTTGACTTCCAACGATGTAAGAAATGCTGTAGAAAAAATAGGCTATCCAGTTTTGATTAGACCTTCATATGTTTTGGGTGGAAGAGGTATGGAGATTCTTTCAAATGATGAACAACTCGATGCTTATCTAGCAGAGGCATATCTTGCCCCGGATAAGCCACTACTTGTTGACGAGTATCTTGGACACGCAACTGAAATTGATGTTGATGCTGCTTCTGATGGTAAGGAAGTTCTTATTGGAGCAATCATGGAACATCTTGAGGAAGCAGGAATTCATTCTGGTGATTCAACATGCTTTATACCGACACAAAATATTTCGGAAGAAATGTTGGAATTGATTAGAGAACAAACTATCAAGATTGGTTTAGGGCTCAACATAATTGGTTGTTTTAACATTCAATTTGCTATTCAAGGCGACGTTCTATATGTTTTGGAAGTCAATCCTAGATCCTCAAGAACCGTACCATTCGTGGCTAAATCATCCGGTTTACCATTGGCTCGTATTGCGGCAAAAATAACTATTGGTATTCCATTATCAGAACAAACAATACCAGTTAGAACATCTGGAAATGTTTGTGTTAAAGCACCAGTATTCCCATTCATCAAATTGCGAGGGCTTGACCCTGCACCTGGACCTGAAATGAAATCCACAGGCGAAGTATTTGGCTCCCATGCTGATGCAGATGTGGCTTATCTAAAGGCACGTTTAGCAACTGAAGTTCCTGTTGCACAAGGTGGTGGTGTATACCTCACAGTTCGAGATGATGATAAACAAAATCTCGTCCCTATCGCCAAAGATTTAATCGAACTTGGCTTTACTATCTATGCAACTCCAGGTACTGCAGACATGCTAAGAGAAAAGGACGTACCTGTAGAGGTTGTCTATCGAATAAGAGAGAGAATGCATCCAGATGCTTTAGACTTAATGCGGCAGGGAAAAATTTCCTTCATTGTAAACGTGCCAACAATTTCTGGAGGTGCAGTAAGAGACGGTAATATGATGAGAAGACTTGCTGTTGAATTGAATATACCATTCGTCACGACAATTAGAGGCGCAGTAATGGAAGTCGCAGCTATTGCGGCAATGATGAAAGGTGAAATGGAACCAGTTAGGTTACAAGTCAATTATTAGTCTCAACACTCATCAAAAGCTTCGATAATGTATCTAGTGAATGGGCTAGTCCAAGCAAGTTCACTAATCCCTTCTTCACCTTCTGAACTGTACACCCGTACTACATCTCTGACTCTGACATTGCCTTCAGATGATCTCGCTAGAATCGTTGCTGCTTTGAGGACTTTTCCAGTTCCATGAGGATCATAGATTGTGTCTAAAGCATCCTTGAGGAACCAATCAACCTTGCCCCCATCTTCACCCTCATACTTTCTTTTGACCTTCTTACTGCCAAACATTCCACCGCCTTTCTTGGGTTTTGGTTTTTCCTTAGTTTCCTTCTTTGTTGTCTTCTTGACAGTTGATTTTTTAGCGGCTGGTTTTTCCTCTTTTTTAGCGACTGAGGAAACTTCCTTACCAGCATATTCTTCTTCCATTTCGGCTCTGATTTCCTTTTCTAATTCTTTGCGAATACTTTTCTCAAGTTTATCTCGCAATTTATTTTCGATTTCAGCAGGGTCTGATTTTTCTATTTTTGCCCAAGCATCATCACGCTCATCTTGCAATGCCTGCATGACATTGATGTAATGCGATGCCACTTGGATAAGTGCAGTTTCCATTGAAGCCTCAAGTTGCATCGAGACTACTTCACTGGCAGAATCACGCCATTTACGCCATTGCAGCATTGTATTAGCATGTATGTCAGAACCGCATCTTGGACAGAAACTGCGCTTGGGTGGCTTTAGTACTGGTATCGCTCTCATGGCATCAGGGTCAATACCTTCATGCTCTCCACTTGCAACATCGTGAATGTGTGTTGATGCTTCCATTCCAGTGTCCATGGCTGTTCTAAACATCCCTTCATTCAGGTCTAATTTACCGTCTTGAATCAAATCCCATGCACTTGTGCCTCTAACTACTGCTCTTACAGCCGCATTGGCTGCTGGGGAGTTACCCCAATCGACAGAAATATTTTGGGTCGGAGATTCTAACTCTACATTTCCAAAGGCGTCAGACAAGTCGACGTCTTCTCCATCTGCAGGTGCAGCAATTCCCAATTTTATTGGATTTGCACCTTCTTCTATTTTGGCAATCATATCAAATTTCTCAGCCATAGAGAGATCTTCTCTCATTCGAATAACAGCCTTAAGTTGATTTAAATCGTGTCCTGTAGAGGTGATTGGACCTTGAGTATGCATATCATGGCCACATGATAGGCAAAATTTAGCAGCAGGTTCGACATCTGCTTCGCAGATAGGACAGTAAACCCCGGCCATGACAAGGGATGAATCCCCCTGACATTTGAATGGTACGGAGTGAAATAGCCAATATTAGTGTATTGTGAGGTTACTGAAAGGATTCGATACAACGCCTTAGTTGGTTGATTATGGTTATTTTAGGAAGTTCAGTCAATATCGGGGCTAAACGCGGGCCCTTTTTGTTGCCCATCAAACAGATGTATGATACGTTATATGCCAGCCTAGGTGATTTATCTATAGATTTGGCAGATTCTACAATACAGTTGCTGATACTTTCATTTGTCCATTCGCAATTATCAAGTAATTCAGTCAGTCTAATTAATACTTGAATTTCATCGTCTGACAGTTCACTTAGTAGAGCTTCAGGAACATGTTCAATCATCACAATTTTCATTTCATCAGGGAAATGTTCCGAGCTAATCCAAGTACGCATTTTTTGTAATCGGTCCCTAAGTAAATCAGATGGTTGGTCATTTTTTGTAAACCCTAGGCTGTCCCAAACCAACTGGTCTTCAAGTTTGGTTTGCGCAAGCAGTGCTAAGTGTCTAAATGAAACAGTAGAATTATTCGTTGTATCTGGCTTACTGATTGCTGAAAGTTTTATTGCTCCTTGAGCATCTTCGATTTGTACACGTCTTCTGCGAGATAATGTGTCATCAGCAAGTTCACTAACAAAATCTCTCGACGAATTTCTTTCATAATCATCAGCTAAATTGACCAAACTCATACCTGCATCGAATTCTATTGCTTTGTTAGGCTTAGATTGGGCAATTAAGTATCTTAAGATTTCAGGAGGTACCAACTGAAGCGCTTCCATTGGACCAATGGTATTACCCGAAGATGATGACATTGCACCTTTTCCTTTCAGACTAATCCATTCGTAAACCAGTGGCTGCGGTGCATCATATCCAAATAACTTCGAGATTTCTTTTCCAGTATCATATGACCCGCCTGACGCACCATGGTCCTTGCCAAAAGCCTCACATGTTACGCCAATCCAAGACCACTTAGCAGGCCAATCTATTCGCCAAGGGAGTTTCCCTTGACCTTTTGATAAATCAGAGGAACCAGTGTTGCCATCTTTATCGGTATAGTGTACTAATGGGAATTCGTATCCAGTAACCGAAACGCCCTCAAGAGAACCTTTCGAATCCAAAGGGCTCCAAGGGAACCAGTTTGCTGGTAATTCTCTACCTGAAACTCGTTCAATTATTTCTTTAATCTTATCCGAATTGTCACAAGCAAGTTTAGCGCATTCAGTAAATTTGCCAGATTTGTATGATGCCAAATTCTTGACAATTCTTGGTTTGACGCCAATTGTAGCAAGTGCTTCTAGGAATGGATTTAGAAAGTGATCAGCATAGTTCCAGCCATTAGTTTCATAACTATGGTAATCAGGTTTACCATCTGCTTTTGGTGCGGGTATATCACCGATTTGATGACCGATAAATTTGGCATATTCCTCATCCAGAAAAGGATATACTCTGCGGAGTGGGTCTGCATCATCAACTATGAAAATGAAATCAACATCAAGTCCAGAATCACTTGCGGCACGGGCAATCATATCCCCTGTTAGAATTTCTCTTAGGTGACCAATGTGAAATTCACCACTCGGAGTAATGCCGGTTGAGACAATATGTTTACTTCCACGTCTAGACAAATTTAGGGCAACAACATCAGCCCAGTGCATCTAATCACCTCAAACAGAAACAGCACGTATGACGCCCCTTAGAGGAACATCTTCGATTTCATTTCTCATTGTTTTGTTAACTAGTACGATCACTAATCCTACTTCTCCACCCGCAGCCTTGATGGCGTTGATAGTTTTGACCATTGTTTTGCCAGTGGACAATACATCGTCAATAATTGCTACCTTTTTTCCGGAAACTTGTCCATATTTATTTGATAAAGAACCAGAGCCATCACCAATATCAGTAGTTCTAAAAACCGTGAATTCACAATCTAATATTCTAGCGACTTCATGGGCAAATGAAATACCGTTAATCGAAATTCCTACTATTGTGTCAATGTTTTCAAACCCTAATTCTTCATCAGCCACATCTGCCATTATAGTTCCAACCGCCGAAATCCTTGTTGGTCTAACGCCAATTGTTCTCCAACCGATTCTTACATCACTTGGTCTTTCTTCGCCTTTACTACCTGCCAATAGCCATGAAATAGTGTCTTGCGAGAGAGATAATTCATCAGCAATTTGTTGACTGTTCAAACCTTCCTTGCGGAGATTCATTGCAGTCATGCGTAATTCTTCGATGCTAACTACCATTTCTATCAATGACACCCATGAGTCAACCATTCATCAAACCTTTCATCAAAACAACCAATGTTTAGTTGATTGCCATACCAAGCATTGAAGAATGAAACCTCCGACCAATATACATGGCAGACTTCGATTATGAGTCTTTGTTAGACCGAGCCAGGGATAAAATACCTGAGAATATTTCTGGTAAATCAAGATGGCGTTTACCAGAGCCACAAATTCTAATTGAGGGATCTAATACCATTCTTAGAAATTTTAACGAAGTTGTATCTATGATGGACAGGGATGAAAATCATGTTTACCAGTATATTTTGAATGATCTTGGTACCTCTGGATCAAGAGACGGTCCAAGAGCTAGGTTCAAAGGAAGAATTCCACCAAAAAGAATTAAGAAAACCATAGTTAATTACGTTAATTCATACATTATGTGTAGCCAATGTTCCTCACCAGATACCATGTTTATCAAAGAGGACAGAACAACCTTGTTGAAATGCCAAGCATGTGGTGCAACAAGACCAGTTAAACTTTGATTAATCTAAGTAAACTGAAATTTCATCAACTGAAAGTTTACTAATTTTAGGTACCGCAGCTGGATAACCTGATTTGACAAAGCCTATGATTTCCCAGTTATTTGAGTCAATACCTAATGCAGCGTATGTTTCTTCGTGTCTAGTGATTGCACCAGTAGTCCACTGGCTGCCAATTCCATTATCCCAAAATGACAATACAAGATTTTGTAAAGCGCAAACTGACGCAGCATAATCTTCTTTTTCTCTAAAATCATCATTTGGAGTTTTTTTACTTGCCACAGCAATTATTACCGGTGGCAGAATTACTTTATTTACCGCTCTTTGTACATCTTTTGCTAAATCTGGAGACTTATTTTTTTGAGATTTTTCATTAGCCAGTTTGGTAATAGTCGGAATTAATTTTTGTCTTATCTGTTCTCCCATTATGAAGAATTTCCATGGATGTGTATGCTTGTGACAAGGTGCATTTGAGGCTGCCAGAAGTGCTTGGTCAATTTTGTTCTGTTCAACTTCTTGTTCGATGAATTTGTATACCGTTCTCCGGCTGTTTAGGACATCTTGAACTTCAGACATCTTGACACCTATGATATATCATCAATTTTAGCGGCTAAGAAAAAGTCAGATTCTGCTAAACCATCTATTTTATGAGTCCATATCATAACTTTGACTCTACCCCAAGATAATTCAAAATCTGCGTGGTGTGCTTCATCTTCGCAAATCTTACCCGCTTGGTTGACAAAATCAAGCGCAGTTTGGAAATTTGAAAATTTGAATTCTCGCTCAATATGATGGTCAGCAATAACTTCCCAGTCATCATTTATTTGTTCAATAAGTGGTAGGATTTCTTCACTTGTCAGGGGTGGTATACCTCCTTCGCAAGGTATACAGCGTTTATCTTTCAGCGACATTTAATCAGCCCCATAAATGGGAATCATCTTGTCGGCCTTTGACTTCTTTCTCGACCTTTTCATGTAGTGATGATCTTCTTTTCATATCCGCTCTCTCAAAGGCTAACAATTCCTTGTCATCGATGTAAGCAGGTCTTGTATGAGCAATTAATTTAATTTTGACAATAACATCTCTTGCTAGGTAAACAGTATCTCCAGCATCAGTAAGAATCTCAATACTGGTTTTTCCAGAGGATAGTAGACGGCCTTTTACAATGATATCATCGCCTTCTTTGAATGCTCTTGCATCCAGCAAAATTTCTACCAAATCATCCTTGCGTAGTCCATGTCTACGTTCAAGTAATTCACCATTATGGACACTTTCATAGTCATCTATACTTGGTGAACCCATCTTTTCCCATATTGGGACTGCCCATTTTGGTAAACCTGCGTCAGTCTTCTTCTTCGCCATAGCCGAACCTAACGGCAAGCGTACTTTAACCTCGCTCTTCAAATCTATTGCGATACCTATTGTCAAGGGTATGTATTATTCAACTATTGAGTGCCAGCATTGATTTGGGGATATAATGAAAGTGTCATGGCGAGCCTTGCCGACAGTTCTTACTAAGGAAGAATTGTTAGACAAAGCCTTCGCTAGGGCCCGAAAGGCTGCAGACAGGGTTGATGATAGCGACCGGGTATTTAGAGTAAGAAAACAACTTAACAGAATGATTCAAACTGCTTCGGATATTTTAGCAACTTATCTAATTGATACTGTTAATCTGTGGCCTTCATTAGACCAGTCTCCTCAATTTGATGTATCAATGATAGATGCATGTGTTGGCTGTGATGATTATCGTCACCATCTTTCAATGTTACAATGGGCAGCCAAGCAGATTTCTAATATCTCCACTCAAAACACTAAAAAAATAATTCGGACGGCTAGAATTGAATTGATGCACGAGGCCAGAAGAGAAGCCTATGGTAGGATTTCATCTCTGGTGGGTAGAATCGGGCCGTCTCTAAAATGGCTCAGTGAATCTAGGGAGGTCCTGAAAAGACTTCCAAGTATTGATCAACTTTCACCTTGTATTGTCGTTTGTGGCGCTCCAAACGTCGGGAAATCCGCTTTCATTTCCGCTCTTTCATCAGGCAACATGGAAGTAAATCATTATCCATTTACTACTAAAAGAATCCATCTCGGTCACTTTACCTTTCGCAGATTACAGTACCAACTTGTCGATACTCCTGGCCTTTTAGACAGGCCAATGGAAAAGCGTAATGATATTGAAATGCAAGCAATTTCCGCGTTAGAAAATCTTGGTTCCTTGGTTTTGTTTTTAATTGATGAGAGTGAACAATGTGGAATGACTGTAGAAGAGCAGAATAACTTACTAGAGGAAATCTTACAATTATTAGCCGAAACAACGGTGATGGTAGTTTCAACTAAAGCAGATTTACACAAACAGAAACCAGAAAATTGGGATGCTGTAGTGAAGGCTGAAAAAGAATATTTGGACGAAGGTGAAGAACATTACACAGATTTGCCATTATTACTCGACTCAAGTGGCTATGTTACTATTTCAGCCCTGCAAAATGTGGGTCTTGAGGCATTGAAAATGGAAGTTATTAGAATTGTCAAAGATAATACTCCAGTTGACCCTATGTCGTTACCTGATGGATGGTATCGCTCAGATTGATTACATCTGTTCTAATGGTTGTATACCTAATCCAATCATGCCGGATTCCAACATTTGTGAAGCAATTTCAGAGATCGCCAGATAGAGTAGGTTTACTTCTCCATCTTCGACGACTTTGCAATCTCGGTAAAACCCATTGTAAGCATTGGCTAAATTCAGCATTTGATTAGCAAATAAATTTGGTCGGTTTTGTTCAACTGATCGTCTCAAGATATCATTGTG
>CAXGZX010000026.1:0-18499 GCA_964014545.1 uncultured Candidatus Poseidoniales archaeon | reverse complement strand
TATCATGCAGGATTGTCATTCCTGCGACCCGGGTTCAATTCCCGGAGTGGGCGCCAAACCTCCCAAAATGCTGCTTTTTAGCATTTAGTTTCCCCAACTCGCGACAAACAGGTTAACAAAGGAAGACTAGTGGGGTGGCTTGAGTTGAGTACCATGGTTGAACTAGTTGATTACAAATGTGCAGTATGTGGCAGCATCGAATCCTTTCACAGAGAACGCAATGGAATTAGTTGCAAAGCGTGTGGTTCAAGAGTCTTCATGAAGCTTCGTAGAACCGGTACTAAGAAACTTATAGCCGAGTGAAGACAACGCGGATAATTGAATAACCGCCGTCTAGTAAATTGTTTTCATGACGTCGTGGCTCGAGACAAAAGCTCCGACTAAATTTTCTGACTTACTACTAACCACTAGTGTCATAGAAACATTGGAAACCGCAGCATCAGGAACTAACCCCCCACACCTACTGCTTTCTGGACCCAGTGGTGTTGGGAAAACTGCGGCAATGCGCTTAGCGGCGAGACAACTACTAGGACCAGGTTGGAAAGCAACAACGCATATTCTCAACGCTAAAGATCTCTCAAGAATGCCTGGAGCAATGAAGAAGTTTGAAGAATTTCTAAGGCCCAGCGGGTCAAGTAATACCCTGGCTGGCTTAACCAGTCTAGATATTTTCACCGAATCATTAGTTGATGTACCAAATGATCCAGGCCCGCCCTCCGGTAAAGAAACCTTCAACGTAAATAGGGATGGCAAAATCCAATTATCAAGAATCATAGTGATTGAAGATGCAGATTATTTAGGTAATTTACGCCAAGCATATTTGCGTAGAATGATGGAGCATAGCAGTTTAACCTCGCGTTTTATTTTTACCACAACAACTCCATCAAGACTAATCGAGGCTTTACGTAGTCGTACTCAACACATTCGTTTTTCTAGATATTCTTCTAAACAGATTGAGATTAAGTTACAAGAATTTGTGAATCAGGAAAAATTGAATTGTGCCAGAGGAGTTGTCGGTGATATATCGCACGTTAGTAACGGTAATTTGCGTAAGGCAATATTCATCCTCGAATTGATGGGGAAAAGAGATTTGTTAGACAATCGCCATAATCTGCAAGAACTAGTCGCATCTACCAAGATTCGGGAAATTCAACTCATGCTTGAAGAGGCTATGAGAGGTAAAGTACATGATTGGCGATGGGAAAAGACCAATGGTAGAAATGTTAGGACTCTAAAAGGAGCAATGGGGCTTCTCGATCAAATCATGGACAAACAAAATTTAGAAGCAGAGGACATAGTCAAACATCTACACATATTGTTAACCGAAGGACGAATGAATGTAGGGGAAAAGCTACTGTCAGAAATTATGATTAGCCTAGCGAAATGCGAGGTTTCGGTATTCAAAACCTCACAACCACGAGTTGTATTGGAACGGTTTTTACTAGATGTTGCCGAGATATCTCAGTTAGCAAATTAATAGCAATACTCATCATGAGAATGCAACTGGAAAGGCTGGGCGCGTAGCACAGCTGGATAATGCGTCGGCCTCCTAAGCCGAAGATCGCGGGTTCGAATCCTGCCGCGCCCGCTCAAAAAGACTCAAGATTCGTAAAATATGGGCAATTGGTAAAATGTAAGCATGTACAGGACTTGATAGGATGGCCAAGAAACAACCCAAGGATTCCGAGTCGGCTCTAGAGTTGCCCGACCCATATGGCCATGGTTTTGAAAGGATAGAAGATCCGTTAGAGAAAACTAGGGTTCAGTGGGCACAATTAGAAAACCGTCGTAAACTAGTCGGCAATTTTGCCCGTAACCGGTTTTTGATATATTGGCGTTCAATTGTTGGTCTATTGTTGTCATTCATTGCTATGCTAGGTGTGTTTTTCCCATCTCAAATATCTGACATGAATTGGGTGATTATATTATTGCCAATTCCTGTATTACTTGCGATACTACCAAACATTATCGCTGTTGAATCTGCTTGGCACGCAATGCAAGCTAGACTTTCACTGCGTGAACAAGGTGGTTTTTCAGATGGAAAACGCCATACTCTACGAGTTCAGCCCGGAATTGATCGAATTATTGACGGCCTTCGGGACCATAGAAGATATAATCTGATTAGCACTGTACTTATTGGTGTTTCATTTTCAATGATAATACTCGCCACCGCAACCAAATCCGGTTCAGTGGCCTGGAATTTGGCATTAATGGTTTCCGTAATTACCGGCTTTGTTTATACTTTACATGCCCAATATACTAACCTAAATATTAGACAACTTGGTGATAGGTTTCCAAATTTGGTATTACACGCACCCACTCATCATCAAACGCAGTTAGGTAGCATTCTAAGCGATTTAGTATCTTCACATTTAGATCCTGATCTACAACTCGACTGGGCGGAATGGAAAAAGAAATTCCATGCAGCATTAATGCCAGGATATGATAAACGCCAAGCACTAGAGAGGCTGCTATATTTGTTATATCTCCATGATGTAGGCGAATTATCAACAGAGAAAACATCGAAAGAGTTTTCGACATTTATCAATAAGGGTAAACTAGAAGCAATTTTGTATGACTCTGACAAAGATTTCAACTGGCGTACTATTCAAAGATTAATTTCTCATGCCAAAGCATGGCAACCCAGTGCGTTTAATTTGTTAGATCGTTTGCAAATCGATTTATTGAGCGGTAGGCCCGAAATCTCTCGGGCAAAATGGCGAATGGATGTGGCGCTTGACGACGTTTGCGTAGAAGGAGCAACCAATCTGTTCATTGTGTTGAATAATCAAACCTTTGAAAAATGCAATGTTAGGGTCGAAGTTTTAGTGCCGAACGGCGAACCCTTGTCACGAACTCACCGATTTGAATTAGAGGCCTGTCCACCCCCGAGAACCGCACTAAAATTATCCGCGCCCAAGGATGAAGACAGCCTTGATTGGCTACCGAGGTATCTTCACAAAGGCGTTGTTTTATGGATGAATGTTGCGTGGAATAGAGAATTTTTTGGCAATACTAACCTTCAAGTTGTCTTAAGGGATGATGAGGGGGTAGTTCTAGAATCTAAAATTTTGACAACAAAAGTTAGTAGAACCTCATCAGGTGTTCTCAGAAAGCGTATGTTAAGGTTAGAAAAAGCCAGAAAAATTGGTGAAAAAGATATCCCAGTTTTTACCTGACCGCGATGACTTTTTTTCAGGTTCATGCGGTTTGCTTATTTCCCAGTCACTCCTCGCCTAGATTACTGGGTGATGAACTATGGAAGCATGGGATATTCTTGTAATCGGCGATGGTCCCGCAGCCTTGCGTTCTGCGGCACAATCTGCCAGACATGGGGCTAAAACTCTACTTATCTCTTCATCCGCACTTGGCGGCAGTGATAATTCAGCGATAGACGGTCTAGCCGCATCGATTCAGGAAATGAACAATCGCGGTCATCGAGAAGACACAATCAAGTCAGGATATTTTCTGTGCGACCAAGACATAGTCTCCAGTAAAACTAGCAGTGCCATAGATGAAATGAATCATCTAGAGAAAGCCGGAGTAGTATTCAGCAGAGACCCCAAGGGATTGCCATCAACTCACAAAGGAATCGGCCATAGTAGTCCTAGATTGGTTGACGCTGGCGATGCCTCAGTGCGCGATATACAACAGGTTTTGGAAGAACAATGTATGAAGCATGGCGTGGTAAGGCGCAGCGATCAATTGCCCGTGATGTTGGTGGAAACCAATCACAAAGTCGATGGCGTAGTCACTCTAGATATGGTTAATGGCCAATTTGTGGCAATTCAAACCAAAGCAGTAATCATCGCTGATGGTGGCTATGAAGGGCTCTTCCAAGGAACCGCTATTGGTTTTGGTACTGATTTGGCTTTGCAGACCGGTATGCCGCTTAGAGGGATGGAATTTATTGCTAAAACCCCACTAGGCGTGGCAAACTCAAAACTCAACATCTCATCAACAATTCTTGGGTATGGGGCAAATCTTTACAATGCCTCTGGAGACACTCTTTCGGCAGATACAATGACCGATTTATGTGATGTTGTATTAGAGTCAGGCCCTGCTGTATTAGATAGCCGTGACATGGGCGATAACAAAACATGGTGGAATTCAGTGTTTAGGACTGTAAAAAGCGCAACCGGCGTCGACATGGATAAATTCACTGTCGGGCTTGAAAATAGAGTCAACCATACAATTGGGGGTATTCCAACAGACGAGCATGGTAGAGCCGTTGTAGGTAGTTGGTCAAGATGGTTCACCGGATTATATGCGGCAGGCGACGCAGCATGTTCTGGCCTGAACGGGGCAGGAACTCTACCAGGAAATAGGCTGCTAGACAGTTTGTCTGGCGGCAACAACGCGGGAACTCATGCAGCTGAATGGGTCCAATCCCAATCATTCGCCAATACGGAAAATTTAGTCAACGCCCTGCAAAAATGTGTTGATAATCATCAAATTGTTGGTGGTGAAGAAACAGCAGAAACGGTAAGAAGAATAGGTTCAATCGATTCCAAACTTCTAGACATTGCTACTAAATTTACTTCAGGCGCTAACAGCGCAGAAGAATTATCTAATTATTTAGCCGAATTATCAACCACCGCAGAATTAGCGGAGGCCATCCATTTAGACCAAACCTCACTTATTGCAAATACGAATCTGGTTGCCAAACATCGAATACAAGCAGGTATCAGATTGCTAACGTGTTCCATTCGCGCTTCAATGGCAAGAAATGAGTCACGAGGAGTACATCAAAGAACCGACTTTAAAGAAGAAAATCCCGAATTAATTCATCATATTACAGTTGATAATGAAGGCAATATTGGAACCCTTGCTGTAAGGAAAGGCCCGAAGGACAATTGGGTGCTACCTCCTCAGTGAAAAACAAAAACTGAGTTGTCTTAGCATAGGTATGACCGACCAAACGATTTTTGAAAAAATTCTATCGGGAGAAATCCCATCGCACGAAGTCGGTCGGGGTACCAACTGGTATGCTTTTCTAGATATTTTTCCCCGTCGCGAAGGCCACACGCTAGTAGTTCCCCGCAAAGCAGCAAGCCATCTATCCCAACTTAGTGACGAACAGATCGCCGAATTATTTTCTGGAGTAAAAGCCGTACAGCAAAAACTGAGTAAGATTTTTTCTACTCAAGATTTCACTATTTGCCTCCATGACGGGCCACTTGCAGGTCAAGAAGTACCTCATGTACATGTACATGTGATTCCTAGGACAAGTGGTGATGGTGGTTTGACCTTAATGTCTATGTGGCCAAAAACCAAACCAGCTGGCGAACCGGAACACGCCAAGTTAGCCGGTCTAGCGAAACAAATTGCGGAGATGACTCAATGAAGCACCCTGACCCTGAAGAGATGAATGATGGGGTATTAGACCATCGCGGTGATACATTACCCTATCTGTCTAAATCCGCTAAAAATATGAAAATGGATAAATTGCTGACCACTCCAATGCCATCTTTTCAAGGAGAAACTCCGGGCTCTTATTTTTGGACTAAGCTAATTTATTGGATTTGCCACAGAATAAGCAAGGTTCAATTTCGTTCACTTGAAGCATCGGGTATTGAAAATATCCCAATAGACCGGGGGTCGTTGTGTTGCGCTTGGCACACAAATGGCGTTCTTGATGCCTTACAAATTACTCTAAATCACCCTAGATATTTTGTCTTAGGGGCTCGTCATGATTTGGTGACTCGCCCAATGCTTGGATGGTGGACTAGAAGAATGGCGGTACAACCTGTAGTTAGGAAAGCAGAACTGCTTCGCGGAGGTTGTACCGAGGAAGAGGCAAATTTCCTCAACGGGCGCTCGTTGATGACTTTAGCATCGGGAATTGCCAATGGTTACGGTTGCGTATTATTTCCTGAAGGTACAAGCCACAATGATTCCTACATGCTTCGATTTCGCACCGGGCCTATGAGGACTGTACTGGCTGCTGGAGCTCTTGCCGCAACCTCCAACAAGCCATTGCCAGTATTAATCCCATTAGGGCTCCATTTCAGGCAAAAAGAACACTTTAGGACGGATGTTTGGGTTGAGTATGGCGAACCAATACAAGTCGAAAGTGAAGACATTCCAGACAATTTGATTGAGGCGGTTGGCGATGGAACTTGGTCAGAGCCTCCAGCCGAATCGGTATTTCGTCTTCGTGATAATTTAAGAGAAAAATTAGTACCACTTAGCCCAGATGTCCATTCATGGGATGAGTATCGCGGTCTACAACTTCTTGGCCATGTAAAAGGAAGACTTGAAGGCAACCCGCCAAAATCTTGGAGCCAAGAAGTCCAATCAGCACGCCATTTTAGAAATCATTTTGCCAACCAACAACGAACTTTGGATGCTGATGATTTACAACCACCAAAAATAACTCATCCACTGGTGGAAAAGGCTGAACAGGCGGCTGAGATTTTGCATAATAACGGCTTAGATGGTAGAGATTTAAACCGCCAATCGGATGGACTTAGAAGGGCCAACTTAGCCCGGGCCTATGAGGACTGTACTGGCTGCTGGAGCTCTTGCCGCAACCTCCAACAAGCCATTGCCAGTATTAATCCCATTAGGGCTCCATTTCAGGCAAAAAGAACACTTTAGGACGGATGTTTGGGTTGAGTATGGCGAACCAATACAAGTCGAAAGTGAAGACATTCCAGACAATTTGATTGAGGCGGTTGGCGATGGAACTTGGTCAGAGCCTCCAGCCGAATCGGTATTTCGTCTTCGTGATAATTTAAGAGAAAAATTAGTACCACTTAGCCCAGATGTCCATTCATGGGATGAGTATCGCGGTCTACAACTTCTTGGCCATGTAAAAGGAAGACTTGAAGGCAACCCGCCAAAATCTTGGAGCCAAGAAGTCCAATCAGCACGCCATTTTAGAAATCATTTTGCCAACCAACAACGAACTTTGGATGCTGATGATTTACAACCACCAAAAATAACTCATCCACTGGTGGAAAAGGCTGAACAGGCGGCTGAGATTTTGCATAATAACGGCTTAGATGGTAGAGATTTAAACCGCCAATCGGATGGACTTAGAAGGGCCAACTTAGCCAAATTGCCTTTGGCAGCTTCAAGAATTGCGTTATTTACTGTTCTCTCACCGGTCTTTCTCCTGTCTTTGTTGCCTCAAATTGTCCTTGGCAGAATTCTAGGTGATTCGACTGACGAAGGGATAGATGCTAGAACGTCGTATCAATTTCTGGCAGCAATGTTTGGCTCAATCACCATTTGGCCGATATCATCGACTATTATCGTAGCACTGTCGTATTGGCAATCTGGTGAGATTGACGCGATGTTTGGATTTGATTGGACGACGGTTCTTGGCCAAGGAAGTATCGCAGTTTGGGCTACAATTGTAATTGCGTGGTTCTTAATGTTTCCAATTTCTTTACTAACTGGAAGACTATTTTCCTTGGTCTGGGACGATTATGTTGATCTCCGAGGTTCTTATCGGAGAGCAAGATTTTCTAAATCCGATCAACAAAAACTTGCCGCTGCGCTAGGGGAAATAAAACGTGAGTTAGCAGATTTTGATTTAACCTTGTAGCGTATCATTCAAACAATATGAGGTTCTCGCGGGGTATGTGTCCCCAACCGAGATAGTGTCTATGGTCATGAAGTGGTTAGGCGAGGAGAGGCTCTTTGTCAAAGAACAGCCAGATGGTCGAGCACACGCTCATATTTTGATTAAATATCCACAAGGAAAACAAGGCCATATGTTTGCGGTAGTAATCCCAAAAAATCGTGATTTAATTGCTATTTCTAGTATGACTAGAGTAGACAAAGGGCAACAAGAGGAAATGAAAAATCACATGAAGGATGATAGCGATGGATGGTCTGAATGGATTCACGAAGCTCGACTTCAATTGATTAACTCTTCAGTAGACTGGGGTATACATATGGGTCACGATGACAATAAAAAGCCGGGTCCACTTCAAGCATTCAATGTTAGCTTGCCAATCTGGTTTGATGGTGTTACAAAGCATGAATTTATGCACTCACTACGGAGGCTCTGGTTAGCTAAGCTAGGCATAATTCACGAAATAAAATATTCATATGGGCCAGGTGTCGGTAAGCCCGGGCCAGTTGACGATTGGGATAATCGGGAAGCGGTGCAAAAAGAGCGGAGTAATAACATTGACATTACACAAGCAAATACGAAAAGCCCAGAAATTGAATTTGACGAAAAAATGTCCTTTGGCACTAGTTTTGACCCATCAGAATGGGCCTAATCCAAGCCGGTTCAAAACTGACCTGAATGGGTCGTAGTTAAGTATGAAGAGGCCATGGATAAATCGCTATAAGCGAGGTTTATCTATGAGTCAAACATTCAAATCAATCAGTTTAGTAACAATTATGCTACTTTCAGCCCTTTCTGGAATGGTGGTAGCAAGCGATTTTGCTGAAGCAAATACGGTGGTTATCACCGAGCCTCAACAAATTGTTGACGGTGGTTCAGCTTCGGATACCCAAACCGCGATAGTTGGTGACAGCCAAGGCAATGTCCACATCATATGGGCAAGAAATAATCTGCACCTGTATTATTCGATGGTGGCCAGTAACGGTGAAACACTAATCGATGCGACCCAAATTACTAACGCAGGAATTCACAAGGTTTGGCATCCTGATGTAGTTGCTGATGAAGATGACAACATACACATTGTATGGACTGACAAATCAGGCACTCACAAAATCATGTATACGGCACTAAGCCCTTACAAGATTCAGCCGTTCAACGGTCAAACCTCTACTGATAATTCAATAACAGGTATTGATGATACGATTATTTCTCAAAGGGCTCAAGATAGAGATTGGGCATCTATTGATGTTGACTCTCAAGGCAATATTCACATCGCATGGCAAGACGAATATGATTCGGAAGAGAAGTTCTTCAATCAACCACAAATATACTACAGTATGCTTCAACCAGACTTTGTCACTAACAATGTCATCGTATTATTTGATGACACATTGATTACTCCCATTATCGGGCACAAAGGCCACCCAGATATTGTTGTTGACGCTAACGACCAAGTGCAAATCGTTTGGGACGATACAAGAGGCGGCAAAGTAGAGCTGGTTTTCGTGATAGACACCTCTGGTTCTATGTATTCAGAATGGGCGGATGTATGCACGGTAATTTACGGCGGGACATTCTCTGATGGTTCTTCATTTGAGGGGATCAAGCCACTACTCGAAGTCGCCAATATGACTGTTTATGAAACAATTTACGGTCTAGATGGAGGGTTTGGGCTGCCAAGTGCGGCTGACAGCGGAGATTGTGCAGGATTCAACCAAAACGCCGGACCAAGGTCAACACCCCTTGGCGACGGAGATGATTCTGGAGGAATAAGGTCGCTAGGCAATACCATTTACAACGGCAACCCATACTCCGGTAATTCTGGAGAAGATTGGGGTCCAGGGACCAACTGGGCTTGCTTATCTTGGAAAGATACTAACGGCAACGTGCCAGGAAATCCTGCTACTTCAGCAGATCACAAATGGAATCCAAATGCAACAAAGATTGTGTTGCCTGTTTCCGATGAAGGTCCTAAAGACGGTGACCCATCTCAACAAGCAGATGATATTAATTCAATAGATGAAGCGCACGATAACTGTGTTAAGGCTGGAGTAATTCCAATTGGCCTTTATGGTCAAGGCTACGGTGGCGCTGGCAGTATTCAATCCCACTTCCTTGATTTGGCAAAGTGTCCAAACGGCGTCGTATCAACACAAGCCAGAAATTGTCCAGGCTCCGATCCATCAAATAACCCTAGAACGGTAAATGCTGGAGGACAGGCGTATGAATTCCCATCCGGTGGCGGTGGAGCAGGCGCTATGGCTTTGCTGGTAGAAGCAATGGTTTTCGTTGCTACAAATAATTCTCGAGAAATCTACATGACCGTATTAGATCCTTACGCCAAGATGGAAAATGATCCAACATGGACGCCTGGAGCAACCGGTCACAGCGTAGTCAACGGCAATTACATTGAAGATACCGGGCCTGGAGAAGAAGGCCACCTTGTCGTAGTCAACGATACACGAGTTACTATCGACGATGCATACTCTTTCCACCCATCCGTTGGCGTTGATATGCAAGGCAATACGCACATTGCATGGATGGACGGTAGAGATTACGGGTTTGAAAAATCTGCCAATTATGAGGTATATTACACCAAACTTCGATTACAAGGTGCGGGTGCTTTTGATGGTGCTGAAGAAGGTCTCTCTACCTACGCAATAAAGAAAATTCAAGACACTCCAATTTCGAATGTTGAAGGGTTATCCGGTTTGGCAGCAAATCGTCCATGGTCTGGACATTCAATCTATCCTTCTTTACTAACTGACGAGCAAAACAATGTTCACATTGCTTGGGTTGATTCCGGCAATACTACTGCCGGGGAAGAGGTACAGTATACGAGACTGAACCAAACAGACCTTGTTGGAACAGGAGAGTTCGCTCTTGATCCATGGGATATTGTCTCAATTACTTCATGGGCCAGCAATAAGCTTGGAACAGATACAGCAGGTAGGCCAGAAATAGGAATTCCTCCTGCATTTGCTAACGATCTGGGAAGTGGTGCCCACGTTGGTTGGTCGGATAGAAACAAGTGTAATGATGAACAAAATGGTGCATTTACCATCTGTTATTCACATGTTCTAACTGGGCAAGTAGATGTAGAATTAGCCTTAGGCGAAACCTTCTATCATGTAATTGAGCCAGGTGAACAAACACTGTACAATATGACAATGAACAATTCTACCCCTGGAGACATTGATTTAGTTGCAGATACTTATGGATTAAATGTTTCAGGAGTACCAACAAATTGGACCGTGCAAATTTTCTTTGCTAACAATCAAACTCAAATTACCCCAACCACACCAATCTATCTGAAAGGCGGAGAATTCATTAATTTCTATCTAAGAGTTCAAGCACCAACTATCTATCAAGCAAATGAAGATGAATTAGCCCAGATAGTAGTGACTGCAAAATCCTACAAAGACCCTGCTATCAGATCAGATCTAACCACTCTTACATTGATGGATGTTGTTCACGGAATAAGTTTGGATACATCACTTAGTGTCCAGGATATCGAGCAAGGTAGTCAAGCGACCTTCTCGATTACGATAACCAATACCGGTAACGTTCAGGATAGTTTCCTATTCTGGGACCCTAATACCTTGGAAGGTCAGCAAGAATGGTTACTACCATTTGGTTGGGAGATTACTTTCCCACTACGTGTCGAACTTGACCCGGGCAAATCTACTACCAAAATACTCACTGTAAAGGTACCATCTACCGAAGACCCAGGTGCCTTTGTAATCTACTTGAAGGGCTGGTCAGAAGGCGAACCGATTAAGTCTGTTGACAAAGGAACTTATGATATTCTTGAATTAGGCATCTTTGTTTCTATACAATCTGAAGGAAATATTGTGTTTGAAGAATTGCTGCCAGAGGACAGTGAAAAAGAAGTAATGGCAGGACAATGCCACACCTTTGAACAAGATGTCACCAAGAATTTTGAGACTGGAAATCTAATCTTTAGCACCCCAGGAGCTCCAGCAGAAAAGCCAGACGATATCGATGATGCAACATGGGGACAATCAAACTGGGTTGTTGATGTTGACTTCTCTCAAACTTTAGGAGGTAGCGATGCAACACTTGGCACTCCAATAGAATGGAAATTAGACCCAGGTACTACCTTCAAGACTTACTTAGTAAGAGTTACACTTTGTGTTCCAGAAGATGCTAGCATTGGTTCTAAGAGTATAACTTTGCAAGCAAACTTAGAGGGCTATCAAAAAGTCTCAGACTCAGCAAGATATACTATCAACGTTATTCATGAATACAGCCTTGAAACCAATATTGAGCGAGATGCAGATAGGTTGGTAACAGTTACTGATTCCTTTGGCAATCCAGTCTCTGCAATAGCGGTTAATCCTGGTGAAAACATAGTTCTACCAACCACTACTATCAACAATGGTAACGGCCCTGACCGATTTGATTACAGACTAACCACAGTAACGGACCCAACAGGGGTTCCTGTTAGAACTGGCCACTGGGACATCGTAATTCCTCGCGAAAGTCTTGAGGAACTAGATCGTGATTCAGATCAGACTTTCGATGTGTTGATGAATGTACCAGAATTTGACATTGCAGCAGGATTGTATGTAGTAGAATTCCAAACGCTCTCTGAAGAAGCATATCCAAACGAAGATAATAGATTAACTAGAGAAAGAGATTCAGACTTTTTGTACGTTTATGTCAATGAATTTTACGACATGGAAGTCTACATGGATCCAGCAGTAGACAATCCAGTGAAAGTATCAGCACCCGGCAAAATAGTCAGTTTCTCAGTTAACATAACCAACAATGGCAATGTCGAAGACTGGCCAACTTTGGACAACCACACCGCACAACAGGAAGGTAACGCCTTAATCTGGTCAGAGCTTCCTGGAATGGGTACTTTGACTGGTTGGTCTGTTGAATGGCGTACTATCAAGAAGATAAGCAATGATTTGGAAGTAGACGAACCATGTGTCGAGATATCTGAACCAATGCCTGCAGGGGATGCCAGCCAAATAGAAATTGATAACTTCTATGCAACAGTTGAAGAAGCACAGGATTCGATACGTTGTGCAGTGATTCCGTCTGGTGATAGTTTTGTTTACATGATGCCTAAGATGGCGCCATACCAAACAATAGAAATGGTTGCAGTGGTAAAAATCTCAACCACAGCTAAATTAGACACTAGAGTAGTTGGTTTGAAAGTAGTATCTAAGGCAGGAGATATGACTGAAGGAGGCGATTATGATTCGTCACCATCTTGGCAAGGAGAAAACTTAGACAGTAACGAATTTATTGTGACATTGAGTCTAAAAGCACCAGATCTTGTCATCAAAGAGATAATCATTACAGATTATAGCGCAGATATTGATTCAACCATACCTATTGGTATTATACTGCAAAATCAAGGTAATACTCATGCAATAGATATCGAAATCGTATTATGTCAATATGATGATGTTGATAGTCAATCAATAATCAATGAGATACAGAAGAATGGATGTGCCGAAGACAGTATTGTCATGCGTCAAGTCGTCGGTGCTCTACTTGCTCCAGATGCCTCTGAAGATGCTAAAGAAATTGAAATTTACCTACTCTATCCAGTAGTTGCTGGAAGCAAAGGTGTCTATGTAGTAGTCGACCCGATGAATGAAATTGTCGAAGGTAGTGAAAAGAATAACGTAAAAGCGGTTTCAGAACCATTGGAATCACCTAACCCATTCTTAGATGTTGCATCTCAAGTTATTGGAAAAACAGCATTACCATTTGTCGTAATCTTACTAACCCTGTCTTTACTTGGAGTTGTTTACTTTGTCGGTAAGGCTCGCAGAGAAGAGGCAAAGTTGAGGATTGCTGAACAGTCTTCATTAGTTTCAGTACTTGAATCTGAAGATTAACTCAGCTAGGCTTTTTGTAATCTCCAAGCCACCAATACAGGTTTGAGTTTTCAGGGGTAACTATTACGTGGCCTGCCTTTTCAGAGATTTGTCGTTGAAGTTTCGCTCTGACTTCTTCTAGTAATTCAGAAACTTGTCGTTGCCCCAGTTGTAACTCCTTGCTTAACATGTTAAGATCGAGTCTTTTTTCTGGCGCTTCAATAATCGAATGAATCATTGCCCTCTCTTCATACTGTTCAAAATCACTATCTACTCCTTGCGAGATGCGGTTTCTGATATGTTGGTGCAATGATATCAATGCATCTCTTTGACCATCTAATTGTTCAATCACTTGATTGAGTTCAGCCAAATATGCCACACCTTCACTTACTGAGATACGTTTCCTACCACTGACGACTTCGGCAACTCCGTGAGTTGCTTCAGGTAATTTCCTCGATAACCGCATAGGTCCGCCAGCGGGTAATTTTCGTTGTTCACAATTAAATAAATCAGGGCCTAGATCAATTCTGATGGAAATCGCTTCTTGCACAGTGTAAATCGTTCTTGGTGGCCCGCCCTTCTCACTTGGGACCTTCATTTTGGTCACGAAATTTCCTCGTTCTAATTCTTTCAAATGCTTCTTTATTGCTTGTTGACTCACTCCAATCAATTCAGCCAACTGCATAGGATAGTGCGGTTCTCGGACTAATCTCTCCAAGATTTGTCTGCGAACTTTGTTCTGCAAAAGGGATAGTGCTAGGTCAAGGTCTGCCATATTGCTAAACCTAAGGTTACCTAATTGAAGAACCTTTTCAAATTATTTATTGCTATTCTGATAAATTAGCAATGCACCAGTAATCAATAGGACTCCGCCAATAACCATCATGGTTATTGCTAACCCAGACTTTAATGAAGCCTCATACTCCCAATCTACCGTAAATTGTTGTAATGTTTGTGTATCATCGCCTCCCGCAACAAAACGATACTCTCCAGGGCTAGGATTCCATATGATTTCACCATTAGAAGTAGGTCCACCAGCTATTAGAGTAACAGAATCTTTGTCACACTCGTAATAATCCGTTTTTAATACACATTTTTCTGCTTCTGAGGCCTCAGCAATACCAATCCACACGCCAGATTTCTGCCAAGAAATTTGTACATCTACATCAGCAGCAATCGCTTCGCTCGGTATCTCTAGTATTTCTCCAGACATTCCCCAGTAACAAGTCACCTCATCCTCTCCAACTACTGGCAAACCTTGTTCGACAGTACAAGGTGGTAGCATCGCATCTACAGATTCTGAATCGCTCAAGTTATTAGTCACCGCTAATGATGAGATTATCAACATCAATAAACCAATAACTGTGATACTAATCGAGATATACTTATTCACTTAATCACCTAATCTTCGTCCCAATCTTTCCATGCATTAGGCTTTACCGACGGCTTATCCTCTGTGGCCTTTGGGGGTTTGTCTAGCACCGTTTTGGTCTTGTTTTCGGCTTCCTGTTTAGTGAATAGGTTATCTCCGTCATCCCATGATGCGATTTCCTTTGTGTTTGTTGCCTTCTTCACCGGCTGTTCGGTGCGCACCCGATTATAATCGGCGAATGGATCGCTGACCCTGCTCTGTGCTTCATCAACATCTCCTTTCATTAGGGCAAATACTTGTTCCGTAGTCAATAACGTGCCGTTTTGTACATCTTCACTGCCGTCAACAAAGTCACTTGATTCAGTTAAACCCGTGTCAGCAAACGGGTTGTCTACCTTTTCAACAACTGCCTGTTGCTGTAACTTGGCAATATTTTCTGGAGTTAAATCAGTTATTGGCATCATCTGTCCGTTAGCTCCAACCATCATCATTTTCGGGCCCTTGCCATTCTTGTTAGTTTGATAGAGAATAAACGCTACAGGTAGAATTATGATGCCAAGACAGCAAGTTGCTCCGCCAAATACGAGTGCTGGTTGTTCAAGTAATTTCCATTGAGCGCTAGTTGCATCAACCAACCAAACCGTAGAATTTTCACATCCCGTTTCGCATACTATTTGTAAAACATACTCGCCACTTTCGTCTATTTCCCACTCTTCCATAATGATAAATTTACTGCCATCAGAGTCCATTGGTGTCCAGTCTGTTTTGCAATTAGTAGTCTCTATTGCATCATCTTGTACATTAGAACCAACCATCTTAAACAAGCTAACATTACTAGCATCGTCATCTACAACAATTGCCGAGTAGCAGCTTTTCGATAATTCAACCGTAACACTACCCTCGCCTGTTATCGATGCCTCATTGATTTTTTTGGGACTAGCAGCATCATCTATTTTGTCAACATTAGAGAAAATCGCAATAGATCCAAGCAAAATAAAGACTAGCCCAATTATTGCTACACGCATGGCCCAAGGATTACCAGAATTCTGCGCCATATCCAACCCTCGGCGGAAGTCCTCCATCAATGCTTGTACAAATCAAGCAAGACCTAATTCAGCGAGTTTTTCTGGTAAATAGGTATCTGTTACGAAATCTAGACCGTATTTTGCTAATGATTGCTGCTCAGCCTTTTTACCTAATTCCAACATCATGTTAATTTGTTCTTGCCACCATGAATCAGCAAACCGAGGGTCTGAAAGCTCAGCGTTCAGTGCTTCGATATCCTTCTTTGAAAGGTCGTCACTTGGTAGCTCGTAAGCCATGATATCATCTGCGGTAATTCCTAAGTATGTCGCAGCTGGTGTAGCTAGATATTCAGAAATATGTGCAGTCTTAATTGCACCATACGCAATTGAGGCAAATATTCTGAAAGACCACGGATCACCGTCAAGGAATACAACGACTGGCAAATCCCATTCTTCGCTCATTCGTTTGATTATTCTTCTAGTGGATCTTGCTGGTTGACCTTTCAAGTGAAGTAGGCCACATTTATAATCCTCATCAAACCCATTTTCGACCAATCTGTCAAACATACCACCAGTTTCAATCGCCATGATGAAATTGATATCATGTTCTAATAGCTCGATTTTTTCCTTTTCAACATTATATGGGACGCCGTAGCCCGAATCCCCAACATCATCTCGCGCATTGATTCTCATCCATTCACCTCGTCTGTTGCGCTCTTGCAAGGTTAGATTGCCAATCATTCTGGCTCCATCTTCTTCAGGACGTAATTTGAAATCTTCGCGCAGACATTTGGTCACAATTTCTAAATCTTCAGCAAGGTTATTCGATTCATTTTGGCTACCAAATTTACCCAAACCCCAACTTTCTGAGATGTAATACATTTCTCTTAAAGTTGAAGATTTACCAGAATCAATCATTTCTTCAATAAATTCAATGACGTGCAATGCGCGTAGTAGTTGCTTTGCCGAACCTAAACTTGTTGCGTCACGAGTTGATCGCTTCTTGCCATATTTGTAGACGCCTAATTTTTTGTCAAATCCAATATTGGTTTTTGTTCTTACGGGTAAAGTCATTGTTGGAGGCTCACCTTTGACAATTTTATCATACATTTCACCAACCACTGAATGCATAGCTACCTTGGTATCTTCTGCCGACATTCGCTTTTGTGCCATCAGAGTTCACCTCCAAATAATGTCGCTTGCCCAGTTGGCGGCTTAACTGCAGGCTCCACCTGGGGAACTTCTTCAGTTTGTGGAGTTTCTTCGCTTGGCGCAGCCTCTAGGAAACCAGATTCTGATTTTGCTTCGAGTTCTTGCATAATTTTTTCTTGATTACGAATTTCATCAAGGTATTTTTCGTCCATCTTCAAGGCACCAATAATTTCTTGACTACCTCGATAAAACACATCAGTCTCCGTCCAGTCGCCTTTTTCCAGTCCATTCAGACTGAAAGTAATGGTAAGATTTTCTCCAGGCTGAAGAGTTTCCAGTTTCCAAGCCCAAACACCAGTTGCTTCTTTTCTTCCACCAAAGACATTATTTTCCATTCTCCCACCAGATTTTTCTGGCCACGTAGCCAATATTGTGTAAGCCCTTGCTCGAGCAGTGTAATTGTAAATTTTAATTGACACATCAGTCATTTTAGTTGCTTTATTCCATACAGTTTCACTCTCAGAGATCACTGCAGACATTATCTTAGTGATTGAACCTGCCAGATTTGGCACAGGTTTTGCTAAAATCTCCGCGGATTTTTTGGCAATTGCCGGCAATATGTCATTTATTAGTTCGAATTTCTCTTTGGTCTTGGCCATCTTTTTCTTCTTCTCTAGATGCTTTCTAAGCCCTCTCCCCATTTCTAGCATGGCTTTTCTGACCTCTTCTATCACCTCACCATTCTCAGCAAGAGCCTCTTTAGCTTCTGAGGTAAATTGAACATTTGTACTTGCTAAGTGAACCAATATTGCAGCAGGTCCCTTTGGAACTCCTTTCCCACCGGGCTGATCTAGACCATACTGTCGCCAATCAACACTTTCAATGGCTTTGGTGAGTAAACATCCACCTTGTTGGTACATCAATGGTACTCGATTAGCAAAACGTAATACTTCCACCGGCTTATCTGCGGCCATATTACCACCAAAAATTAGTCCAACTTCTACTTGGTATGGGTTGCCCAGGGAAACATTTGGCACTCTTGTCATAGTTGTTGCATATCTTGAATCAATTGTTTTGGATAGCCCTTTTTTGATGAGCATTTCTTCAATTGGCGAGAGGCAATTAGTTGGCGGATTAAGTAACTTTACTGGCTTTCCATTGAACATTTTTTCGCCTTGAAAAGCCTCCAAAAGCGCCCGCATTTGGTCAGGTTTCATCGATTTTGGCTTGACGTTTACCTCAATCTCTGCCGCTGCGCACAATTCTTTGGCCGCTCTTCCAGATACTCCTGAGAAATTCATTCGTAAAAATACCGACATTCTCGAATCCGTTGACTCGCTAAGCATTCTTTGCAATTGTCCAAGTAAAATTCCGTGAGGATGTGGCTTAATAGATTCAACTTTTCTCGGAAGCCTCTCCGTTACTCGAGGCCAAAAATGGACTTCTCCATCAGGATCGGTAAAAGTAATCTCAGCATGTGGGTTGACAATACTAG
>CAXGZX010000025.1:0-18833 GCA_964014545.1 uncultured Candidatus Poseidoniales archaeon | reverse complement strand
AATTACTGAATTAATTTCATTTTCTGAGGTTTCTTCACCCGAAAAAACATACATCGCGCTAGACACCATCAAGAGTACTAGAAAGAAGGTGAGTGCTATCTCCTTGCCCCGCATGTTAATGCCGATACTAATGCCCGTTTTGACTTTATGTGATGATGGTTTAGCCTAAAATAGCGGGGAATTGATATGCGGAGAGTGGTGGTGTTAGTTGTATTGATAATGATGGCGCCGTGTTTGGCCGTTCAAGCGCATACTCCAAATGTAATGATGAGTATTTTGAAAGAAGGGGGTCCAGTTCCTGAAGATGTTGTTGAAACAGCCGGCCTTGTCGAAGGAGATGGTATCAAATTCAAGGTGGGTGATAGTGTTAACAATACTAGCATGAGGGTTAGTATTGACCTTGATAAAAATGGCCTGTTCAATGATAGTGGTGATTTTATCTCACCGTGGATGGTTTTTGATTGTGCTTATGATGAAAATGGCACACTTTTAGATGAAAATTGTTCGGAATCTGTAGTGTTTTACTTCAATGGGACAAATGGGTCTGGAATATATGATTATCAATTAGAAAGAATGGTTAATGGCAGCCATACCAATGTTTGGATTAATTCTATTTTTGTTGGAATAGATGTTCATGAAGAGGGGGTTTTACCTAGCGTTGGTGATTGTTTTGGCGCTGGGTGTGAAGATGATATTAGCCAGGCAAGCGAAAGTGAAGATGAGGGTTTAGAGAAATATATTCCACTATTGATGATTGTTTCTGCTGTTGGATTACTTGGTGTCGCCATTAGCATTATTACTGAAGAAAAAGAAGATGTTGATTCATTTGAAAATGATGATGGGTCTAAAAAAGACTATGTTGGAAATGAAAAAGTAGTAAGTGTAACTATTAATGATTCAGTTATACTGGATAATTTATCTTCAAGTGAAGAATAGTAACTTGATTTTGTAGTAGAAGTATTAATTGACTAAGCCTTAATCGAAGGCACATGCACGAATTAATCTATTTTGAATCGCCTGGATATGCTGAGCCAACTAGACTTTGTTTAGAGTTGTCTGGACTACCATGGAAAAATACCACTGTTGAATGGGATGGATATCAAGAACTGAAAAATAATGGTGAGTTGCCTTGGGGTTACTTGCCAGTATTGAAAACTCCCAGTGGAACAATTGCCGAATCTGGGGCGTTAATGCGCTATGCTGCCTCAATAGCTGGCCTAGAGCCTGAAGATCTCTATATGAGAGGAAAAGTTGATGAAATCATCGAGTTGATTAATGGATGGAGGGTGCATTTTACCCCGACGTTTTACATTGAAGATATTGATGAAAAGGCTGCTGCAAGAAAGGCGTTATTTGCTGAAGGAGGTAAAATTGATTTGGGGTTGAAGGATTTGGAGTCGTTGATTGCCTCTTCGACTACGGGATGGGTTGCCAACACTGAGAATATTAGTTTAGCAGATGTCAAGGCCTTTCTCAATATCTTCATGATGTTTTCTGGGCAGTTTGATGGTATTGATGCTTCAATGATTCAGCCATATCCGGCACTCCTTGAATATCACAATCATGTTGCTAATGAGCCTAGAATTAAATCATACTATGATAAAGATGATGAATTGCGCTGGGTATTCAAACCAGGGGCTTTCGATAATAATTGAGTTTGTATGTACTAGCCTTCAATTACCGGGCAATTTTCGTCTTCCTCATAGTAAATTATTGAATTTGCCCACAAAAACTTATTTCTTTGGGTTTGGTTAATTTTATTCTTGACATATATTTTAGTTGATACTACAATCATATTCTCAATTATATATTGTCCGTGGTACTAGATAAATCAATTGATTGATTTGTTAGCAAATGACCGATGGGTTGAGAAATAGGATAGAATAGCGATGGTTATGTTGGGAAGGAGTTCGTCTCGGGCTGTGCTTCTTGTTTTGTTGATGTTTAGTGCCGCGTTCTCTGGTTGCTTTGGTGAGACTGAACAGAGTGGTATTAATTCTGAGAAAGATGTAGTGGTTACTCCACAAATGCTTTCTGGTGGTGTTTTTCAACCAATGACCATAACTGCTAAAGCTGATTTATCGGTATTTGTTCCTTACTTGATTTTGAATGAGGATAACGGGTTTGTGCAGAACTCAACTGTAATAGATTTGAAGTCTGATGAGTCGGTTCAATTGAATATATTGGCGCCACCTAGAACTGATACTGCCGTTGTTTTACTCGGAGAATATGGTAGAGATGTTTGGCCTATTCGAAGTATTGAGGAATCTTGGAAGACTTGGTTTGATAGAAGAGGATATGATTCTAATGAAAATCCAAGTATTGTAAGAGTTCCTGGAGTTAATGGTTCACTAGACACGATTAGTTATTCTAATATTTCATCTGACTCCGTTGCGGTAACTAAATTGTCAATTAAACGTCAAATGGCCGCTGCGTATAGTGAAGCAGATGGTGGAAGACATTCAATGGGGCTTGTTGATGGAAGAACGGTTTACAATTACATCAACGTTATGTCTGATGAAACCCCCGACCCAACAGACTTGGGCGATGGTGCAGTTGGTTATCTAGATAGGTGGGCTGGCCAAGGTAATCTTGCTTATGAGGATGCGGCTCAGTACCTCATTCAAACAATGGAAAATTTTGGCTTAGAAGTTATTGTTCAGAGATTTGTCTATGATTCTTTGATGACCGGTGCCCAAAATCCTGAGGCATACAATATCTGTGGATATCGATTTGGTGAAGTAGATCCTGATAAATGGATGGTGTTTGGAGCGCACTTCGATATTGCCCCCCCTGTTAATGGTGGTATGCTTGATCCTCACATATTTGGTAGAACATATGGAACTAGAGTTGGGGCTTATGACAACACTGCTGGAACTAGTATGGTATTGACAGTGGCAGAAGCTATGGCTGGATATAGTACAAGGAACACCATGGTGTTCTGTCTCTGGTCTGGTGAAGAAGGTGGTAAAAGAGGTAGTGATTTCTGGACTGATTACTGGGTTAAGGAAGATAATCCTGATGTTGAAGTTACGAATTATGTCAACTTAGACATGGCTGGAGTTAACTGGCCGGGTGGCGGTGGTGCTCCTTGCGGCAACGGCCATGGAGGAGGAGATGGAAATTGTGATCCAGAACCTGAAATAGACCCAGATGGGTATCCTAAAGATTCTGAAGTTTGGCCAATGCGTGTATACATTGGGCCAAGTCTAGATCATGATGTGATGAATCAGCCTGGAATGGTTGGACTAGCTATGTGGATTGGTTCTGATGCTATCGGTGTTGAAGAACAGGTTTCGCCATTGATTGGTGAAGGGCATGATGCTACTACGTGGAAAGTTGATGATTGGATGGCTAAAGATCGACCTGAAATTATCGTCTATGAAGATACAACTGCTAGGTCAGACCACGCCACATTCCAAGATAATTTGGGTACTGTTACTATGGGTTTTGGTGGCCTTGTTGATGGATATTGGTGTTATCACCAAACATGCGATACTGTTGATGAGATGATTGATTGGATGGATACTACTGGTAAGGATTACGGGGATGAGCAAACCGGCACAAGTAACCTAGTTGATGCTCTAGACACAATAACTTGGTGGGCAACTTATTCATTCTTCCATTTAGATGAACAACCAATTAGAAATTCATATCTTTGATTTGTCTTTCAGTGTAGTGGTTAAATGGTTGTTTTTGAGTTTTTATTCATGTTGAGTTAATAATTACCCAATTTGAATAAATTAGAATACTTTATTGACTAATCCTTCCAAAAGCGCTGTAGGAGACCAAAATCCAAGAAACATACCTAGAACGGGAACTAAGAATATAAAGAACACACCATAGAAAACCTGTTCATTCCAATCTTTTACTTTAGCCCCATCTAATGGTCCCCATGGTATCATATTGAATAGCCCGAGAATAAGGTTAGCTGAAATCCACCATACACCGGCATCAACTAACATCGATTGCCAAATTATTGAACCCCCATCAGCATACGCCCTACTGCCATTTTCTAACATTGGAATGTTTGTTAGATCAAAGGACCCAGTGATGCCTAGAATAAGTACCCACATCGGTATTCCTATTATGAATAAAGAGAGGTTTGTTAACGGACCAGCAACGGCAATATATCCGTTGTAACGTCTTTTTAACAATCCTGAAACCATAACTGCACCTGGCGCCATAAACAAGAAACCAAGGAAAAAGGATAGCATTATACCAAATCTAAGCCCTTTTGGGTCCGCTCTAAATTCTGCCCAACAACCGTATTTTTTAGCGACTATTTTATGACCGATTTCGTGTAATATGAAGGCTGGGCCAACTGCAAACAGCATTACTGGCATGGCTAATAGTAGAGTAATAATCCAAGTATTCATACCTAGTGTTGAGATTCCTGACAACCCTCTAACAGCCATAAAACCTAGGGCCAAGGTAAATGCTGCAGTGGCCAAACCTAGATGTTGTTTTTCAATATCACTAAATTCCCAAATTTTCTTATTACCTGTTGGTTGCGGTGCTGCTTTCTTACCAGTAAACATGTTTTGTAGATCGTCAATAGTAAACATTGAACTACCCGTTGATGATTCTTGGGAATGAATTCTACGTATTTTTGGTTGTGGAAATGGGTCTGTATCGACGATGTCGGCTCTTGGGTCGCGACTCGCCATGGATAATTGAAATGCTCTAGTTTATTGAATCCTGTTACATAATGATTTGATAGGAAATATTCAATTTTTTATTGATAGAATTAAAAATAAGACACTGTTTAGGTTTGAATGAAAGCGATTGTATGGTTGTTAAATATGGTTTGATGGAATATGGGAAATGATGTCAGCGATACCATTAATGATGTTTTATTCATGAGTGGTTTAGGGTTTTCTGAAGAGAATATTGCTACGTTAAAACATATGTCGGTGCTTGAAGTAAGAGAGATTATTAGCTCAACTAAAGTAAATTTTTCAAAAAATAAAAAACAGAACACAATTAGAGATTTGGGTAATCAAAACAAATGGAAAGATGCCCCTCCTTCACCTGAAGAGTCTAAGGAAATCGGTAAAGAGGCTTGGAATGAAGATGAAATAAATAACCAAGAATATTATCAAACTATGACAAAACCTAGTAAAGAAATCGCTAAAGTAGATCGTTCTGATAGAATTGGTGAAGATATAAAATTGGAATTGCGGTTGAACAATGTAAGTAATGAAGATGTGGAGAAGAAAATTAATTCTAGAGAAGAATGGAAAGATATGATAGAGGAATTAGATGATTTTTTAGATGATTCTTGAATCTGGTGCTAAAATATCATTTGATTGTGATAATTCATAAGTTATTCTTTGTGTGCCTTTACCTTTTGATTTTTTACCAATTATATTTACTGAACCGATTTCGATTAAATTTGCAACGTGAGTACCGGCACAAGGACATAAATCAACGTCATCACCTATTTTTACAACTCTTAGATTTCGAACTGATTTAGGTAGTAAATTCATATTTGTTCTATCTGGTGGCATTATTGAATTTATTTCATCTCTTGTCATAATACCGTCATCAACTATGATAGATTGTTTGGTTAATTCATTTGCTTTATTGGCCAGTGTTTCTAGCATTTCTTCAGTAAATGATATTGGGTTAAAATCTATTCTTGAATGGGTAGCATGTATTTGATTTCCCACTGTCCTAGTGGCATTAAAATTCTCATAAGCAAGTCCTGACATAAGGTGTTGCGCAGTGTGCATTTTCATGTGGCTATACCGCCTCTCCCAGTCTATTGAACCGACTATTTCATCACCAACTGAAAACTGATGGTTTGGCTCAACATGATGTTCGATTAAATCTCTGCCTCTTACCTCTGTAACAGATATCTTTCCGTTATCACCTTCAATAAATCCAATATCCCAATTTTGGCCTCCACCAATTGGGTAGAATAGCGACCGATCAAGGATTATCTTATTGTCTTCAACGCCGATTATTTTTCCATTAAACCTTGTTTTATATGCAGCTTGGATATCTGTAAGATATAATTTTTCAGTTGTCATTAGATCACCATTGTATTGATTATGTCCTGGGCTTTTTGATAATAGTCATCAACTGTCATTATTTTTGAATTATAATATGCATTTAGGATTTTTGATTCTATCCAACCTTGTTTCGGGGTTTCTTTTTGTTTAGGTTCATACCAAACTTCAGCTAATCCATCACTTCTTTCAATGATTATTTCTGATTTATTCAAATTTGTTAGATTGTTTCTAAGACAAGTACCAACAAAGAACTGTTTAGTTGGTATATCTGGTTTAATAATTTGATTTGATTTGGTGTCAATAGTGTGTATTTGTCCTTTTGGTCCCGAGATTAATGATTCTGAAAAATCAAATAATTTATCAGTTATTAGATTTGTTTTACTAGATTCACTACCTTTTAATTGTAAGTTTAACTGGTTTTTTTCTAATATTATCGACTTGATTCTAGTTCTATGAATAATATCTACTTTATTTTTAGCTAGTTTATGTGATAATAATTTTACAAACCACTCTGTTCGAAAATTTATCTGGTTGCCGTTATCAAATATATACAGATTTGATAGTTCTTCAGAATCTAGAAGTTTAGAGATATTACTGCTTTGGTTAATAATTCCTGGGAAATTTGCTGGAAATCCTATCTCAGCATTTATTTCAATAATT
The DNA here is from genome assembly GCA_964014545.1 of uncultured Candidatus Poseidoniales archaeon. GTDB lineage: Archaea > Thermoplasmatota > Poseidoniia > Poseidoniales > Poseidoniaceae > MGIIa-L1. The sequence goes on along the minus strand of CAXGZX010000025.1, from coordinate 12,153 downwards.
GTTACGTTATGATTTGATGATAATATATCGGCACAAAAAAGTCCTATCAGACCGCCACCAGTAATTGTGATTGATGACATCAAAATCAATTCTCCACTATATCTAGAGCAGATACTGGACAAGACGGGATACATAATTCACAGTGAGTACAGTTCTCTTCATCGACTATAATCATGCGATCAACTAGATCTAATACATTAACTGGACACAATGCTATACAAGCTCCACAACCAAAACATTTGTCTTCATTAACCTCAAAGACATGTTCAGGAACTCTTCCCATAACATGGTGCTGTAGCGGACAACATTTGGAACTTATGTGTATTACAATGGAAACTGATAAGTTTGATAAATATATTATTTTCTTCATTAGAAATTATAATATTGTTTTCAGATTAAAATGCAAACACTACAATATACCCCCCTATTTCCACTCTAGAATAATTAATAGGAATAATTAGTGAAAAGCATAAAAAAAACAATAATTAGTGAAACGTCATTGTTAGTATGTTGAAAATAGTCTATAATATAATGGAATAAAAACCAGATATTTCTTGTTCTAAGGTAAAATATATTTTCCAATGGAAATAAAGGGGTGCGAGGTGAAATATACAACAACTAAATCTTCAATGACTTTTTGCAACAGATGATACCATGGTATTTTACAACCCGGGAAGGACTACAGGTTATCCTGATCTACCTATTGAGAAAGGTTTCAGATATCACTACCTAGGTGGTGGTAATGAAGTTGGAAATGTTGGTGTCGTTCTTGAAGATAAAACTCAAAACAGGCTACTACTAGACTACGGTATTGCTCCAACGAGTCCACCAAAGTATCCCAAAGAAGCTCCATTGGTAAAAGATGCAATAATCACTCATTCGCATGTAGATCACTTAGGAATGGCACCATGGTTACCAGCCAATTACAATACCAATCTACACGGGACCCAACTAACTGCAGATATATCTCGAATGATGTGGAATGATTGTTACAAAATTAGCAGTATAGAAAAATATCCACTTCCTTGGGATAAAAGGGATATAGATACCGCGATGAATTCCTGGATTACTCATGAGTTTAATGAACCTTGGAAGCAAAATAATTGGGAGTTAGAACTACACAACGCAGGACATATACCAGGAGCAGCTATGTTAGAAATAAAGTCAGAAGAAAAAGATATTTTGTTTACTGGAGACTTCGATACTAGAAACTCACCATTAACTAATGGAGCAAAACCCAAAAATGTAGATTTACTATTTATTGAAGGAACCTATGCTGGTAAAAATCATGCAAATCAAGAACAAGAGATTGCTAGATTTATTGAAAACGTCATACGAGTTACCGATAATGGTGGAACTGTGCTAATTCCAGCCTTTGCTAATGGTAGAACACAAGATATGCTAATTAGATTATATCAACACTGCCCAGAATTAGATGTTCATATTGATGGAATGGGAAAAAAGATTGCTAAATTACAACTAGAAAATAGTAGATTTATCAGAGATCCAAAACTTCTCAACGATGCATGGAATTGGTCTAGAAGAGTATCAAGTAAATCAGACCGTAAAAAAGCTCTCGATTCAGACGTTATAATTTCAACATCCGGTATGCTACAAGGTGGTCCAGCAATTTGGTATCTAAACAGACTTAGACATCAAAAAGAGAATGAAATATTTTTTACCGGATACCAAGCTGAAGATACCGGCGGTAGAAAATTACAAACCGAATCCAAAATCAATATTTTTGGTAAAGAAACTAACATTTCACTAAATTTTGAAAAATTTTCTTTCTCGACCCACGCCGGGCACAAAGAAATCACAGATTTTATTTATGCATGTGACCCAAACGATGTCGTGATATATCATTCAGACCCAAATGATGCTAGACCACACTTAGTTAAGGAATTAGAGCAGAATGGGATTACCCCCCACTCTCCAGAAAATGGTCAATCTTACATTATAGAATAAAATCATATTTTTGTAATATTGTCAATTCTTGTTCTGTAGTATAAGAAAACAAGAATAACCAAACCTACAACTGATAATACATTAAAATTAATTTTTGAATTATTTTCACCAACAACATCATCTGTTTTAGTTTCAAGGTCGTCCCCTGTAGATAGATTGTCCTGCTCTACGTCAAGAACAGTAATCTCGCCAAGCATACCAAGATCTCTATGTGGTTCACAATAAAACTCGTAAACTCCAGATTGATTGTAAGTGAAATTGTATGTATAGTCAACATTTCTCATTGCGTCGCCGGAGTTAAACACCTCATTCACTTCTATTGCATTGTGTGGTAATAACTGCCCACTCCATAAAAATCGAACACTATCTCCTTCATTTATGGTCAAGGTTTCAGGTACGAACCTAATATTTGAACCAAAACCATCAACCGTTACAATATGTTCTTCACCCTCATCCTGGAGTAAACCAATATCTCCCGATATGGTTATCGCAAATACAAGTAAGACAACCAACCGCTTCATCATAAACGGTAAATAACTGATTTACTTTATCAAATGATGTAATTATTCTAATACTCTATTTTCCGAAGTGATTGAATATGAATACCCCTACCGGTAGTTGATTGGAATGGCTACAAAAAGACCAAGAAGGCCGAAAGGAGATGGCAAAGCCCCACGTCCAAGAAAAAAGAAACGTAAAATGCGTTTATCTCTTAGACAAAACAAAATCAAGAAATCCGATAATTACACAGACTCAGTAGGCTGGTCACAAAACACTGCAGGCAGGGTTCTTGAAGACGCCCCAAAACCAAAAGAAATGGAAACACTCACAATCCAATGCGATATGTGTGGATGCAGGTTAAAAATTCCCAAACCGAAAAAACATCGTTACACCGTCGCTTGTTCTTATCCTGAGTGTAATCATATAATGAAATTCGATTGAGGATTTAATATGCTCAAAGCCTTATTTTGGCGAATAAATTTCTTTCTAAAGAATAGAAAATCAGCCAAGATTAACCGCCAATTAGGTAACGGAGTAAAATCAGTAATAGTTGACAGTAAAAATGGCCTTTTAGCAGTAGATCCAAGAGATTTAGAAGTTGGGTATAAACTTAGAAATTATGGTAGTTATGGTTTGGATGAGCTAACTAGAATAAACAAATTAATCACTAATAAATCAAATGTTTTAGTGGTTGGAGCACATATTGGTTCACTAGTAATCCCAATTGCTAATAATTGTAACAAAGTAGTCGCTATTGAAGCAAACCCAAACAACTTCAATCTATTAAAAACCAATTTACATCTTAATAAATCAGCAAACATAACGATCCATAATATCGCCGCCAGCTCTAAACATGAGACAATAAAATTTCAAATGAATACAGTCAATTCAGGTGGCAGCAAGCGCCTTCCAAAAAATAATGAATATATGTACCGCTATGATAATCCAGAGGTAATTGAAGTGCAAGCACATTCTCTAGATGATTATCTAGATGAAAATAATTTTGATTTGGTTTTAATTGATATTGAAGGCTCAGAATATTTTGCCATGCAAGGTATGGAAAAAATACTATCAAACTGTAATACATTAATTGTTGAATTTCTACCCCACCACCTAAAGAACGTAGCTGATATATCTGTAGAACAATTCCTCTCACTAATTCCCCAACAATTCACCAAACTAACCATTCCAAGCAAAAACGAAACCCACCCAGTAGATATTGGTGGTGTAATACTTAAGCAAATGTACAATGATAAAGAAGGCGATGACGGCATAATATTTACTAAATAAAATCATCATTTTCATAGTTGTTAAAATATACTTGTCACATTTACCCGATAACATGAGCGACAGTAAGCCGAGCCTACTTGTCGCTAAAGGCAACATCAACCGAATGGGTGGTGCAGAGAGAGATCTCATCAGATGCTTGCCGCACTTACAACAATGGTATGATGTAAGCGTTGCCACACTAAACCCATCACTAAAATTATCAAAAATTTGCCAGGAAAACAACATCAAAATTTTCTCACCACCAGCGCCTTGGAATCCACCAAATTCACCTTTTTCACAAATTTTTGACGGCGTCCACAAATCTTCAAAACAACACTGGAGAATGTGCGAAGGTCTGATTGAGGCAATCGATAATTTTGATTATTTTCATATTGTTAGCGGAGATGGATATCTTGCGATAATGGAAATGATTCCCCAAAGCAAAACCGCACACCTATATCTTCATGAGCCACACAGAGGATATCATGAAGATTCACTCCATAGGAAACTGAATGGGAAGCTTAAGCGCCCCTCTATAGTAACCAATTTTATCCTCTCTAAAGGTCGAAAGAACGATTTATCAATAGTTAGGAAGTTTGCTAGCAACCCAAAATTTTTCGTTAGTGGAAACTCATCTTATTCTGCTCAACGTTCAAGAGATGTTTACAATATAGAATGTGATTTATTACATCCATGCGTAGACCAGGATGAATATCCTAGTGAAGTAGATGATATAATCAATCCAATAACACAAACAACTCAATCCGAATATGTTGTTACAGTTGGTACGGCAAATTGGGCTAAAGCAACTATGGAAACCATATCAATGCTTTCTGGAACTGGAATCTCTCTAGCCCACGTTGGCGGCGGCACCAATGCTGAAAAAAACCAATTACAAGTTCACGCAAAAAATAATTCAGTAGAATTATGGATTGCGCCCAAACTCTCATCTAGTGAATTAGCGAAACTAATGTCTGATGCACTTGCTATAGTTAGTATGGCCCACAAAGAACCATTTGGACTGACCCCAATAGAGGCCTTTTCAATCGGAACACCAGCGATATTTGTTGATGAAGGGGGCTTTAGAGATACAATAGTTGATGGTAAATGTGGCAGATTGATCGCTAGAGATAATATCACAGAATGGCATTTAGCATTAGTTCAAGCACGCGACCCAGAAAACCGGAAGAATTGGTCTAAATTTGGCCGAGATAGAATATTAGAACTAAAATTATCACCAAAACAACAAGCAGAAAAGATTCATCATATTCTACAACGTTAAGCAGGCGGTACTGGTGGTAACTGACCATTAGCCAAAGCTTCCTTGACAAGTTTAACATCACTATCAACCATTATATTGACAAGTTGCTCAAAACTCGTTGTGGGGGTCCAGCCTAATTTTTCCGCAGCTAGAGAATAATCACCAATCAACAAATCAACTTCTGCCGGCCTGAAAAACTTAGGATTAGTTTTCACTCTAGTAACACCATTTTGGTCTACGGCAATAGTGTCAACCCCTTCCCCACTCCAAGTTAGGGTAATACCAACTCGCTTGAAAGCCAAATTAATCATATCCTGAACGCTATTTGTTTCACCAGTAGCAATCACAAAATCTTCAGGTTCATCTTGTTGCAACATACGCCACTGCATTTCCACATAATCACCAGCAAAACCCCAATCCCGTTTTGCTTTAACGTTACCAATTGATAAAAATTCATCTAAACCTTCAGCAATTCTTGCGGCGGTCATAGTTACCTTTCTAGTAACAAATTCAAGTCCACGACGAGGACTTTCATGGTTAAATAAAATTCCAGTGCAGGCAAATAATCCATATGATTCACGATAATTACGAGTAATATCGTAAGCAAAAACCTTAGCGCACCCATAAGGGCTTCTTGGATAAAATGGAGTTAACTCAGTTTGTGGAATTTCCCTAACATCACCAAATTGTTCCGAGGACCCTGCTTGGTAAAACTTACAATCCGGCTTTACCAATTTAATCGCTTCAAGACAACGCAGTGCACCAAGACCAGTGACATCAGCAGTCATAGTTGGCGATCTCCAGGATTCAGGAACAAATGATTGTGCACCTAGATTATAAAATTCATCAGGTTGAATTTCTTTTACTGCATTATCAATACTCGACTGGTCTGTCAAATCACCATTAACTAACTGAAAGCAATCATTTTGCATTAAGTGATTAATCAAGTTACGCCCTTGAGTAGGTTGACTAGTTCGTCTAACTAAACCAAAGACATTGTAGCCTTTAGCCAATAATAATTCTGCTAGGTATGAACCATCTTGCCCAGTAATACCGGTTATGATAGCAGTCTTACCTTCCCCCATGTCTCTTCCAACGAGGATGCCCATTTGAATACACTTGTTTAATCAACAATATATTAACAATTATTAAAACAATTCAATAATACGTTTAGTTGCTGCAACAATAAGGACCACTGCTAATAATTTCCTTACAATTGAGTTTGATGCACGCTTAGCACCATATTGTGAACCTACATACCCTCCTAGAGCAATAGTAATCAAAAACATCCCAAGCAAAGACAAATCTAAATCAAGGTTACCTGAAACCGCAGTGCCTACAAGGCCAGAGATCGAATTTACCACAATAAATAATGCAGCAGTTGCAGCAGCAGTTTTGACATTAGCCCACCCCTTTAGCAACAATATTGGTGATAAGAAAATCCCCCCACCAACTCCAATCAATCCACTAAAAAAACCAATACCACCACCCCATAGATATGGTTCAACAGTACTTGGTAGTGGATTATTACTGATTTTATGAGAACTAAAGTTAATGACTTTGTAAGATGCCCAAACTAAGGTTATTGAAAGCAACAAATCATACAGATCCCCATCGATGGCTAACATACCTCCAATCAAAGCCATCGGAATACTTGCTATTATGAACGGCATTGTCAATTTCAGTTTATGATGCCCACTTCTATTATAGTGGTAAAAGGCGATTGAAGCTACCACCACATTCATCACCCAAACATGCTGTTTTAACCAAACTGAACTCATTAATCCGTAACTAGATAATGACAATAATGCCAGATAACCAGAAGCACCACCATGGCCAACACTCGAGTATAATGCGGAGACAATCAACAGCCCCCCCAATAACAAATATAACTCGTACTGCAAATTTACCCCTAAATCATTCCATAATATCAAAGTAAATTTTGTTTTGGGGTAACTATGGCCAAACCCTATCCATACTTCATCTCTCTAGATGAAGCAAAGGAGATTTGCCACAATAATAAAATTTCTTTGTCAACAGAAGAGGTATCTATTGACGACTCATTAAATCGAATAATTGCTAGTAATGTGGTAGCTAAAGTCAACGACCCCCCCTTCGATAATTCAGCGATGGATGGCTTTGCAGTTATTTTTTCAGAAACTAAATCAGTGCCCGTGGAATTATCGATAATCGGCGTATCAAATGCTGGAAGTAACAATTTAGCAAAACTATCATCAGGTCAAGCGATGAAAATAATGACTGGAGCACCAATACCAGAAGGTGCAGACTCAATAATTCCTATTGAGAAGTGTGTAATAAATGGCGAAAAGGTCACTCTAAACGAACAATCAAAACCCCATTTTATCAGAAAACAAGGAGAAAATTTCACCATAAATTCAGTACTATTCGAACCTGGAGAGATTCTAACTCCGGAGAAAATATCTCTATGCGCAGCAGCAGGAGTGAGCAAATTAACAGTTTATCAAAAATTAAAAGTCGCTATAATTCCTACTGGTGATGAATTAAAATCACTTAATGAACAATTAAGCTATGGTGATATTTACGAATCAAACTCCTATGGATTAAGTGCGCTAATAACTTCTCTAGGTCACCAAGTAACGCGCTTTTCAACAGTGGTTGATAATTTAGAATCATTAAGAGAAACCCTCAATTCTGCTGCCAAGAATCATGATTTGATAATAACTTCCGGCGGTGTATCTATGGGTGATCGAGATTTTGTTAGAATAATTATGCAAAATGAAGGAGACATCAATTTTTGGCGAGTAAAAATGCGCCCCGGCTCCCCCCCAATATTTGGCAGATGGTCAAATACCCCAATATTTGGCTTGCCCGGCAATCCAGTTAGCAGTCACGTGGTTTTTCGCGTTATAGTAATGGATTGGTTGATGTCGTTGACTAATTCAATAAATACTAGAAACAAAATAATTCATGCAACATTAGATGATGATGTCAAGGTTGTTGACGGTTTTACCACATTTAGAAGAGTTGAATTATTTCATTACCAAGGTAAGACAATAGCTCGTCTAAAAGGCCACCAAGGCTCAGGCAATATTGCTGGGATTGCTATGAGCGATGGCTTGACAATACTTGGGCCCAACGACTCAGGTAAGAAGGGTGACAGCTGTCAAATAATGTTATTATAGGGGTGGTAGATTAATGAAAAAAGAGATTACTGAGCCGATAATTCTGTTAGAGTTTTTAAAATTACAATTCCCCCAAACTACCAATAACAAGTTAAGAAAAATGTTATCCGAAGGCCGGGTAAAAATCAACGATTCGGTGGTTTTTAAAGCCAAACTACCACTTGAATTAAATGATAAATTCGAATTATTAGATCGTAGTAACAAGATACTACAAACCGATAAACCACTCAAAGAATTAAAAAAATCAGCGATTGAAATAATTTACGAGGACGACGATCTTCTTGTTGTGGAAAAACCAGCAAAACTACTTTCTGTGGCAACAGATAAACTTGAACTAAAAACCCTCCACGGAAAATGCGTCGACTATCTAAAACAACAAGATGACAAATCTTGGTGCTACATAGTCCATAGATTGGATAAAGAAACTTCAGGGATTATGTTACTATCAAAAAACAAACAATCCAAAGATTATCTCCAAGAACAATTTTCTCAACGCCAGGTTTACCGGATTTATCATGCAATGGTTGAAGGACAGCCTCTGGAACAATCAGGTACAGTTGAACAATACCTTATGGAAGATAAACACCTCAACATTAGAACGGTTAACTCAAAACACAAAGATGGAAAACTTGCCATAACCCACTGGGAAGTAATCCAACAGACAGAGGAAGCATCGCTGATTAGAGTCATGATTGAAACCGGCCGTAGACACCAGATCAGAATGGCCATGAAAGAGCTGGGCTGCCCAATAATTGGGGACCAGCTACACGAGGCAGAATCCAATCCATTTGGGCGTATTTGTTTACATGCAACATCACTTGAATTTCTTCATCCTGCAACAGATGAGCCGGTTAGATTTGAATCACAACCACCATTTGCCAAAATATGAAGAAAACCATCAATTCAAATAGAGGACTTCTTGAACTCTTGACATCCAATCATGGTTATGGTGTCGTTATGAGTGATAATCAAGACTGGATTACCGTTCGCGGAGCAAGAACTCACAATCTAAAAAATGTTGATGTTAAATTACCAAGAGGTAAGTTTGTCGTAGTTTCTGGTGTATCAGGCTCGGGCAAATCTAGCCTTGCTTTTGATACATTATACGCTGAAGGCCAAAGAAGATATGTTGAGAGCCTATCCTCATACGCTAGACAATTTATTGGGCAAATGAAAAAAGCCGACTGTGATGGTATAGAAGGGCTTTCGCCAGCAATATCCATCGATCAAAAACAAGGTAGCCACAATCCTAGGTCAACGGTTGCCACAGTGACTGAAATCCAAGATTATCTAAGATTGCTTTGGGCGAGAATCGGCAAACCACACTGTCCAACTTGCGGCCGAGAAGTGGCCAGGCGAACAGTTCAAGAAATCGTCGACGATATATTTTGGAATCTTGAAGAGCATACAATTGCAGTTTGGTCTCCAGTAATTCGGGCTAGAAAAGGCACTCATCAAGATTTATTTAGACAATTAGTCGAACAAGGCTTCCTCAATGGTAGAGTCAACGGCCATGATGCAGAATTTGAAACACCACCAGTATTAGACAAAAACTTCCGCCACGATATCGATGTCAGAATTGACCGTTTTGTTTGTCGAAGAAAAGCCCACCAACGCCTAACAGAAGCGGTAGAATCAGCAATTCGTCTAGGTGGAGGAACTATCGCAATTGAAAGTTTGAAAGCACCATCGGAAAATTTAGAATTACCTAAAGGTAGCAGATCTAGGATTAATCAAGTTGGCGAAACAATTGCTTGGTCAGAGGATTTTGCTTGCCCAGAGCACGGAGCCTTCATGCCAGAACTATCTCCTCGGGTATTTTCATTCAATTCCCCTCTAGGGGCTTGTAGTAGTTGTCAAGGTTTGGGAGTTCAAAGACAGTTCAATACCGAACTGATAGTAGATTATGAGATGTCGATTAGTAATGGTTGCGTTAGGCCTTGGAAACGGTCGATGTCACCATCCTGGTACCGCCGTTTACTCGAGCAAGTAGCCGATTATTACAGCATCCCAACCCACGTTCCATTCAAATTATTATCTGATGATGAACAAGATATTTTACTACATGGCTCTGGCTCAACGGTAATTAATTTCCACTTTGAGTCGGATAATGGCTCAGTATACAAGATGAACCGGCCATGGGAAGGAATAATCCCGAGGCTTGAGAAAACTTACACTGAAACTTCATCAGACCGAACAAGGAACCGCTTGATTAGCTGTATGACTGACCTTCCATGCTCAGAATGTAATGGTGAGAAACTCAACGCCGCTGCACGTTATGTTACAGTGGGCGGCATCCGACTGCCAGAAGTGTCTTCTTGTTCGATTCATGAAAGTTTAGAATTGGTAAGAGCATGGCGCCCTGAGAATGAAAGTGGGCCCCCCGAATCATATGCTGACCAACTAGAAATCTTAGACGAAAAGAGCCTTTTTATCGGTAATGAAATAATGAAAGAAGTTGAAAACAGACTAGATTTCCTCAATAGCGTAGGGCTGGATTATCTAACTCTAGATCGCAAGGCAAACACATTATCTGGTGGAGAGAGTCAAAGAATACGTCTAGCTACACAAATCGGCAGTCGATTGACTGGAGTGATGTATGTCTTGGATGAGCCGTCGATTGGACTACATCAAAGAGATAACTCAAAACTTCTTGAAACCTTAAGAGAATTAAGCGATTTAGGTAATACGTTGATTGTCGTAGAACACGATGAAGACACACTGCGTCAAGCAGATTGGCTTTGCGACCTTGGCCCAGGGGCCGGTCTAGAAGGTGGCATGATAGTTGCTAACGGCCCACCTGAAGAGGTTATGAAAAATCCCGAATCTATTACTGGCGCTTATCTTAGCGGAAAGCAAACTATACCAGTTCCTCAAAAGCGGAAAAAACCAACCAAGCACAAAATCAAAGTTAAGGGCGCCAAGCACAATAATTTACAATCTATCAATGCAACATTCCCCCTTGGTTGTATGACTGCAGTAACTGGAGTTTCTGGTTCAGGCAAGTCATCACTGGTATCCGGAATTTTGGCTCCAGCATTACAAAGAGCGCTACATAGAGCAGATACTACGCCGGGCAAACACTCTACGATTGAAGGAATTGAAGATATTGATAAGACGATAATAATCGATCAGTCACCGATTGGTCGAACTCCCCGTTCAAACCCAGCAACTTATACCAAAGTATTTGATGAGATTAGGAAATTATTCTCACAAACTACAATTTCAAAAGAACGTGGATACACACCAGGAACATTCAGTTTCAACGTAAAAGGCGGTAGATGTGAGGCTTGTAGTGGAGCAGGATCAATCAAACTAGAAATGAACTTCTTACCAGATGTATGGATTACTTGTGATGTTTGTGAAGGGAAAAGATACACCAGAGAATGCTTAGAAGTGACTTGGAAGGGCAAAACTATCCATGATGTTCTCGAGATGCCAATTGGTGAAGCGGTAAAGTTCTTTGAAAATCACCGTAAGATATTCCGCACCTTGGATACATTGCGGGCCGTAGGATTGTCATACGTCAGACTTGGCCAACCTGCAACCACTCTTTCTGGTGGCGAGGCCCAGCGGGTAAAACTGGCTAGTGAACTGCGCCGGCCGCCCAATAAACACACAGTCTACATATTGGATGAACCAACTACAGGATTGGCACTTTCAGACGTGCAAATGTTGATTGATGTACTCTTAGAATTGCGCGGAAAAGGCCATACAGTAATCGTGATTGAACACCATTTAGATGTAGTAAAATCGAGTGACTGGGTCATAGATTTAGGTCCAGAAGGCGGCGACCGCGGAGGCCGAGTAGTAGCCTATGGGACACCAGAGAAAGTTGCCGAGCACCCAGAGAGTTTTACTGGACAATATCTCAAAGAGATGCTCTGACAATCTTCCGTATTGTTCAAAGAGCGTATCGACCGCCATACTGTTAACCCCGAAGGCGAAGACGATGCATGTTACCCGCGTAGAAGCAACCCCGAAATCAGG
>CAXGZX010000024.1:0-18949 GCA_964014545.1 uncultured Candidatus Poseidoniales archaeon | reverse complement strand
GCCAATCAAAGACAATCCCGATAATCATCACCAGGGCAAGACCACGTTGGGCTTTAATGGGTGAAAAAAGCGCTAGAGACACCGCAGCAACCGTTGTTGCCATTGCCAATAGCAATATCTCCCTCACCTCTTTAGTTGGTTTATTCGAAGATTTATACCAGAATGCCCCATCAACCGCTACTCCCATTATAATAGGAATTGCAATCCCGTCAATAACTGAAAATTGGTAATCGAATAATTGAAGAAAACCAATTACTGCCAAAACGACCAACACAACCGAGCCTAGAGTCATTAATGTAATCTGGATGTCTCTGAAAAACAACCACAAAATTGCCAGCAAAATAACCGCAGTTATTGGTAAGATTTTCGATAAGTCGTCCTTAGCGATCAGTTCTGCTTCCTTAAACAGCATATTGACGCCAGCCGGCTCAAAGTTAAACTCCGAGTTGTCAGAAATCTTTTCGCACCAAATCGATAGTTCAGACCAATCTACTGGTTTTTCACTGGAATCAAGCCAAATTAACCATAACAATTCATTGGCCTGAGGGGGTTGGGTTGCTGATGCTCCAGCAAATTCTGGACATGCCACTCCGATGTTAGATTCCTTTGGCAGCAAAAGTAAAGTGGCCTGAAGGGCGTTGTTTTCGGCAGCATTTGCCTCCTCTGAGCACCACCCTTCTTCATTGGTTGGCTGCAGAACTTCCCCCCAACTGGCTGCATTAGCCAAGCTCTTATTGCGCGTATTAAATGCGCCTTCCCAAGCTGAAAAGGGGGTTTCAAGACGTTGAATATAGACTTTATTCGAATCAAATGAGTAATTTGAATCGGTAGATGTGCGTGCTTCTTGCTCTATATTGTACAATTGCTCAACGCGTGAGAAGTTGCTGGTTAGCGGACCTAAGTCTTCGTGTTGAACTCGAATTATTAGATACGCTGAAATGGTTGAATCATTACCTTCTGATTTTATTCTCTGCATTGCTGGGTCTTCAAAGATTGCTTCAGTAGCCATCGAGGTTTGGGGAGGAGAGATTATTGCGGGCAGGCTAAGAATACATAATGAAATTAATACAATTAATTTCATCCTCTTGGCGCTCATAACATCACTCAGTGATTAACTTCAGCGCCATTCGACCCAGGACCCTGTTGTCGGGTCTCGATAGAACCAATTGCCAGAGCCTGCAGGGAATTGTATGGCTTCATAACCATCATGCATTTCTCCTCTAGCAGTAATTGGAGGCGTTGAAGGGGCTGCAGCAATCGTTGGGGATACTGTATCAAATAATTCCTCTTCTTTAGCAAATTGTTTTTCATCAACTTCGTCACCTCTATTACGTAATGTAATAAACAATCCAACTGCGATTAGTATTACAATCAGCCCTATTGAGCCACCAATTAATACCATACTATTGGACGTTGAATCAGACGATTCGGACTCCGAATCTTGTTGCGAATCCGTACTGTTATCGGTAAGATCTCCCGTGCCGTTTTGGTTGTTTTGATTATCGTCAATATCACCGAACGGTGTTGGGTCTGAGTTATCGCCAATTCCGTCATTGTCCGAGTCGGCCCATTCTGATGAATCGATTGGGAATAAATCTCCACCGACGCACATTTGGAAGACGTCAATGGCTCCGTCGCAATAACCGTCGTTATCGGTATCCGCTTTTAGTGGATTCGTTTGTGGATTAGACAGTAATTCCTGGTCATCCAGTATACCATCTGAGTCATCGTCGGTATCTGCATTATTGCCGATATTATCCAAATCTGTATCAAACCACTCGCTTGAATCATCTGGGAAGGCATCCAACAGGTCACCATAACCGTCAGCATCTCTATCGCCAGGTAATCCGTCATCATCATCAATCCCGTCTTCGTCGACCTGAAGAGAAATCTCTACAGGATAATATTGTCCGCCTGAGACTCTAATGGTGATATCACCAACAAGTATTGGGAAAGAGTTTTGGCCGTTTTCATTGCTAAGAAGGCTGGTTAATGTTTCATCGCCTCTAACAACTGTGATTGATAATCCTTCAACAGGGTTGTTTGACTCGTCGGTGATTGTCACTAGTACGATGTCCCCTGGTGCAGGGTTTGATGGTGAGAACACTAGTGAAAGGTTTTCCATTGCCGGTGGTTCAGGGTTTGGAACAGAGAGCGTGGTGCTAATTGCAGAAACTAAATTGGCAGACTGACCTGAGCCTTGTTGGGCAATTGCAATAACAGTATACTCTGAAACTGGTGAAGACAGATATGGTAATTCCAAATCAGCGCTTGACCCTTGCCCCCAGGCAATTGTGCTAAATCTAGTAACATACTTGTCGAACATATCGAAACTTTCTGTATCGGTTAAGTCTAGATTGTTTTCGCATTCCTCTCGGGTTTCTGATTCATCATAGCTTGGACCGTATGGGTCATGTAACTCTAGCTCCATCGATGAATCCAAAGAAGTCCCAGTGTTGAACAAATATGTTCCAGTTGGCATTTCAGAAGTAGGATAATTAAGTCCAATGGAGGTTTGAGGCTGCCCATTATTACTAGTGCTTAGAGGCAGATGGTCATAACTTTGGCCAGTTTCAACGTGCACTAACTCATGATTAGTCATGGAAAAACTGTATCCTTCGTAATTACCAAATTCGATGGCGTCAGATCCGTGGCGCACGATTATCTTAAGCATTGGTTCATGGCTCTCCGTCTCGGGGTTCCATTCGTGATCGCCGTAATGGTCAATCTCTTCACAAACTGAAACTATATTCTCTTCAACACCTGGCCAATCGGTTGCTGGCCTTAATGCTTCATTTGAAATCAGTTCGGTAATGGTCGAGAAATCAACGGTTGCTGGGTCAAAGCCATGGCTTGGTGACGCTACAGCAAGGATTCTATTGGCCTGCTCAATAGATTCTGATAACGCAATATTAGTACTCTGTCCAGGGCCGAGGGCTCCATTGATTGCTAATTCTTGCGGGTTGTGAAGTATCAAACCAAAATGAACGGCTAGGGGTGATAAGGTTTGATCCATACTTACTTCGCCCTGCGGGTCTGATTCCGTAGAGAAAATACCAATCAGCGACAGCGGCGCTCCATGAGTTAATTGTACACTACGGCTGGTTTCTCCTGGATTGAATGTGATGTCTTGGATATTGGGCTCAGCCGCCCACGAAACATCTTCGAATGCTACCGATAAGTCCAATGGCAAATGTCCAATAGTAGTCTTATGATGAGTATTTGATATTCCCGTTGCCTCCACAGTTACCGACTGTGTTGATTGGCTGGTATTAGCGGCATATACTGGCAAGCCTGAGAAGTAATCAATTACATCTAGGTTACTTATTCGAATACTGCCTTCTGTTGCTAGACCGAAATTTAGTCCAATGCCGGTCAGTGTTTCCCCATCAGTAGCACGGATTACTTCAGATTGAACTATTGAAACATAGGCACCTGTGTGCGGTGGGGTGATGGTTAGCGAAGACTTCCCATCGGCATCGGAGGTAGAAACCTGTTGAGTCATAACTTCAAATGGACCGTTGGTGATGAATTCGTTGATTATTGATGCGCTAGGGGTTGCCGAGGCATCTGGTTCATTTAGACGGCAGTAGAGCCACTCGTCATTAGTTGCAAACCATCCATCATAGTACATATTGCCTTCCTCATCATAATACTCAAATCCATGGTTTTCTTTGTAAACCATGCTATGATAGTAGTGGGCGCCATATTCAAATTCATAATCTATAAGAATATTATAGGATTCTTGCCCTGACGTGGAAGGATTGTAGTAATGGGTTTGTGACGTCTGATATTGTCCATCTTCGCCAAAATCTGCATGTGAACTGCTAATAGTGTCGGTAGTGGTTGTACCATCTCCCCAATCTATAGTGTAAGAAACTGCTTCTGTAGGGTCGAAGTACTCTCTATAATCCTCAGCGTCATAGTAGTAGTTTCTCCAACTCATTTGAAGATCGATTTCATTAGAGCTCCACTCATTGCCCGTAGTAATTGTGCATGGTGGTGTGCTTGGTAATGGCATTTCATTGGTAAAAGAGAATTCTAAGCCTTCTGCTGTTTCCCCGCTAGTGGTGATTACTGCGACTCCGCGGTCTGATTGGGAATGCTGTCCGCTTAATGTAGATGACAAATCCCAGCCTGTTGTACTATCGCCGGCGTAATCTATGCTGCCTGAAAAGGCAGCTGGGTCGTCGCTCAATTCTCCGTCTTCAGAGTCATGGGTGCGCGACTCGATGGTAACTGACAAGACGTCAATGGCATCACTTCCACCATAATTTCCTGTCAAGGTTGATGGCTCAGCACTATTGATTGTAAGTTCACCATCCGCCGATAATGTTGACGCAGCAGAAGCGCCCAGTCCTGGTGAAATACGAAGTATTGCGGCGTCAACATTGGCACCAGATAATGCCCCATCAACGGCATCATAAGTGGTTGATTCAACAATGTATGGCTCATTTACCAACAATGTTTCATCCTGATCAACAATTACTCCCACGGCTGAAACTAGGAAAATCTCATCCATCACCTCAACCGGCATTGATTCTATCAAAGATGGTTGTAGTGTATTAAATTCAAACTCGACTCGGTCAATAACACAACCATAATCAGCGCATGGCGGACGGTATGTTTCCAGTGGTTGGCTAAAACTGTAGGTATTTACTTCCATATCAGCAGCAGTAAATCTACCAAAATATGAATTATAATGGTCATGATTTCGCACCAATAAAACATTGGTAACATCACCCTCATCATTAGTTACTGTCATATTGAAATCATCAGGATAATCATTATCATTGTGAAAACCACCATCAATTCTCAATTCAAAACCAATGTCTAGATGATATTTGTTAAGTTCAAATGTTTGTATCGGGTGTAGGTCATCAAATATCACATACTGATAACTGTCGGTGTCATCGTCGTCGGCTTCTGTGTCGTCGTTGTCAGAGTCATCTTCTTCCGACTCCCAATCATATTCCCATTCCAAATTACGGGATATTGAGGCATTAGCAGCCCATTGAGAAAACTCTTGAACTGCCTCGCCGGCATCTTGCCAAGTTGGGTCCTCAAATGTGTCTCTAAGTATTGTGAGCAGTTCAATATCAAACATGTTGAAGTCGTCAAATCCGTCTGCAACGTATTGATGAGATGATTCCATTTTTGCCTGCCATTGTAATCCTTCTGTTGTATTAAGCAGTAATTCATATTCCCAAATTATGTTATCGGGAAACTCATCTCCGTCTTCATCAACAATATTAACGTCCATTTCAGACCAACTAACAACCAGCTTTTGGAATGGTGTCATGTTGTTATAATCATCATTTGCTAATGGCTCAACCCATGCTTCAAAGCCGGCAATTATTGCTTCAGGGTGAATTGAAACCGATAATAGGGCGATGTTTCGAAGCACTGTTTGAACTGACTCGAACACCGCAGTGTTATCTGCTAGATTATCTAGTGCTGTTTCTAGTTCTTGCCACTCATTGCTGCCTAGCATAGCATCGTAAGCTGCAGAAAAGTCTTCTGTTCCAGCGAATCTGGTGAAGTTTTCAATTGGATCAAATGACGAGATATAATCTGCTACATCACTAAAATCGTTGATTGTTCTGGGAAGCGGGAATTCATTGCCGTAGACAAATAATCCGGTCAAAAAGGCCATTCCAGCATCGAGATCTGATGATTCAAGAAACTCCATTAAAGCTTCAAGGAATTTAGCGCCTTCTACCATGTCATATCCAGGATTATTATATCCTGCAGAAAGCATGTTGTTCCACAATTGAGCGCTGCCGCCTAATCCAGAGCCGCGTGTTGCATCGTCGACAAATTGTGTCCATCCGCCATTATTCGTGCCTGATGAATTGAGATTATCGAAAACTGCTTTCATATCCATAGTTGGATTGGCTGAATCCCATGTATCGTCAATAGTTTGGAGAAGTTGTTCGATCTCGGAAACTAATTTATCAGGAATCTGAGTTGGATTATCTGTTGCCGTCAAACCGCCTTCTTCCATGGAGATACTGGCGCCATAAACTCCGCCAAGAGAATTGATGGGAACGGTATATGTTCCTGACCAAACCATGACTTCTTGAGAATCATCGTGGTAGCCATCTGGTTGCATAACAATGGTATCAATCACTACTGGGTTTTGGGGCGTTTCGCCTTGGGTTATGATTCCTATTGGATCATTATCCGGGTAGTGAAGGATGTCGGCAGTCACTATAGTTGATGTTGTTTGAACGTTTCCTGAATGCCCTTTTGTGTTGGCAAAGATTTCAATCGTGTCGCCAACGCTGGTGAATTTTGTTGTAACAAATCCATCGACGCTTACTGTGTCTTGGTTGGTTGGAGAGGTGGCATTTGGGGCAATATCGCTAGCAACTATTGGTTGGGCCGTCATCGTAATTAAAATTAAGATTAACAAAAATGCCTTATTTCGCATGGTATTTGTATCTCATAGGTATTATAAATAATAATTGTATTTATAAAATTTCATCTATTGAATCAACAGGCCAATATTCAATCCGCCGTTAGCATCTAAAATGTTGTAAAATTCGTGACTTTCGGTTTGGGTTTTAACTAGTATATTGCCATGTAATTTAATCTCTAATGTTGTTAGACCAACTGCGGAAAACCAAGCAGACAGGGGACTTAGTGAACTGGTGTTTGATGTTAATTGATAGGTTGATGCTTGTTCTATCGCTGCGGTATTTGCCAACATGTAGGTGTTGTTATTGGCTAATGGCAATTCGGTCGTGATTATTCCATCGATAAGTGATAAGTCTTGACTAGAAGATGAGAGGTTAGAGATATCTTGCTCAATCCAATTTGTTGGCGCTGCTATGGCTATTGGCGAAACAGCCTTATCAAAAGTGGCAATTAGTATAGCATCTGGTGCAGTGCTTTTGCAGAGAAAACTATCTGGCAGGCAGGCTTGAATTAGTTTTATCCCGGACTCGGGCGTCTTGATTAACAGTTCAGGACCTGATCTTGATTCTATTCCTAAAGAAGTTTCAATGAAATTAGCGTTTTCTGAGAGGCTCGGCAACCATCTTGGCGGATTATGATTGAGTATTAGCTCCCATGAAGAGCCTACATCCCCAGCATTCCAGTTGAAAATAATTCTTTCTTGGTCGATGTAATCTGTCGATGATTGATAAATCAAGTGGGTGAAGTTTAGTTCACCTTCTACTCTACCCTTTCTATCCTCCATATCATATAATTCGGTGATTATTATCTCGCCTTGGAGAGTTACCCCTGTTATCTCGGTATTGCAATTTCCGCAGTCTGTTACCACAACTGGAAAGCTTGTCAGATTTAAATTCGCAATTGCCCCCGTTTTGAAATCTTGGAGGCCAAAAGAGTCCATTGAGTCTCTAGTAGATAATTCAATGGTACCCGATAATGCAGTCAAATGCGCCTCACTTTGAGTCTCATCTGATGAATAAAAATATAGTGAAGTTGCCGCGAAAACAACGATAAAAATGGCAAGCCACTCAAAAAAGCCATACTTAGAATGGTTTGCTTCCACGGTCTTGCTAATTATTGCTACTTCATGAGTCTTGCTTCACATGTCAAGCAGATAGCCAAAAATTAGTGGTGCAACTATGGTTGCATCGCTTTCGATTACGAACTTTGGTGTTGCAGCAGACAACTTTCCCCAAGTTATTTTCTCATTGGGTGGAGCGCCTGAGTATCCTCCATAGGAGGTACTAGATTCACTAATTTGACAGAACCATGACCATAGAGGCACTGAACGTTGGAGATCTTGGTTAAGCATTGGTACTACACAAATTGGAAAGTCACCAGCGATCCCGCCGCCAATTTGGAAGAATGCTAGTTTAGTTTGTTGATTTTCGTACCATTTCGCCAAATTCGTCATGTAATTTATGCCGCTTAACACTGTATTGGGTTTGATTTCTGATTGTATCACATGAGAGGCAAAAATGTTGCCTAGTGTCGAATCTTCCCATCCTGGAACAAATAACGGAACTGCCATTTCTGCCGCCGCCATAACCCAACTATCCTGTAGATTGCCCTCGATATCAAGGTCCCCTGATTGTAAGATCTCAAAAAAGAATTCATGAGGTAATTTGCCTTGGTCATTATCGGAATAATTCTGCCAAAGTGGTAGCATCACTCGCTCGATTTCTCTAATTGCTGCGTCTTCGGGAATACAGACATCGGTGACGCGGTTTAGTTTTCTGTTGAGTAATTCGGCGTCGTCTTCGCTAGACAAGCTTCGCCAATCATCAATCGATTCGTATTTTGACTGGGCGACCAGTAGAAAGACGTCTTCCTCAAGATTTGCTCCGGTGCATGAAATTCCAGCAACAACGCCGCTCCTAATTAGTGGAGCTAGTGTTTTACCAAGCCTAGCGGTACTCATTGCTCCGGCTAAGGTGATGAATAGGCGCCCGCCGTCTAGGGTAAATTGAGTCAATGATTGTGCTGATTTACTCAATTCGCCTGCATTGAAATGGTGGTAATTAGCGTTGACGAACTCTCTGATGCTCAAATTATTCACCTCTGTGCAAAAACCGATTAGCAGTTGACCTTTGCTCTAACACTATTGTTGGAGATAATTGTTTTAGCTGATTATCAATTTCGTCAACAATTGCTTCAGCATCAGTTCCGCCACAAGTAAAACAATCAATCGCCAGCCAGCCTTTATCTGAATAACAATGAGCTGAAAAATGACTTTCATCAAGTAGAACCACAGCAGCAAACCCTGGGGGAGAAGTAGCGCCATCAAAAATTTCAATATGGGAATGAACTCTTTTGGCAGCACTATTATCGATTGCAGATTCCATGAGTTTTAGCATGGTATTTCCCAATTCAGGAGTGTTTGGGAAAAAATCGGTATAGTCGACCATTACATGGGATCCGTGTGCCTTTGACATTATATTTCCCCCGTCTTGATTTATCGATTTTGAAAGTATGAAGTAGATGATTTTGGCTGGCTAATTTCACGGCCTGGCATTGTCTGCTTAGTCCAGTTACCTAACCTTCTAGCATTGATGTGGTGAATGATTCCTTTAGTCGCCAACATTGCTGCAGTAAATTGGGTTAAGGGGGTATCTTTCTGCGCCACGATTTCATTTACATCCATACTAATTACCGTTCCTTTAGCAGACGAGAAGACTGCTTGAATTGTCTCGACGGTTTGCCAAAAAGTCAGACCTCCGGGAACAGGTGTGCCAGTTGCCGGGACTAAACTACCATCTAGGCCGTCAATGTCGATTGTCAAGTGTATAGGTCCTTCGATTTGGCTAATTTCATCGATCCAATTACCCCATGTAGAATCTGTAGATTTTTGAATTTCGGAGGCAAAATAAGTGGTTATTTTATCATCGCTTTGGATGCGGTTATATTCGTGTTTTGAAAACGCCCTTACTCCAACTTGGAATAAATGCTTGAGTCCGAAATCCATTGCTCTGGCTGCTGCGCAGGCATGTGAAAATACCTCACCTTCAAGCTCTTCTCGTAAATCAGCATGAGCATCAATTTGAACGATTGTCAATTTTGAAAAATCTCCGTCAACCAGCGGGTGGTTGCCTGCTGCGTGGACTAATGCAGGCAATATGCCGTGCTCTCCGCCCAAAATTACTGGAAAGGTCTCACCATCATACCAAGGTGCTAGATAGTTGGAAATGCCGTCTAGTTGCTGTGCCAAATTATTACCTTCACCGTCCCATTCAGGCGGTGTACTAATGCGCTGCCCTGCTGGTAAATCTTCACCAAGTAACGGGTCAAATAACTCAATTTGGCCACTTGCTTCAACGCATGCTGCAGGTCCTTCAGCCGTTCCTTGGCCGTATGATGTAGTCAATTCATATGGCACGGATAACACAACTATGTCGGGCTTGCCATCGGGTTTGGCAAGCCCCAGAAAATTGCCCTCAACAAACTCTTCTGCCACGAACCCTGCTGAATGATTTTAGTATTGAGGGTTTGGTGTAAATTTGCTGCGGGTTTTTCCGGATTATGGTAAAAAATGGCCAAAATCACCGATGATTTAATATGGGTCGGTGTACAATATAATTAATGTTCTCGGGCACTAAGTTCGGGGGCGGGGGTTTTTTGAGATGGGCATGACACTAGGGGAATTAACTAAAGCCATTCAACAACATATCGACTTAGATATGGATAGTGAGGTTGCTCAGGGAATGGCAGAACACGCACTGGGGTTCTTCGGTTTTTACAACAGAATTATCGACAATGCGCTCGAGCCTACTGATAGAAATCTGTTTTACATGTTCCAAGACTACAATTTGTTGACTACCGAAAGCGAAGAGACAACATTGTGGGATGGCAGAGAATGGCGTATTCACTACTGGAAGTTTAAGCCTGATCTAAGAGAAAGTGTTGAGGCTTACATGCAGAGAAGTAAGAAGACCGAAGATATCGACCCATTCGGTGATGTTTATTCCAGCGGTGATGCTGGACAGATTTGGACTCGTGAATCAGAGAAAGTTGTCAATCCTAATGCGTTTACCAGCGACTGGTGAATTAAACCGTTAGGCAAGCGTTTTTGTTGTTTAGAGGTTAGGGGTGTTCATGCGAGTTGCGGTAGGTCTTGTACTGTGTATGCTGCTGGCAAGTATTCCGATTTCCTCTGCTCAATCAGATACTGATGAAGAAGCAGCATGGCCTGGTGACCCGATAGACAGTCACGTTCACATGACTTGGGCTGCGTTAACTTTGGAAGTAAATGGGTGGGTTGATGACTACCCCGAAATCGTCGAACTAGCTGATGTTGGAAAGTCTGAATTAGGCAAGTCTCTGTGGGTTGTTAGGATATCTGACTGGTCTATTGAGAATAAGTCCGATGGAAGCGCAAAGGAGGTCGTTTACATTGATGGGGGTCATCACGGTAATGAATACCTAGGCACTGCACTGGCTTGGTTATCTGCAAAGTGGTACATTAACGGCTGGGCAGAAGGCAATCAAGAAGCAATCGATGTTTTACAAAACACCGTACTACACATTTTAATCATGCTAAACCCTGATGGCAATGATATCGATACTCGATGGAATATCAATCAAGTTGACTTGAATAGAAATTACGACCATTATTGGAATACTTGTCCAACAACCCAACCAGGAAGTAGTGCCTTCAGCGAATCTGAAACCGCAGCAAATTCGGCCTACATGAACGCCGAAGTTGCTGACGCTGATTTGTATGTCACCATGCATACGGGTGTTTGGATTATGCTATACCCTTGGGGCAAGTGGCCCGAACAGCCTGCTGATTGGGAATTATACCATCAAATTAGAGATGATGTTAACGATAACATCTCTAGTATTCCAATTCAGAATGCCAACCAAGGCTTATACCCAAATTGTGGCACTAGTAGAGATTATGGTTATGGCGTAATGGGATATCCGACCTTTACTTTTGAAACCGATGATGAACAATTTGTCCCCGGATCCTTTGAGAACCTAAACGACAGATTAGCAGAAGAAATGGATGTAATGAGGTTCTTAATCAACAATGTATGGTATTGGCGAGCCAGACTAGATGTTCAATCTCTTGAGGTATCTGATGACGAAGTGACAATTGAAGTCGCTAATCACGGCCATGCATCAACGTCTAATGCTACTTTACAATATCTTGATTCAAGTGGTCAAATTAAGTGGACCTCCTCGGCATTTACCGTAAATGCCACCAATTCAACAATGATTGCTTTGGATACCGGCGGCCTAGATACTAACGAGGACGGAAGTTGGCAGATGTATTACCAAGTTAGAGTAATCAATGCCTCAAGATGGGTCACTGAAGAAATTGGCGTGCAAGCCGTCACTTTAGTTGAAGATGATGAGGCTAGTTTCCTGACCGGTTTTGGCTTGTTTAATTCACTAACCACGATAATTTCGATAATTGGCCTCGCCGTTGTTATGAAGCCAGAGGATGAAGATTTAGCCAATAATTGCCTTGCAGAAATACAAGAGAATTGAAATGCTTCCTACCATACGGCGTGGCAGGCGATAATATGGAAATTACTGTAAGCGCAAGTGACAATATCAATGGAACACTGATTTTACCAATGTATGAAGGGGTCGAAGAAATACCTGAAGAATGTGAAAGAGGCTTGCCTCAAGGAATGAAATCTCAAATCAACCGAGTTTTGGCTGACGGTGATTTCAAAGCCAAAAAGAAGTCCACAATGTCCCTAATTGGCGGAGAAGACGGCAAGGTTATTCTTGCTGGACTAGGTAAATCTGGTGACGTTTCTGTTCACGACTTTAGAAAATCTGGCGCTGCTGTATTTGCTAGCATCAAAAAGGTTCACGGCAATGATTTCACCGTTAGGTTCACAGATGCGGGAGTTGCTCATATGGCGGCTTTTGCTGAAGGCATGATGTTGCGAAATTATTCTTATGATGAATATAAAATGAAAGACGAGGAAGAAACTGATTCTGAACATCAGGTTAGGCTTACTTGCAGCGAAAAAGAATCAGAAGAATTGTCTACTCTGGTAAACAAATACCGTGGAATAACCAAAGGCGTGCATCTGTCAAGAGATCTTGGCAACTGTCCACCAAATGACATGTACCCTGAAGTATTTGCCGATATGGCCTGGGAGTGGGCTAAAGATTTCGACAATGTTGAAGTCACCATTATCAATTACGAGCAAGCAATCAAAGCTGGAATGGGCGGTCTTGTTGCAGTGGGCAAGGGTTCATCCCGTAAACCATGCATGGTCATTTTTGAAATGAATAAAGATGTCAAAGGCAGATGTCCTGTGTTAGTAGGTAAAGGAATTACTTTTGACACTGGCGGAATTTCTCTAAAGCCTGGCGCAAATATGGATGAAATGAAATATGATATGGGTGGCTCTGCTACTGTCTTTGGTACTATGGAAGCACTCGCACAAACAGGGCATGAGGGCAAGGTTGTTGCGATTACTTGTATGGCAGAAAATATGCCTGCAGCCAATGCTACACGTCCCGGCGATGTTATCAAGGGATTATCTGGCAAGACCATTGAAGTGCTAAACACTGATGCTGAAGGAAGGCTTGTTCTATCAGATGGTTTGTGGAAGGCCGGAGAATACGACCCTGAATTTATCATTGACTTTGCGACCCTAACCGGCGCTTGTGTAGTCGCACTTGGCCATGAAGCAACTGGGCTGTGGTCTAATGATGATGATTTCAGAACCGAAATACATGAAGCAGGAAATGCTGTTGACGAACTTGCTTGGCCAATGCCACTGCTTCCCGCATTTGAAAAAGAAATGACCGATTCAAAGATTGCTGATACTAGAAACCTTGGCGCTGGCCGCTATGGTGGCGCAAACACTGCTGCTGCGTTCCTGAAGCAATTCGTACCAAACCGAGATTTTGACAAAGACGGTGAGCAAATAACCTGGGCACACATGGACATAGCTGGAACTTACTGGGGTGCAAAAAGTAATTCCATGGTAAAGAATGGGGCAACTGGAGTTCACGTTAGAACTATCCACCATTTGATTACTAATCGTTAAACTAAATGTTTGAATAAAATCTAGGGGGTTTTATTGTAAAAAGCCACACTAAATTGGCAAAGGCCATCCATTGGAGTTTCGTTTTATTGTATGTGTATGGTATTTTCAAACAAGTGAACGCTTTGGAAGATCTTGAAGACAACGGCCTACTTATTTCCGAGATTATTTTTGCCACGGCTTTTATCGTTATTGTGGTCCTAAGATATTCCTATATGGCGCGTTTCAAGACTCTCTTAGGTGCAAGAGAACCCGTACATATCGTCCATTACTACTTCGCTCGTTCAGTCCACAAAGCAATGTATGCCTGTTTCATTCTACTTCCATTAACCGGCTTGATGATTGCTGGATTGTATAGCCAGGGATATACCATAAATGCGACGCCTGATGAAGAACAAACCGTGATGGATGTGGTATTAGATTTACATGGATTAGTGGCTGAAGTCAGTTACCTGCTGATTATACTTCATATTGGGGCGGCTATCTATTCTCGTATTAAAGGCGAAGGGGTTTGGTCATCAATGGTGCCTGTGCTAAAGGAAGACAAGCCAACAACTAACAAGACCGTTAAGAAAATTGCCGCCTTCGAAGAAGGAATTTATGATAAGGTAGGAAGTTGGTTTTCATCTAAAAACGAGGAGTAGTTGTTAATTAATCGTCAAAGACTTCTACTTCTACCATTTTCTTAACAAATTCTGTCATCTTAGAATTGAACCTAGTCGCCCGAACAATGTGGTTGTCTATCCAGTGATAATTGCCACCGCGTGGTTTGCCAAATAAACAGGTATGCCACTTGAAACCGTGATTTGCAAGCCATTGTTCTGTAACCGCACGGTGTTCTTCTGCCCTCGCAGTAAAAAAGCAAATTTGATGCCCTTGGTCGTACCATTTGTTGATCTGTTCTACAACACCATCATAGCATTCAGCGGTTGCCATGCGTTCTGGTTCTTCATTGGGGATATCTTCACAAATAGTACCGTCTATATCAATCAGGAAATTTTTACAATCTTCAGGCAGTACCGGTGAAATTGCCATGCCGCGCTCATCTGTCTTAGTCACTAAATCCGTCACAAATAGCGGTTATAACCCCGGCTAATGAACAAATTGATGATATTAATCGTGGTGATGAATGGTAGTTGCGCCACAAACGCGACACCAGACCTTGGTACCGTTTTTCTTGGGAGTGACTCCGGTGATGTCAATTTCTACCCCGCAAACGCAGTTTACTACTGTGCCCATGGACAATGCGAAACATAGGTGATTGATGAAGTGAACGCTTCTAAGGGAAGATTTGCCATGATTCTATCCGGATGAAAATTTTACTAGCTGAAAAACCTTTGATTTCCTTACAAGTAAGAGATATTTCTTTGGCACCGTGTTGGATTAGTTTCTTTTCGATTAATTCTCTGACCCCATCTAAGTTTTGTCTTTCAACAATAGCCCAGCCACGAATCAAAGACGTAGTCCCTTTACGCATCAAAGGGAATAGGTCGCTAAGGTGCTCAATTGTATCATGGGGTAAATTAACCAATAATAAATCTGTAGAGCCTGTGAGGTTTTTGTCACTACGCCACTTTCTAGCATCCAAGCAAAACACTTGATTACCAAAATTATAGTTAGACTTGTTAACCAGCGACTCGAGATTATCGGTAAGAAGTTCGACCGCATCTGGATTTAAATCACCGGCAAAGATTGCTTCAACTAGTCCTTCGGTGGCAATTAGACTAGGTAGTGAAGGGCCAACTCCAGCGTAGGGGTCAGATATTGTAATTGGTCGGTCGAGTAAATTAGCAAGCTGTTTTGCCGCAATAACGTTACCTTCTCGCTCAGTCGATAGCCTAGAGGAAAAGTATGCTTTTGCGGGATCAATAATGATGTTGTGGCCGTTTTCTCGTATTTTGGTTAATGTTGCAATGTTGCCGTCCCTACTTAATATCGGGGAAATATCCCGGACGCGGAATTTACCTGTAACGCCATTATCCGCGCATATGATTCTGGCACTTGAAATTCTGTCTAGCATAGCCTCAGCAATTAGGTTTTGATGTTGTTTGACCTCTTCTTCTAAGCGGACAATCAGTACATCCCCGACCATTTCATATGACCGTGGCCAATATTGTTCGAATTGTTCATATAATTCTCGATCTAAAAGGTCACTCCAATGTTTAATTTTGTTAACCTCTCTTGCCATTAATACGTGGGCTAGCCCCGACCAAATCGAATCGCCTTCTTGTGGGGCATGTTCAGCAAGCGGCAAGCCTTTTTCACCCGTTTCTATAGTAACGACGCCAAGGCCTGAAACCAACCAATTGTTAGTTTTCAGAACCTCCAACCAATGTTGGGTATCAACACTCGGCACTATCAAATGACGCATACGCTTCGCCCTGTCCAAGCATCACTGAGGTTTGAGCATGGCGGATATCCAAGATAGCGACCAGAAAACAGGTTTACTCTTAATTGGGATTGGCCCTGGTGATGTTGCATTGGCTACCAGTGAAGCGCTTGATGCAGCAAAAATAGCCGATTATCGGCGCTATGAAGCATATACTGCATTGTGGCCTGAAGACCAATTAGCAAGTTTAGAAAAAACGGTTGGGAAAATTACCAGAGTCATGCGGCCAGAAGTTGAAAATCCAGAAGAGTTGTTTGCTTTGGCACGAGATAATCTAGTTGCTTTGTTGATTGTTGGTGATCCATTGCAAGCCACAACTCACGTCGACTTACAATTACAAGCCGAAGAGGCGGGGATTTATTGCCGCACAATACACGGAATCTCAATCACTGGGCTAGTTACTGGTGCAATCGGTTTATCAAATTACAAATTTGGTCGTCAAACAACATTGACATATCCATATTCAGGCTGGGTTGCAACCTCCCCGCTTGAGGTCATTGCGCTCAATAGTGCGTTAGGACATCATACTCTTGCATTACTCGATTTAGATCCAACCGGCGCTGGAACAGGCCAGCAGAGACCAATGATGCCAAGTGATGCTGTTAACTCAATCAAGGCGATGATTGACAAAGTAAACAACACGATAGACGAATTTCCGTTAGAATCTCCACAAGACGCCATAAAAGTACAATCATTGAAACTTATGACTAGCAGTTCTCTAGCTGAGATTAAAGTCGTACTGTGTAGTGATATGGGGACTAAACGGCAAAGCATGATATACACTGATTTGGCGAATTTAGCCAACCTACCTGGCGGCGCGATGAACTGTTTAGTTTTCCCAGCAAGTACGAGTGATGTTGAAGAGAAGGCTCTGCTTCGATGGATACAGGAGAAGTGAAAATATGTCAGATGAAATATTGATTTTATTGTCTTTTTTGCTCTTTATGGGCATTTTTGCTGGTGTTGGATTAGCCTCCATGCGTGTTAAGGAAGATACTACTGACGATTATTTGGTCGCCGGTAGAGGCATGCATCCTGCACTTGCTGCACTATCAGCAGTTAGTACTTGGAATTCTGGCTACATGTTTATTGGCTTTATTGGCTTTATTTTCATTAGTGGATATTCGGCATTGTGGATTGCTGTTGTCTCGACTATTGGTCAGTTAGTGGCTTGGATTTGGTTATACAAATATATTCAGAAAGAAGGGCAAGAAAGAAACTTGCGTTCTTTGTCTTCCCTCGTTTCAAGTAAATCCGGCGCTCCAGAAGCAAAAATAGCCGCAATACTTTCAGTATTTTTCTTATCTATCTACGCGGCTGCGCAGTTGACTGCTGGCGGAGTGGCCCTAAAATCAATGCTTGGATGGTCAGAAATTACTGGAATTCTAATCGGATTTGTTCTGGTAGTTGCCTATTGTTATGCTGGCGGAATTCGTGCTTCTATTTGGACTGACGCTGCGCAATCTTGTGTCATGATTGTCGGCTCAACCATTCTTTGTTTGGTTGCGCTAGGTAAGGTTGGGGGATTATCTGGACTGCATGGCACCTTGGCTGATATTGATCCAAACATGGTTAACATATTTCCCTCAGGGCTAAAATTTGGGGTAACACTTTGGATAGCTGCGTTCTTCTTGGGTGGCTTAGGAGTTGCTGGCCAGCCACAAGTAGTATCTAGAATTATGACTCTCAACAGCGATAAAGATCGTAAACAAGCCATGGTTTGGTTCTTTGTCTGGCAAACCCCATTCATCGCTTTGATGTTCTTTATCGGTCTTGCCTGTCGAGCAATATTCCCTGAGATGCTTGCCGAAGATGCCGAAACTGGCCTACCAAGACTTGCTCAAAGCCTTAATCCAATTCTTGGCGGAGTTATCTTAGCGTCTATCTTTGCCGCAACAATGTCTACTGCCGACAGTCAGGTATTGGCCTGTACCGCAGCAATTACCGATGACGTTAAACCAGAATGGAATCAAGACCATAGCAAAACCAAAAAGGTAACTTTAGCAGTTGCGGCCTTCGCCACTAGTATCTCGCTCGTTGGCCAACAATTCCCTGGATTTGGTGATTCTGTATTCGCCTTGGTTGTGTTTGCGGTATACGGGTTAGGCGGTATATTTGTGCCGCTGGTGTTGATTAGGATGATTGGTTATGAGCCAGATTCAAAACACACTATTTCGATGATGATTGCCGCGCTTCTTGGAGTGTTGATTTGGACTGTTTTAGGTTACGGTGAATACATTTTCCCTTCCGTGCCGGGAATGGGTGCAGCATTTGCTGTCCACCTTGGCTTTTGCTGGAAGCGAGATCTTTCTGAGGCAAATCCATTTGGCAGATACAGTGTGCCAACTAGAAAAATATCGGCGATTGGAGCGGTTATTTTACTGGCGTTTGTTGGCGGGATGGAAGGAACATACCAGGTATTTGCACCAAGCTCATCAAGCATGTCGGATAAAGTCGGTTCTTACTCAGTAAGTGGGACCTATTCTTTCCATGAAATTATAGATGGTTCAGAATTCATTGAAGATGGTGAATCTATACCAATAGAGGCGAATTCAGAAGATTCTATGGATTCACTAAATGGCCTAAATATTGTAGGAGTATTAATCACAATTGCTCACCAAGACGATGAAACCGTTTCAGGGGCGGGATGTGCATTAGCAGACCCGCCGCAAGATGATACTGTTGAAGCGTCAATTGGCTACTCGGGACTATCCGCTTCTGAATCAAGTACAGACGGTTTTGATTTCCAATTAGATTGGCATAATTCGACTTTGATTGATACTACGGTTAGTAATATGACTAAATCAGAGATTCAAATGATGTTAGATGGTGGTGGATTAGGGTTAGGCGAGTATGAGTTAATTCTTGGCGTAACCGTACAAAATGGTGGAGGTGCTTTCTGCACAAGTGATGACACTGGCCAAGATGTAGATTATAAGATTGAATTGGTGTCTCTGGAGTACACAATAACGGCTGTATGATTTGAACTTGTTTTAGAGTTCGAATTTCATCCCTTGTTTACCTATTTTCCAACCCATTTCAACAACCTGTGTGTGCTCTTCGCCCCACTCATCGTAAA
>CAXGZX010000023.1:0-18956 GCA_964014545.1 uncultured Candidatus Poseidoniales archaeon | reverse complement strand
CAAAATACCTCGTTTGGTACTTTCTACTACACCACACCATCTACATCAGGACAATATTGTTTATATTCAGAACTATATGATGTAAATATGATACAATTGGTTGGAGATTATGTTTGTCTACAGTACGTCTTTGATGATGATAATGATGGTGTCGCCAACGAATATGATCTGTGCCCAAATACCCAAATTTCAAGCATGGTTGACACCAATGGCTGCGCACTAGAGCAGAAAGATTCTGACAGTGACGGCTACAATGATTCTGTTGATGATTTCCCCTATGATGACACACAATGGCTAGATACTGATGGAGATGGATTTGGTGACAACCCTGCTGGCAATAATCCTGATTCGTTCCCTACCGACAGTACACAATGGAGTGACATAGATGGGGACGGGTATGGCGATAATGCCGCAGGTATTTCACCTGATCAGTTCCCATACGACCCAACCCAGTGGCATGATTCAGACGGTGATGGTTACGGCGATAATGCAAACGGTAACAACCCGGATTTGTGGCCAAATGACTCATCTCAATGGACCGACTCAGATGGTGATGGCTATGGAGATAATCCAATTGGGACCGCCGGAGATGCATTCCCATTTGATTCAACCCAATGGCTAGATACTGATGGAGATGGATTTGGCGATAACCCATCACCAGCAAATAATCCAGACGCATTCCCTAATGATGGAACTCAGTGGGCGGACGCGGACGGTGATGGTTATGGAGATAATCAAGGTGGATCTAATGCTGACAGATTTGTTAATGATGTAACGCAGTGGTTTGATTCTGATAATGATGGATATGGTGATAATCCAGCACCAGCCAATAATCCTGATGCATTCCCTAATGACGGTACTCAATGGATAGATACTGACCAAGATGGTTACGGAGATAACCAAAATGGTAACAATCCTGATAAATTCCCTAATGACAATACTCAATGGCAGGATTCAGATTATGATGGATTAGGAGATAATTCAAATGGTAATAATCCAGACTTATGCCCAGGCACACCATTTGGCGAAACTGTTGATGTTAATGGATGCTCAACATCCCAGACCGATGAAGACCAAGACATGATTCCTGACAATCAAGATGCATGTCCAAATACACCTGCAGGGGAATTTGTTGACTCTAATGGTTGTTCTGCGACTCAACTTGATGATGATAATGACGGAGTAGTCAATCAGTATGACTTATGTCCTGCAACACCACTTGGCAGTGCAATTGATTCTGCAGGTTGCTCTGCAAGTCAACTTGACACAGATGATGACGGTATTAACGATGAATTAGACCAATGTCCATCAACATCACCCAACGTTCCAATCAATGGATTTGGCTGTGCTGCTGACCAAAGAGACACCGACATGGATGGGTTAAACGATAATATTGATTCTTGTCCAAATACTCCAACCAGTGAAACAGCCAACAATAACGGTTGTTCACCATCGCAAACCGACACTGACTTAGATGGTGTATTTGACAACCAAGACTTGTGTGCCAATACAATACTTACCGACTTGGATGGAGACGGTGATTTTGATGTTGATGCAGCTGGCTGTTCACCGATACAATATGATGATGACAATGACATGATTGACAATACTATTGACATATGTCCAGCAACACCGAATGGAGAGCAACCAAATTCTGTTGGTTGTTCAGACTCACAACTCGATGAGGATATGGACTCAATTTGGAACTCCGATGACTTATGCTTTGACACATCCGCCGGAGAGTCTGTAGACCAAAATGGTTGTTCTGAATATCAAAAGGATGATGATCAAGATGGTTATGTTAATGCGGAAGACGATTGTAGCAACACACCACTAAACAATATCACAGATAATAATGGATGTAGTCTAATCCAATTAGACTCGGATGGCGACGGTGTCAATGATTACTTTGATGCATTCCCATTTGACGGTAATGAGTCTGTTGATACAGACGGTGATGGAATTACCGACAGATTAGATGCTTATCCACTTGATGAAACAAGGTCTGAGGCCGAAGCTGAAGAAAGCGGTGGAGGATTCATGTACATCGTAATAGCAATACTGATAATAGGAGTCATTGGAGCCCTGTTAGTAGTTAGAAATAAGTCAGAGGGTGGCTTCCAATCTCCATTCTCACAAGTAGCAGATGCCGATGATGTAACGGAAAATAATATGGCTCAAACAGATTACCAATCCAAGGATGTACCACAAATTAGTCAACAGCAAAACCAAACTTGGGAAGAGAATGGAGTTCATTGGTCAGTTGATGAAAATGGCCAATTATCTTACTTTGATGATGGCACACAATCTTGGCAATTATTCCAGCAGTGATAAATCCGAATTCAAATTCGTGGTGATACTTTGAGTATTAGGTCAAAAATTATCGCCACGATGATTAGACCGAACAAATTACTGTATAATTTGTTTAGACCATCGGCTAAACTTGTCAGATATTACGTCCACCCTCAAGCTTGGATTGGTGGCCAAATATTCTCCTCTTTTGGAATCAAGGTAAGGCGTGATAATTTTTCAGGGATTCCTGGGGCTATTTTCACCCCTAGAAAGAATGTCAATACAAAATCAATAATTTTTTACTTACATGGAGGCGGTTATTGTTTTGGCTCTTCCCTAACAACTCACAAGGTAGGACTAACTAAATTAGCCAAACAGACTGGATCTGTTTGTTATTCAGTTGATTACCGATTGGCTCCTGAACATCAATATCCTGCGGCTTTAGATGACGCGCTAACTGCTTGGAAGCATATTGTTAGTCAGAACCCTAATTCCAATATAATCTTAGCAGGAGACTCGGCAGGAGGCGGTTTGAGCCTAGCTTTAATGATGTACTTGAGGGATAATAACGAGCAACTACCTGATGGTTTAGTGCTATTTTCACCGTGGACCGACCTCACTTGTAGTGGAAAGACTTACGAAACAAAGGCCAAGTATGACCCGATGTTTACCACCAATATGCCAAAAGATTCTGCCAATATCTATGTTCCAGAGGATGAAAAAAAAACTGACCCTTACATATCGCCATTATACGGTGATTTTACCAATCTACCAAGGACTTTAGTCATAGTTGGTGGCAACGAAATCCTCCTTGACGATAGTAGACTATTTGCTCAAAAAGCAGAAAAATCAGGTGTTGATATCGAAATTGATATATGGCCAAGTATGTTTCATGATTGGTGGTTGTTTGGTTCTTTCATACCTGAAACGAAACAGGTATTAGATAAAGTAACCAATTGGATTAACAATGATTAGTTAGTTTATTTCAGTCTGTTCAAATAACGCCCTGAGCAGTCATTGCTTCAGCAACTTTGAGGAAACCAGCAACATTGGCACCAAAGACATAATCGCCCTCTCTACCATATTGTTTTGCAGTTTCTGATGCATTCTTATGGATATTAACCATGATAGCTTCTAGTTTCTCATCAACTTCTTGGCGTGTCCATGATAATCTCAGAGAATTTTGTGACATTTCCAGCCCAGAAGTTGCAACTCCACCAGCATTTGATGCTTTACCTGGTGCAAACAGAACGCCATTCTTTTGGAAGACTTCAACAGCTTCAGGTGTGCATGGCATATTTGCCCCTTCACCGACTGCAATAACGCTGTTATCAACTAACATTTGCGCTTCTGATCCGTTCAACTCATTTTGAGTTGCACATGGTAAGGCTACGTCAACATTTACTCCCCACAAACCATTAGGAGTTGGTTCAGGAGCAGATGCTGTGAATGTTACACCATCATGAGCATCAGCATATTCAGAGATTCGTCCACGGCGATTGTTTTTCAAATCCATAATAAATGCTAATTTTTCACGGTCTATTCCAGACGGGTCATGTATCCAACCACTTGAGTCTGACATAGTTACTGGTACACCACCAAGATCTAACACTTTTTCACAAGCAAATTGTGCGACGTTTCCAGAACCTGAAATCGACACAGTAGCACCTTCGAAGGATTTACCCTTAGTTGCTAACATTTCTCTAGCAAAGTAAACTAAGCCGTATCCAGTTGCTTCAGGACGGATTAAAGAACCGCCGTATGACCTACCTTTGCCAGTTAGAACACCGGCTTGGAAATCATTGCGTAATTTTTTGTACATACCAAACATGTACCCAATCTCACGACCGCCAACTCCGATATCTCCTGCTGGAACATCGCAATCATGGCCTATGTGTCGCCATAGTTCCATCATAAAAGATTGACAAAAACGCATTACTTCAGCATCTGATTTACCCTTTGGATTAAAATCTGCTCCACCTTTACCGCCACCCATTGGAAGTCCAGTAAGTGAGTTCTTGAAAATTTGCTCAAAAGCAAGGAACTTCAAAATTGATGCATTAACACTGGGATGAAAACGTAGACCACCTTTATACGGTCCAATTGCGCCATTGAATTGGATTCTAAAACCGCGATTGACTTGAATAATTCCAGAATCATCAACCCATGGGACACGGAATTGAATTAATCGTTCTGGCTCGACTACACGCTCGGCAATTGAGGTGTATTCCGGGTGAGCCTCAAGCACAGGCTCTAACGATTCCAATACTTCCAAGACTGCTTGGTGGAATTCTGGTTGGTTTGGGTCTCGGGCAATTACTTTTTGATAGATAGATTCGATAACGCTCATTACTACACCTAATCACTTTGTGATGGCCGTCCCAATTTTTCCCCCCTTCTAATAGTTGCCCCGTCCTGCAAGGCATAGGGCTTAGTTTTCAGTTGAATGGACATACCGTGTTGAAGCGGTTAAGCCGTTCAATACGCCTAGTTCCGTTTGCATCAACATCAGCCATTTGACGTATTGCTTCCTCAATCATACCATGTTGGTCTGGTTGAAGTCCGATTAAATTTCTCAAGACTTCAAGCATTGACCATTCATCTTCGGTGATTACTTCATCATCAAGAGCGGCGATCAATGCACTTTGGTATGTTGTTACATCACCCAAATGGTGCCCGGAATAATCTTCTTCTAACTCATCAAATGGATTTTTTTCGTCGCCTCGTACTATTGCTAAGCACTCAGCTGTACTACCTGGAGATACGCCAAGAGCATTGGCTAGCACATGTAGAATACTAGCCTCATCATCTGTAACAATTTTATCATCCATTGCAATATCTAAAGTTCTCAAGTAAAGATACAGACCTCGGCTTGGTATTACGCTCATAACTCTTCTAGAGTACCAAAGTATATCATTATACCAGTCAAATGTTCTTCATCCTTGATAGTAAACGAGTCATAGAAGCCCACAAACCATGTTAATATATCTCAAATCATAGCGTATTACATTGTGTGACGTTTTGTCACCAATTGAGATACGTTTATATGCTCTCTAAACTACCGTGGGTTGAGGAAGACACATGGTAGCACCGAGTTCACACATTTCTCTTCGTATCAATGAAGAGGATTTGATGCTGCTTGATGCCAAGGTTGGACAACATGGAGCAAGGAACCGATCTGATGTTGTTAGATTAGCAATTCAAGACTATCTTAGAGGCCAACCTAGGTTACCTGAGATGGATACTATCAAAATTCCACTAGGCAGAAGAGATAAAATGCACCTTGAGATGCTCTACGAACTTGAAGGCACCAGTAAAGAACAAGCTGCTCTAGAAGGACTCAAATTATACATTACAAACTCGATAAAAAGAGATGAAGATACAATACAACTCGAAGATGCTCTTGAGAAATCAAGAGCCTTGACTTTGAAAAGCAAAGAATACCAAGAATAAGGTGAGAGTGCAGAGGGGATGGGAATATGAAGCAAAACGAAAATAATAATCGTGATGCTACCCTCAAGGGTGATGAAATTAGATCCGGTTTCACCACCATCAACAACTTGCGGCTGCGTGCCCGTCTTGCACGTAACGGAACATCGGGAGATGCCACTGGCAACGGTGACAACTCCTTTACCCCCCCTGGAGGCGGTTGGGGGGACTCAAATTCCACCCCAGCTAGCTGAGTTGGTGGTTTCCACGTGCCCAGACCCCCCACTTTTCTGGGCACAATTACTCAAGATTAGTGCAGCCGCGAGGCGAATCCTTTAGAATCGTCGACATTGGCTGTTAACTATGGCGGGAGATTCTATCATAGATGATAGGGGGGAATTCCCGTTTTTAGCTCATAGTGAACCGCGGCCAGGGCAAATAGATATGATTCGAGAATGCCGTGAATCATTAAAGAAAAATGGCCACCATTTAGCGGCAGCCCCAACAGGAATTGGCAAGACTGCTGCGGCTATTGCTGCGGCATTGGAAGTCGCCCTTGAATCAACTGAAAAACCCCACATATTATTTCTCACTGGTCGACAATCACAACATAAAATTGTCATTGATACTGTTAGAAAAATAAATTCAATGATTGAAGGAGTAAAACGTCCAATCAAAGTTGTTGATATTATTGGCCGAGAATCAATGTGCGAGGTTGTTGACGTACAATCTGGAAGGTGTTTGTGTGAACAAGGCTCTAGCGAATCTGCTAGGGGAAGGCTCAAAGATGATGTGAGAAAATTTATTTTGGAATATCCTCGCCATGTTGAAGAAATAGTTGACAAGTCGAAAACATGGGGTGTTTGTGCGTGGCAGACATGTCGTTCTGCAGTTAAAGACAGTGATATCCTAGTTTGTGATTATAATCATATCTTCGCTGAACAAGTTAGAGAAAGTTCACTACCTTCGATGGGAGTTAATTTGAAAAATTGTATTTTAATCGTTGATGAGGCACACAATTTACCTGATAGAATAAGAATGAGCATGGAGCGTGTAATTACCCCAATAATTATTCGAAATGCAGCCATGGAATTAGAAGAATATATGGGCACTTTGGAAAACTCTGCCATGAAGAATTCATCAAGTAACACAATGCAGTCACTTGAGGAAGCACAATGGGCTTTTGAAGTTATTAAGTTACTTCGATTAAAATTAGGAGATTATTTCAGATCCCTTCACTCACAGGTTTCAGATGATGATGAAATAATCGTTAGTGTTCAAGAATTTACCGAAAAGATTCATCAAGCGTGTGATGAGTTTGAAGGCTTAGTAGGACAAATGAAACTTGATCAAAATATAGCAATACAGCCACTCATCCAAAGGTCGCACAGATTGCTTAGACTTTCTGAAATATTAGCAAAAGTGGTAATTGACACTGAATCTGAGGACGAAGCAACCGAACCTGACTCACATAGAATCTCATACATCTTTGAGGCAATAGAAAAATTCGGCAAAACGTCTGCCTTTTGCATGGTTTTTTCCCCAAAAGGTAAGGAAGGTAAAATTACAACTCACTTGCTAGACCCCGGTGTATTATCTGGAGAAATCTTTGCCATGTGTAGTGGGTCAATACTAATGTCAGGCACCCTTTACCCACCAGAAATGTATGCCGACATATTGTCCCTTCCAAAACGGCTTACAACAAAGACATCATACAAATCCCCATTTGCCGGAGAAAGAAGACCTGTACTAATTGCCAAAGACGTCACAACTAGATACAATGAACGCTCTGAAGTGATGTGGAATCGTATGCGTTCACACATACAAGCCCTAATTGATGGCAGTGAAGGACATATTGCTGTGTTTTGTCCATCATACCGATTGATGGAGGAAATTATCGGAGATGTATATTTCAAAGGCGTCAAGAAAAGAGTTGAATCAAGAGATTGGTCAAAGGATGATATTGATAAAATAGTTGCTGAATTAAAAACCGAAAGAAGCTCTGGCAACCGTATACTATTATGCGGAGTGTTCGGTGCTAGATTATCTGAAGGTATTGACTATAATGATGGTGTTTTAGGTTCAGTAGTTTGTATAGGAATCCCCAATCCACCACCGTCGGTTTTATCAAATTCATTAAAACAATATGTTGCAGATAAATTTGGTAAAGAAAATTCATGGAGGTATACCGTCACACAGCCAGCCATAAATTCAATTCTACAAGCGATGGGCCGTCCGATTAGATCTGTTGAAGATAGAGCATTAATACTGCTGTTAGACAAACGTAATGACGATAGGACTTACACAAATTGTTATCCAAAATCCATGAAGATGAACGCAACCAATGACCCCAAAACTACCAATGCCTTTGCTAGGCGATTTTTCCGAAGAGTAAAACGTAACTAATCACGTCCTGTAAAATAACAAGGTTCATTGATGTTTGATAACTAGCCCCCTCCATGACAACATGGCAACGCGTTGATATCTCTGATGAGAAAGTTGACTTCATTGAAGATAATCAACAACCCGGTTCCGAAGGATTATCCTCCACACCTGAACTACTGCACGGAGATTTTAATTCAAATGCTCATCATTTAGCAGATGTGCAAAGTCAACACAAACAAGTTTTAGTTACTGCAGGTATGATTCCTGAGGAACATATTGCTAATGTCGAGCCATCACTAAAATTAGAATGGATGGTAAATGAACTCAATGGCAGAATGAACCCGGACGGATTAACAATACCATTGCTAGGTGTCGAACAAGGTCAAGTAGAGTTATATTCGCGTCAAATAGATAATAGCATTGTCCTCAAATTAAAAATCACTGAAGATGACGGAGACACTCTCGAAAGAGAATTAACAGCACCGGAAGGTGTCACTATCGACAATTTAACAGCAAGCTTGGTCAATAACCGGCTAAACCTTCGCTGGTAAGACTCAACGATTTGGTATCGCAGCAAGAGAAGAAATCTCTTGAACCATTCTCTCAAGTGCCATTTGTGCTGCTTGTTGATGCTGAGCACCCATTTCTTCTCTGCTATATCTTGCCATCTCAAACATATTGTCAAGGGCGGTTAGAGCATCATCAGAAATCTGTGGCATGGCTTGCCTTATGGCAACTTCAAACTCACGAACGGTCTCGAAATCTCTTCGCAAGAAACCATTCTGCTGTAATACAGAACACATATTTTGATAGCACGTGAAGATGGTTTCTCTAATTGAGTCACCGGCTGCAAGTAACTCTGCTGTATAAGCAAATACTTCGGCTGCCTCTTGTAATAACTCATTCTTATTCTTCATACGATAGGTCACAATTCCAGCCGCAACCAACGCAATTACTAACAGAATTACTACATATGCCCAAGTAGGCACTGTCGACTCTTCCTCATCAAATTTGTATTTTGGACTAAATTCATTCGAAGTTCTGAGCGACTCAAATTTCTGCTTGCTATTATCTGAAATAATTGGATCATTGATTTGTGCGTCAATAGTTACATAGCCCCAACTTTCGAAATCACCAAATGGATTTCCGTTAGAAATAAATTCAAACTCTGCCAAACCAGACGGATCAGTTACTACAGTAAGTGGATTGGTCAACTG
Organism: uncultured Candidatus Poseidoniales archaeon; assembly: GCA_964014545.1. GTDB lineage: Archaea > Thermoplasmatota > Poseidoniia > Poseidoniales > Poseidoniaceae > MGIIa-L1. The sequence continues at coordinate 9,633 of CAXGZX010000023.1, read as the reverse complement.
CCCATTAGATTCATTCAATAACGTGTAAGTAACTGATATTCCAGGAACACCTAATCCTGTATCATTTGCTAGTATTGTAATACCGCCTGTGACTTCATTATTGCCACTCTCTTCGATCTGAGCAATGTCCCATTGATAATCTACATTTAACTTGATGAATATCGCACGGTTAACCGAAACACCATTTAGGTACAAGGAACTATTTTCAAGGACATCGAGATAGATATACTCAGAACCTACTCCATACCAAGATGGAGCAATCGTGTCAATCGTGAAATTACCATTGAACCAATTAAGATTAACTAAACTACTTGGTATGCATTTTGCGCCTTCTCGTTGGGTCGCACATTCCGTACCATTACCAACATTAATTGTCAAATCCTCAAATATTTCTCCAGTCCCACCTATTTCTGAAATTGAACCAGTTATGGTTATTGGACCAAAGGTTCCATCTGACCTAACTGCAACATTAGTTGAACTTGCATCAATAGAGACTTGTAAATTAGCCCAAACAAATGCAGCCAATTCTTGATTTGTTCCAATGTGCGAATATGTCCCAGCAAATACTACATCGAACTGATGTTGACCTCTAGTCAAGTCTTGACTTGCCAGTATAACAACTTCCCATTCACCGTTTAATCCCGTCTTTGTCGTCGCAACTAATTCGCCATCAAGGTAAATTTCCAAATCTTCATCCTCAAGTCCTTCATTCGTTAGTGAGTCAATATCAAACAATCGACCTGAAATCTCCCAAATGTCCCCTCTTGTAACTTGTGAATTACCATCAAAAGATGCAGTTATGTCTGCTCTGTGAGCTAAGAAGAAAGTTGTATTAGTGCTATTTGCTCGATAGTAACCTTGACTTCCTGAATATGCCGTAAGCGTATGATTTCCAAAGTCGAATAAGTCAGTTACCAACCAATTGTAGTTGAAATCGCCGTTTCCGTCAGTGGTGATAGCAGCGATGGTAATTCCTTCAATGATTAACTCAACTTGGTGATTGGCGATCGGGGATAATTGATTGTCTGCAACACTTCCTATTATCGTCACATTCTGCCCTACTGCCACTGTTTCTGGCAGTGACACATCTAGTACAATGTGGCTGAATATATTCCATGTGCCATTGGCATCACTTGGAAGATAAAATGTGCTGCCAACAAATCTTATTTCAAGAATTACCGGGCCAAGTTCCGCGTCTGCTGGCACAGGATAAATCGCAGTGAATAATCCTGAAGAATCGGTTGTAACGTTAGTCATAAACTCACCATCGAGCCAAACTTCCACAGTTAATTCATTGAGTGGATTATCTACTATGTCAAGCAATAACCCTTCAATTATCATAACCTCTTCACGATTTACATCGCCACCTTGAGTTATCAGGGATATTTTTGTCGGTACACTAACATTGAACGGTACAGTTGTAGAACTTGGAAGATAATATTCAGGGTTTGATGGTTCACCAACACCGATTGGATCTACCCAATCTCTACCACCAAAGAATTCAACAGTAATTGTATGAGAGCCTGCAGTTATGTCGTCTGGTAACATATATCCTAAACTAAACCCACCAGTTGAGAAATTAGTCTCTATACTAGCAACCGATTCATCATCAATCATCAAGTGAACTACAGAAGAAGATGGATTTCCTTGGATTGCTAATTGTTGACCTAAATCATCCAATAAGGTCCCGTTCACGATCATATAGTCGCCTGCTACTAAACTATCTGGATAATCAGTGATGGTTATTTCTGTACTTGCTAGTACTACAAAAGTCGAATTAGACTCAGACCCTAATAGTCCCGTAGTACCTGGAGTTCCAGTGAAAACAGCATTAACGGATTTGTCTCCTACAGTCATGTTTGCTGGAATTGGTAAAGTACCAAATCCAGTGCCATTTTCTGCAGTAGTTAAGATAGTCGTGATTTGTGTACCAGTAAGCGTTATGGTAATTAATTGGCCTTCAACCGGCAATCCAGTATTGTCGATTAACAGTACTTCAATTTCTATATCATTACCTCTTTCAACTCGATCATTAAGAGTAGGTTGTCCTTGTATGTCTAAAGCAGGTTCAATGAATCTTATTTCAGTGAAACCTCGCGTGTCAAATTGTGTTGTTGAGTTAGAGCCGAGATAGAAGTTCACTGCTGGTATGTAAGCTGCCTCAATGGTGTTGTTACCTGCAGCAAAGTTAGGCGAAAGTAGTATCGAAGCGTTCCAATATCCTCCAGTTGTGACAAAGCCACCTGCAACGGTGAAACCAATTGATTCGCCATTAATGTCAAACAATATGTTTGCTGGTAATAGAGTTCCATCCACTTGTTCAAGCCCACTACCATTATCTGATGTAATTCTACCAGAGATATTGAATTCTTCTCCAGCAACTGGATTGTCAAGTATGTCATCGATAACCAGAATGGTTAGAGAACGAATGTTAATGGTTGAAAAATTAGCACTTACGCCAAGAAGATCTGAACTACCGGCAAAAATGACGTCAACTGTAGTAATTCCAAGTGGTTGGCTAAACGGTATATTGTGAGTTATATTGGCAAATCCCCTGCCATCTGTTGGAACTGTGCCAATCGGGATGCCACGGAACTGGTAGGTGACATCATACCCAGATAATGGCTGGAATAAATTTGAAGATTCTACGAGTTGAGCAGTCATATTTACATCAGCACCACGGTTGACTACAATGGCATTGAGTGGTTGGATTGAATCAAATTGAGTCACTCCAAAGACAAATATTGAGGATTCTTTGGATGATTCGGTATAATAGATTGAAGAATCTTCAATTACGGTAATTACCAAGGTTTTAGCCCCTCTTACAGTTCCATTATTGCTGGTATCTGTTGGGACTGTTAGATTGAAGCTGCCATTAAGTGTAGTTTCGTATGAAGTCACTAAAGTTTCATTTTCGTTGTCTAACCAATTGACTTTCAAATTAACCGAATCAATTAGTGTTCTAGACACATCCTCTGCATCAATTACTTGGCCAATTACGGTGAAATCTAAACCAGCCGTGATACTGTTTGGGATTGAGTCTACTCTAATGTCAGTAGTCGATTTAACTACAAGATTAAACGAAGTGAAGTTGCCTACTAGGCGAGAATTACCTACTGCTAGAGGGTCGGTCAAATCGTCTTGGACAATTGCCATAATGCCATATTCACCAGGAGCAATTCCTGCGGCATTCCAAGTCAAGTTGGCTATTCCACTTTCATCTGTGATTATTGTACCCATTGAAACATTGGTGTTGTTCCAATCAAAATAGTATTCAACATTAATTCCTTCAAGTATCGATTTACTGCCGATATCTGTGATTGTAACATTCATGTCAACGTCGTTATTTGTCAATACAAACTCTGCAATTCGCCCCCCTTGAGTGACCACAAATTCACTTTCTGCCCCTGCTAGGAAAGTCGGTATTGGTTGTGTTGAGATAGCCCCAGTACCATCTAGAATTGGATCTCCAGAAGCATAGAACGGGCCACCTAATGGTTGCTGGGAATAGAAATCAAAATTCACCTCAAAGTTATATCCATTAGAACCGACATTTGTTGGCATAACAAAAGTTGTATTGAAAGAAGATGTTTGATTATCTACAACCCCTTGGGCAATGTCAATCAAATCACCTTCACCAGTGCTTAGCGAAATAGTATATTGAGATATATTATCGCCTAAAATCGGTGTTTGGTATAATTCATCAAAAATAGTCCCATTAACGTAGGTCGAGTTGCCGATGTGTGTCCAATCTTGACCGATCACAAAATTCCAACCAATGCCACCTTTAACTCGTAAACTACCATTTCCAGAGGAGGCAACATAATTGTCAGAACCATTGTACTGAACTCTTAAGGCATAATCCCGGGCCACTAAATTTGAATCTAAATCGATTGAAACAACGTGAGTACCAGATAAATTCGATGTGGTGTTAAACCATGTGTTGTTGAAAAAGAAATCAAAATCACCCGATGCTAAATCCACTTTTTGTAAGTTATGATCCAATATATCGACATTAAATACACCACTCTGGCCACGCAAAGTCGGATTAGTCGTGAATTCAAATTGTAGGTAACTAACTAATTTGTAAGGTTCATTGATGCTTAAGTTTGCGTCATCAGTAGCATCTATTAGAGCAGGGAAGAATCTTAACTGTAGTTCAATTAATCCAGCAGATAATGGTAAATCTGTAGCATTTAGCGTCTCCACAATTGAAAATGTTCCATTGACGGTTCTATTGAAAAGCGGCAACCACTCATTAAACTGGCCTAATTCTCTAACAGAGAGTACAAGTTGTCCGGCCATATCTACAGGACTAGGCCCTAGCGATTTAGCAGTCCCATTAACATAGATTTCTTCGCCTACAAGAATCAAACTATTATTATCGCTAAGCGGGCCTTCTACAGTCGCTGTGAGGTTTGGAGCCTCTCTAACGTCAAATGTCAAGTTAAGTGACGATGCGCGTAAATGTTTACCACTGAAAATTGGGTTTGAGTCTATTTCTTCTGTCCATCCATCATACCATAAAACTGCATCAATTGGCCCTAACGGTTCTGTCTCATCTAATTCTACAATTACCGACCAGACCCCACTAGGGCTGATAATACCTGAAATATTATTTGTACCGTTAAAAGTGGTATCAAATGATAATGATACTGTCTGATTTTCGGCATCTATTGAATATCCTTCTGGGGCATTTTCGTAACTTATTGAACCTTGAATCAAAGTAGTAGACCCGGCACCAACAACTGGATTATTTACTGCTAAAGGTGAAGTGTGAGCTATAATTGAATCATCTGTGACATTTACTAGATTATCCATTATTACAAAATTATCTGGAACTAGTTCAAAGCCGGCGAATTTAATCACAATATAATGTAATCCGGGTCTTGGTGCTTCCGCAGGGTTATCACTTAGCGAAAAATTTCCACTTGAGTCTGTAACAACAGAATTTATCTGTCTTTCTTGTGTTAGCCCACCATTATTTATGGTAGATATTTCATCTACTGGGATGATAAATACATCAAGATCATAATCATTTATTGATGAAAGATTATCGGAAAATACAAATTGTCCGGTAATATCAAATTTATTAATTTGATTACGGTCCCATTCTACTGGTATGACTGATTGATTGACGACATCAACGATTTCTGCTTGTGGGCATGAATCAAAAGGTACCCAACCCATGTCAATTTGGTTCGCTCCGGTTCCCAAACCAAGCCGAACTTCTCCCCAAGAGGTTCTATCCTGTGCTGAAACTGTATACCCATTTCCATTCCATTCACCGCCTACATAACCGGTAACGTAACGCGCTGGAATACCAGCAAGTCTTGCCATTGTTACAAAGGCAGCGTTATAATCTTGACACTGGCCTATTTTATTTTCCAGTACGTAGCTAGTGATATCCAGTGTATCGACATTTTCTAGCGGAGAATTGTATAGACTGAACGAATCTGTACTATTACCTTCCCTCAAATAATCACTTATCACTTTTGAAATCGTATATGCATCTGTTGAAGATGAATTTGAAACTAATTGTTGTACTGTTTGATTGACAAAATATATTTCTGAATCTTCTTCATCATAATCGCTTAATGTAACTAATTCGTAATCATTAAACGGCCCAATGAAGGTATTAGCCGCTAAGGAATCAAAATCAATGAAGTATTCCTCCTGTTTCAAGAATAAAGAATCGATAGTGCCAAATCCTAATTTTAAATCACTTGTACCATCAGAACGCAAAATCTCTGACGATGGATCAGACCAAAATGTGACATTATTATAGTTGCTAGAAACCGGTATTTTACCTCGGTCGATGGTGTTGTTGAATGTTATATCCCAATCTATTGAGCCATTTGAGAATGATGAATCTGGTAAATCGGTAAAGTTGGTGAATCCTGGCACAAGGACTTCATATGGATGAGTATCCTCCAACTGCGCATAAGTGGTTCCCGTGTAGAAATCATTGGTAGTCAACCGCCATCGGTGAATCTGATTTAAGTCAACATTTCCTGTGGTGTTATTTGCCCAAAATACAACTCCGTTAGCGGTTATATCATCGGTAGGGTCAAATGGGTCAAATGGAGAGCTTAAACAATTAGTAGCCCAAAATTCAATTGGACATTCGTCACCATCAGACATGCCACCCCCGTCAGTATCAGGATTAGTCCAATCAGTTCCAGTTAAATTTTCGATAGCGTCTGGAATTCCATCACCATCAAAATCTTCTGGTAGAATGTCGTCTAATGGATTGGATTGTGGATTAGTACCATCTGAATATTCAGTTCTATCATCTACACCACCACTATCGGTATCGAATAAATTCGGATCAGTTACCCATGCATCAAGACTACCATTGCCGATTCCAATCCATATCAAATCGCAGCCTGTGGTATCCTCGAAATAATTATTCAATGAATCAGAGTCGTCATCAAGAAGATTGTTACATGGTTCATTTGGGTCTGTGAAATCAAATACCTCTTCAAAATCACTTACACCGTCTGAATCTGTATCAACAAGACCCGGGTTAGAAAACCATCCATATACACCTAGTATTTCTTCCCAATCCGCTAGCCCATCTCCATCACTATCTTCATAATCGTCGTCACAGTACTGTTGAGTTGTCGATAATGTTCCTGCTGCAGTTGCCGATGTATGACAAAATGAGCCGTTTCTATTTACCACCTCATTAACTCCAACACCAGGGCCAGACGAAACACCAACTAGAGATTGACTTGAGATAGAGGCATAAGAAAACGGTAGTAACGTTCCCGAAGAGTTGTACCAACCCTCACCCCCATTAGGATTGAAGCCTGAAGAGTCCTGTAGTGTGAGTAACGATGACCCTGAATTCCAATTGGTTATCGTCGTCTCAAAATTAACAAATGAATCACATGGGTCAGTACCATGGGTGACGTTTAGTTCTTCACCGTCATTAACACCGCCAAAGTCTGAATCAGCCACATCCCAAAGTGTACATGATAGGTTTTCTTCCCAATTTTGTAAACCGTCTTGGTCCTCATCTCCAGAATCTTCCTTTCTAGTAGGGTCTGTTTCTCCTGGGTCAACAACCCCGTTGCTGTTATTGTCTTCCTCACCATCATCAAACGCGTCATCATCTGTATTGTTATCTCTAGGGTCGCTTGCTTGAGCAGGGTTTCCATACAACCCATTTACTTCAACTCCGTCGGGAATACCATCATTATCGGTATCAGATGCTGTTGGGTCTGTTAGCAAAATCAATGCTTCATATGAATCGTTCAATCCATCATTATCACTGTCTGCTCTTTGTGGATTTGTTGAAGTAATACCGTCAACTTCAGCAGTGTAAGTAGCACATCCGCCTGGACCTATGCCTGTTACTGGATCACATGGAGATGTAGTTTCCGTAAAAGCACCATTTGGTCCATTTCTAAAACATGGCACTGAGCCGCACATAGTATTCCATGTTGGATTGACATATTCTAATAAATTGTTTAGGCCATCACCATCAGGGTCTCCATTTGGACCATCTGCATTAGATGGAGATGTAGCATTAAGGCCATTCGCAGCTTCCCAACCATCTGGCATACCATCGCCGTCAGTATCCCAACCAGATACATCCTCATCGATTAGTCCGTCACCATCATCATCATCTGAGAAACAATCTGCGTCTCCATCACCATCCGGGTCGGCTGAATCTACCAAACCATCTTGATCATCATCAAATCCGTTGGCACACACGTTACCAACTGGATCTTCATCACACAGTATTGTATTACCAGAACCATCTGAACCTGCATCGCCACACAATGGACGTAGATACTGCAATGAATCCTCTTCATTCCAATCATTTACTGGAACCGTACCATTCCACCAAATACCATTATCAAGCATATTTGGAGTTGAAGGGTTGTCCCATCCAGATGGCATGAGGTAAGTGTATTCCTGTAAATTCGACATTCCATCACCATCAGGGTCGCCAACCGCACCATCATCATTGGCACTTGATAGAGGGTTCAGCCCATACTTCCATTCCCAACCATCGGGTAAACCATCATTATCGGTGTCAGGATCGTTAGGAAATGAATTGATTAGATACTCTAAACCATAAGTCAAACCATCGCCATCTTGGTCAGTATTGGTGGCACTTGCATCTATTGCAAAAAATTGGATTGAGGCCATTGATGAAAGTAGCATCAACAAAATTAACGAAATTGATTTCATCGCATCCTTGTGCTTCACAATTTGCAATTTTGCCGCCGGCTGAGTGACTATTGAACGCTTTCGCATGATACCAACATGCTACGGCTGTTTTTATGATTGATAAGGCAAATGGTACGATGTTCATACAATGTATCGAAATCAATCAAAGATTTGTTTCTCAAATCTCATCTAATGCATCGAGTAATTCGATATCATCGTCATCCTCAGTCACCGGTTCAGGAATCTCAAATTCGATTTCATCGGCCTCTTCTAATTTGCTTTGCAACTCCTCAGGTAATTGAGTAATGTTTGCCACGGATGAATCGTATCTTCCTCGTCGATAAATCGCGAACATGAACAACAAAACCAAACCTGCACCCAAGGCTAATGTTTGAGGCTCAGGATCGTATACTTCGTTGATTAAACAAGCAAACCCAGTACATTCGGTCTTGAAATTAAATTTAGATAATTGAGTGTAACTTGAATTGTAAGGCACCTCATCATCCATAGGTGTTACTCGGAGAACGAATTCTACATCTGAACCATCTTTAAGATTGTCAGGAGCGGTCAGTTCAACAAAGAAATCTTTACTGGTATATGCGGGCAAGGTTACTAGTAAGAATCCACCACCATCTTGCGAAGATAATGCGGCAATTTGGCCGTCCCAACCAGTTGGTTCCTCTAATTCAATTACTACATCAAGAGGGACATTATTATCATTAGCAATACGGAATTCTATATTTTTGGTTTCCTCTGATGTGAATCTGGTATATTCACTCTTTTGAGTAATAGGTAAGCGACCTGGCTGGACATCTTCTTCGACTCTAACCACGATTGGCAAGTCAAAGTATCGTGCTTCACTAGATTCGACACCTTCTTCTGAAACTCTAAGGTAAATTGTTTGATTGCCTGCAGCAACATTCTCTGGAAGTTCAATTGTTAAATCAATGTCAGCATAGGTGTCTGGTGCAAGGTTAACGACAATTATTTCATTACCAGAAGTATCTGTGATGGAGTAGTCCCAAGTTGTGTAACCCATGTCAGCATCAATGTTTCTGGAGAGATCTTTTGGATTGACAATTCGCCATGTCGTCTCACCAGCAATATCACTGGTGTCTGTCACTCTTACTGTGTAGTCAACAGTATTGCCCGGAGCAATTGGACCGACACTACCTAAAGTGCCACCATCACTATCCGAGATAACCTCTGCTAGAATCCCAAATGTTCGATGTACAGTAAAACTGCTATCAGTTTGTAGTTCAGAATCCCCTTCACTGGTGATTTGCAATGACACTAAGCCAATATCTTGGGAGTCTCTTTCCAATGGAGGATAGACTTCCATCCTGACAGTTAAGATGTCATGTGACCCTATATCTGGGGTTACTGAATTAATTCCTTCCTCGGACAACTCCATGCCTGTATCATTATCAAAGAACTTGTATTGCC
>CAXGZX010000022.1:0-19521 GCA_964014545.1 uncultured Candidatus Poseidoniales archaeon | reverse complement strand
GCTCCAAACGTCCCAATACAGATTAATATCGAATGGGCAAACAATGGTACCAAGGCGATAGAGTCGATATACATACCAACCAACAACTTTGGTAACTTCACCTACAACCAATACATCTACCCAGAAATGCTAACAGTAGGCGATAGTTCTACCTACAGAGTATATGCCGAGGTCACAGAATTATTTGCTTTCAACGGCAATGAATCACAATCGTATCTACTTGGAGCTGAAGCAAATCTAACTGCTAATATCGCGCCAATTGGTGCGTTCAAGAGCAGTGAGCAACCCTTCAAGGTTGACTTTTGGGCTCATTATACTGCAGATACCGATCGTGGAGATTACACTAAATTAATCAGTAATATTCCAATAACATTTACTGTTAGAGGCGGTCCATTTGGCAACTTATCCAGCCCGACCAACTTTTCAGGACTAGATGGAAACGGTTACCGTACAGATAACCGTGGGTTCGCTTCGGTAACATTTGTTCAAGACGTAGGCATATCTGGTACTTGGCGCCAAATTAGACTGAATGCCAGTTTAGACAATGGTGTAGGCCAGTTACCTGGTGGCTATGAGGAGATTATTTGGGATGACTTAACCAAACGCCACATAGTCGTCACTGATGCTAATGGTGACCCAGTTACCGGGGATTTCACTAGTTTGTATACTAACACAACACTCCCTGCAGGAGATTATCAAGTGACTGGACAAGTACTGCCTGAACTAGCTTCAGAGTGGCCATTCCCGTATCTATACGGCGATAATACCGAACCAGAAAACGTACGAGTAATGCACCGAATGAACATTGATGGAACTATGTACTTGCCGGGAACCAATCCGGTCTACTACTTCGATGGAACAATCAATAACGGCGATGGAACGTTTGGTAATTGGGCAACATTATTCCATGCTGACGCTCTGACTAACGCGGGGCTGAATTTCAACGAAGTTTCAGCAATTAAACCATACCCAACCAATTGGGATGGTAACCCTGCAAGTTTATCGGGAGAGGCAGCATTGCTAAGGCCATTCATTGCCGTCGATGGCGATGATTGGGCAATATCGTTAGTTAATGCTGGCAATAGTAATTTGCCACCATGTGGAGCAGTAGATCCAACTGACCCTAATAGCCAAGTAAGATGTGAGATAGTCCCAGAAATGAATACTGGAGAATCTTACCGAGTAGTCGGTACTGTCACCAACAGAACGTTGGCACCATGGGTTGATGATCCAATCACTTTACAAATCGACATCGACGGTAATGGACAGTTTATTGGTCAACAAGAGACACAATTTACTTCTAAACCAACTCAAGCATGTTCAACTTGTGACGCGGTTTATGATTACAACTTCACTTGGTTGAGCCAATACTCGGCTAAGACCTATGGAACTAGAGTTGACTTTACTAATTCAGCATTCTACTTTACCGGAAACACCAGCACACTTTCGCCTACCGGTGCTTACATCAACATAACAGTAATTGGAACTACAGATTTCCAAATGACCTCCACGCCAAGATTGTACCGAAATACTAGTACGGTAATCCAAGCTAAATTAGTCGATAACTCACTTCAACCTGTCAGAAACGCACCAGTAAATTATACCTGGTCATTTGATGGTCGGACGGGTGTTAACTATACTGATGACAATGGTTTCTTTGAGGTCCCATTCACCATTAACAGTACTGATTCATTGGGTAATTTCTCACTTGAATTTGAATATCCAGGTTCTAAATTACTGAAAGGCTCAGCCGTCAATCAATACATCTGGGTTATCTCTAGAACTAACATTACGGTGACAGATTTACTCCCAAGACAAGTCCAAGAAGAGTTTGGGAACTTTAGAAAAAGCGGAGATTCATGGAATTTCGTCGCCCAAATTACTGATGACGGAGCCAATGACCCAGGTATTACTCCAGTTAATCTAAACGGCGCAGATTCGCCAACGGGTGGCTTAGTCGACGTTATTTTCGAAGGCACAGACTTCCAAGGGGTCACTTATCGACAATTGGTGGCAACTATTGCGCCACAGGGTGCTGGACAACTTACATTGCCACAACCAATACCTGGTTCTGGCGACTCACACCTGTGTTACTTTGACGGAAATAACGATGAGTTCTCTGATTGGGATATAGACCAAGATGGAGTCGTAAGCAGAGAAGAATCAGTAGGCTGTCTTAGAGCAGATATTTCCCCATTGACTCCAGCCAAGTTAAGTAATGACCCAGCCGGATTCCTTCCGGATGGCTTTGGCCCAGTAAACGTCATACTGAGGTATGAAGAGAGTTTACCAAACGAAGGTTGCCAACCATTTGCTGATGAGCTTGATTTCAGGACATTGGGTGGCGCATGGGATCCGTGTACCTTCGTACCAAATAACGAAAAATACCGAATTTTCATGCCAAATATTGAGAACGGATTCAACTTGATTGGTACGACATATATCGATGCACCAGATGAAGAAATTGTTTACACTGGAGAATTTGACATTCAGACTCAACAATATGAAGATAAACCGATGATTCTAACTGGCCGTCTTTATGATGAATTGGGCAATAATCTGTCCAATAGAGTTGTTTCAGCTCAATACACAATGAAGAATGACCCTGATAATCAAATTACCAAGTGTAACGATGTTAGAACTGATGAGAACGGCATATTTGTCATTGAGTGTGACATCGAAGGTGTTCAGGCAGGACAAGCAGATATCAACATCATCTACTCTGCTCTCAACACAGCAAACCGTGACCAGTACAGATACAAATCAAAGACACTGCCATTGACTTATCAGATATTCTCTAATTCAACCTTATCGATTACCGATGTGGGGCCATTCAAGTCAACAACTGATAAGTGGCTTGCACCTAACGGGACAGAGTATTATCGATTATTCTTGAAAGAATCTTTCCACATTGATGCTATCCTGAAGCAAAGTAACGGAGATCCTGTAGGGGACAAGTGTCTAAACTTATACTTAGATCCAGAGGAGAACATCAGACCTATTGCAAGAATTAGGACAAGCCAAGCCCTAGATGAACGTGGAACCATTGCTTGGTTTAGTGGCGATCCGCTGCAAAATCCAACATTGAAGGGCGTTGAGACTACTGGCGGTAAGACCGAAGGTTTCCGAGTACTTCGTGTGGCGTATGAGCCAACTGAGGATTTGAGTAATTACGGTGGCTGCGCAAGAGATGCAGACAAATCATTGAATGGTTCATTCATGGATGTAGATATCTTGGTTCGCTCGAGAGTTGATATTCAAGTTCAACAAACTTGGAGTTATCGTGGCGATAATGGTTTGTCTGAAGGGGATCCAGTAATCGGTGAAATAGCCTTACTTAGGGACCGGTTAGACCTTGCAGTGGAAAACGAAGAAGTATTCTTCTTGCGTCAATATTACTCCAATGAAGGCGAGTGGGTTACCGATGGAGAAAATCGTTCGACAACCAACGAGCAAGGTATTGCAAGTTTCGAGTGGGCTTTTGACGGCAGAACTTGCGGTGGACAACCTTGTCAAGGTTTGTGGCGAATTATCGCCTATTACCCCGGTTCAACATTCTTTGCCCCATCACAAGACAATATTTCTCACGAAATACAATGGCGAGAACCAATTTCAGTCAGCGCCGACACCGGCTTCTTTACCCCAGGGAACACCATGGCTCTAGCAATTCTATTGATGGCGCTGTTTATTGGCGGTATACTGTATTACCAGAGGTCACAAGCACGTCGGCAGGTCCAAGCATTGAGAGGTATCCTAACCGACACAATGTTACAATTAGAAGCAAGCAATGAATTCATTGCCGCAATCTTTGATTGTTACAAAAATTTGGTTAGACATTTCAGAAAGTACGGCTTCATGAAGAAGGTTTACGAAACCACCAGAGAATTCGAAGCTGCTGTACGCAAAGCCTTCGACATGGTGCCAAGTGAACAACTAGATGCATTCTTGACCATCTTCGAAGAGGCAAGATATTCAGATCACACCATTGATGCAAGTCACCGGGATAGAGCTGTTGCTACCCTCGGCATGATTCTACAATCATTGACTGTGGCGCTTGGAGAAGGAATGATAGTCAAGCGCTTTGAAGATGTCAACCTGTATGACAACCAAACTAAGGCAGGCGAGTTTGTTGCTGCCGATGGCTCGGTAAGACAAGCAGGAATTGTCGACGGTCAGGATTCAAACTTTAAGATTTGAAATTAACCAATTGATTCGGATTTATTCCGAACCTTCAAGGTGCTTACCCGCTGTGGCTTGGCCATGGAAGACTGGAAGACGCTAATTGACCAAGCCATGCAAAAGGAAACATCAGACCTTATTTCTGCTCACGCAACATACGGGCAAGCCGTAAGAGTGGCTCTTAGTGAAGCACAAATGCTACTGGGAGACCTTGAAGCAGCACAAATCATCGAATCGATTTATGGTGCTCTGGTTGCTTACTCTCAGCAAGTAATGTTGAGAATGAAAGCAGAAGACCCTGAAGTAGGTGGAGTAGACCATGCATTCCGTGCAGGCCAAGCATACGGCGTTAGCTGTGTACTGAACCATCTTATCGATCAACTAACCGATGTTGTCGGGACAACTGCTTTGGGTGCTTTAGACGACTTCTCTGATACTCTGCATGATGAAATTATCATTCAAGGCAGAGCTGCAGGTTTGACAGTAGAATTACTCGATGCTAAAGGCGAAATTTTGCTTGAATAGATGCTCTAACAGGCGCGATATTCGCGTCTTTTGACAATCGCTACGCGTCGGTGCTTTGATAATGGGTTGGCGAGTCGCAGGGTTGCTTCAAAGCATCGAGGGAGTCAAATGAGTAACCCAAATAGTAAGACAAACGCACAGTTGATTGATGTCATCAATCAACTGAAAGCCCAGTCTCGCGATACCGGTTCCGCTGTTTGGCGAGATGTGGCCATGCGTCTCTCTAGGAGTCGCAAGAACTGGGCCCAACCTAACCTAAGCAGAGTAAGCCGCCACGCCCCAGAGGGTGCAACAATCCTCGTGCCTGGCAAGCTACTTGGCAGTGGTGAGGTTTCCAGTAACCACACGATCGCCGCCTACAGTGTGAGCACCGGTGCTCGTGAGAAGATAGAAGCCGCTGGCGGTCGAGTAATGACCTATGGCGAGCTTATGAACGAAAACCCATCAGGCACGGGGGTTGTTATTCTTGGATGAAACAACCTACGTATTTGATGCCGATGGCTTGGTCCTAGGTCGCTTAGCATCTGCAGCTGCAGACTTGCTAATCAAAGCAGCCAGAGAGCATAGAGACGACAAAGTCGTAATAGTCAATGCTGAAAAGGCAATCGTAACCGGTAGTAAAGTTTCAGTGTTTAACAAGTACCAAGAAAAGTACAAGTTAAACCACGCAAGAAAAGGGCCGTTCTTCCCAAGAATGCCTGATATGATTCTAAAGCGTTCAGTAAGAGGTATGCTGCCTTACCAAAGTAAGAGCAGTGGACGTCGAGCATTACGTAACCTAAGAGTAGAAATCGGCTGCCCAAGTCACTTGTCAGGAGATCTTCCAGACGGACACCAACAGGGCGACGTTAGCAAAATCCGCAAGGCTGCATCACAAAGCTTTGTTTCACTTGGTGAAATTAGCCAAAACCTTGGTGCACCAAGCCACAGATGGACTGGGGGTGACCAGTGATGGCAAAGAAAAAGAATAAGGCAGTAGAATCTTCAGGAAAGAGAAAGACAGCAATTGCTCGAGCCTCAGTTAAGTCTGGTAAGGGTAGAGTAAGAGTCAACAGTGAACCTATCGAAATCCTTCAACCATCTCTGGCAAGGAGAAAAGCAATGGAACCACTAATTATTGCCGATGCAATGAATCGCTTGGCTAAAGTTGACATTAATATCACAACTACCGGTGGCGGAATTATGGGTCAAACTGACGCAATAAGAACCGCTATCGCTAGAGGTCTTGTGCTCTACAACGGTGGGGCTGAAGGTACTGACGAAGAGCTAAGAGATGAATACTTGAGATTCGATCGTAGTCTTCTAGTCAATGACCCAAGAAGAAAAGAACCAAAGCACCAACTTGGACGTGGTGCTCGTAGAAAGAAGCAAAAGTCCTATCGATGAGGTGAAAATATGATAATTCCAGTAAGATGTTTCAGTTGTGGTGTAGTTGTTGCGCATAAGTGGGAAGAATTCAACGAGTTAGTCGCTTCAGGGACCGAGGTTTCAGACGCTTTAGACAAGATTGGATTTTCCAGATATTGCTGCAGAAGAATGTACGTTGGGCATCTAGACCTCATTCATGAGGTTGCTCCGTTCAGTCAACAAGCCGGCAACTAGACACAATAGGGCCCGTGGGTTAGCTTGGCCTATACTTGGCGGCTGGGGGTCGTCAGACCCCGGTTCAAATCCGGGCGGGCCCACCAACAAGTCTAGGTTATATAGTACGCAAATTTAACCTATAGCAGTATATTTGAAGTTATCAAAAATAGACTGGAAGCCTTTGGTTTGATATGTGTAACCGGCAAAGGATGCAATATGCGACAAAGAGCTTTGATGCCGCTCACACTTGTCGTTTTACTACTAATTTCAATAGTGCCATTACCGGTATCATCATCAGAAACCACCATCACCACTGATATCACCTGGTCTGAAAATCAGGTTTTGTCTGGTAATATTACCGTTGCCGCTGGGGCAACACTCACTATCGCAGCAGGAGTTGTTGTGGATGGCGGTGACGGCTACAGGATTGAGATTGCCGGCTCTCTAGAGGCACAAGGGGCACATTTCTTCTCCAGTGCTGAGCCACAATCGCCAACTTCTCATGGCGTAGGTCTGTGGCAAGGGCTTGTGATAACTTCCACGGGTACAGCGATTCTTGAAGATGTAATTATCGAAAACTCAAATGCTGGCATCCGTTCTAATGGCGATTTAACGATTGAAAATCTTACAGTAATTGACTCCTATATCGGCATAAGAAATATGGGAACTTGCCACATCAATCTATTTAGCACAGAGGCAATCGATAACGAGGCGATATTGAATAGTGGTACAATAACTCTCAATAATGGTTCAATAAATAATTCAGCAATCGGGATAAGTTCAACAGGCTCTGCCATCATAGAAGACAGTGAATTCTCCAATGTTGGCGTTGCCGTAGCTGCTAGTTTAGGAGATTTAACGGCTAAAAATATCACATTGGTATCTGCATCAGTAGGCTTGGCAACAAATTACGGCGTGCAATTCCAAGCTAGTGAAATTCAATCAAGCAATGTATCTTTACTTGCTGATCTGTCCAATGCTGATGATTTTTCCCTTACAGACGTGCAAGCAGAAGGTAATCAATTGATTAAATCAAATAGCGCTACAGGGGTTCAAATTAGTAACATAGATTTTACAGGTTCTATCGACATAAACCTCCCGGTAATAGAACAGGATTGCGATGGAAATTGTAGTATCGAAGACCTTACCATTACTAATGCTAAATACGGTATTTTATTGACAGGTCTAGGTGCTCACCAGATAATTTCGTCTTCAGTTTTTGGACAGCAATATGCTTTACGTTCTTCAGAAGAAGGGCATTTAACAATCAGTAATTCTTCATTTACATCAGATGAAGCGGGAATAATAACCAGGGATACCAATACCGTAATAATTGGCGATGTTGTTTCTACAACCACAAGTCGCCAATCAATTGCAGTTGATATTATTGGAGGTATCCACGTATGGGATAATTTGAGCACTTCAAAGTCTTATGATTCAGGAGATTTCGATTCCATTGGCTGCAAGGCATGGTACACTACGATAACCGTTTTCAGTCTCCAAACGAGTAATTTTTCAACTGGTATATTGGTTCAGGAAAGTGACTTGACTGCAGAAGACATTACTTCAAAAGGCGGTCAAAATAATGGTATTGAACTACTTAATGGCCATTTGATGGCAAATCACCTAGAAACAAAATTTCAATCAACTGGAATGGTAATGACCCAGACCTCACAGGCGACAATTTACCAATGGATTGCTGAATTACATGACATACCACTTCAGGTTGACAGTTTTTCTGCAGCCTATATCTTAGATTTGGCGACAATTAATTCTAATCCGGCTTACAGTGATGCTTCTGGACAAGGTGCTCTTTACTATGGGTCTACAGCTAACTTGGTAATTACTACGGCAACTAGCCAAGAATTCTTACTTACTACAATACAAATTACTGATATGTCGGGTAATGCTATTGAGGCGGAAGTTATTGTAAACACCTTTCAAATGGAAAGCGATGAAAACGGTGAAGTTTTACTTCCTCTCTTCTCTGATGGCTCTCTAGTAACAGCGAGTATCTATGGAACCGGAGTTAGTAAATTATTGAACGGAGCAGTCCAAGGCCAATCTATCCAAGTTCCTGTAATACCTTCTGGTGACTGGATAATCTCTTCAAATTCTTCGATTACCATTCAATCTGATACAGGATTACAAGAACTCACTGGTGATCTAATTTTAGAAGATAATGCAGTGCTTTCCATTGACAATACATTGCTTGTTTTGCAAACAGGGGCAACCATAACCATCAGTGATAATGCCAGTATAATTGGCACAAATGCAGTAATTACTGCCGATACCATTACCATTACCGACGCTGGCTACATTTCTGCATTAGACAGCCAATTTTCAACAACTATCAATGCTAATGTGTCTTGGTCTTGTGATGGAGATTTGGAGGTAGATCGCATTATCCTCAAACTTGATTTATCATTATCTCCAAACTGCAACTTACAAATCAATAACGGTGAGTTTAATGGTCAATCAACTATTCCTGCTTCTTCATCACTAAACGTCACATCGTCTCTTCACATATCTGTAATCGACCGCGGCAATCCGTTGCCAGGTGCATTGATTGAATACCAAGGAGTGTCTTATTCAACCGATTTATCAGGAGAAGTGGTAATCCAAGCAATAGCGCGTCAAGTAAACAATCAACAAGACTACACAGGTTCAGTTGAGACAGTACTATTGTCCTATAATAGCTATAATGAGATTATTTCTTGGGATACAAGTAAGCCCAAATCTCATCAGTTTATCGTATCTAATATTGATGTTAATGAGATTAATTTAGGTAATATTATACTCGATTCAGTTTGGAGCCCATATTATCTTGACAGTGATTGGGTAGTTCCGCAAGGTCACTCACTAACCATTTCTAGTAATGTTGTACTAAGAGTAGCAGACGGTGTTAGTATAACTGTTGATGGGGTGCTAAAGGCCCATCAAGTGACTATCTCCTCTACAGGCTTAGGCGACCGCTGGGCAGGAGTTGTTCTTGGTGCTTCAGAATTCTCAGCAATCGAGTTATCCAGCACTAATATTTTGGAAGCATCTCCAGCCCTTTCAATATTTGAATCTGGGACTTTTATCGGGCACGACATGGTATTTGCACGTTCGCTTTCAACAGACCCATTGATTAGTTTTTCAGCCACCTCGAATGCATCATTTAGCCTAGCTAATTCACGACTCAGCGATGCAGGTAGTGGCTGTATCAATGCAGAACAAACCTCAATCACCTTAACTATTGTAGATGTTATATTAGAGCGCTGTGGCGGTCCTGCAATTAGAGCAGGACAAACAAATCTCGCCATCAGTAATATCACCATAGGCAGTGGTTCTTCCGCTGGCTTGGTGTTAACTAGTGTAACTGGTGAATTAACTGGATTATTTGGTACGGAATTTGATGGCGCTGGAAGTTTGTTAAAATTAGACTACATTAACCAGGAATTCATTGTCAAAAATATTACTGGCAAAGTCGGTGAGTCACCTGGAATAGCAGGTTCAAATAATCGGGTACTAAATCTCCAAGGTGTCGAATTAACCGGCGCTCCGGCGATAGATTTTGATTACAGCTCAGGAACATTATCTGATATCACTCTATACGGGCAAGGAACCGGCACTGGATTGATTAGTCATCATGGGAGATTTTCGGACAATCTTGCTTTGTCTAACATCGAAATTACCGGCTATAATGTCGGAATTGACCTGCACGCAGATGGCGTCGACACAGTATCTAGAATGTCTATTGAGAATTCAGTAATCGAATGTTCAACGGCGATTTCAGTAGAAAATTATCCACTCTCATTATCCCAAACTTCAGTAATTGGTTCAATAGATTATAGCGGAGCCACAAGTTTACAAATTTATGATAGCACATTTAGTATAAATGAAAACATTTCTCTTTGGGATGGCGCGATAGTTGAGGTCTTTGTAACAGTTAACTTAGTCTCACAATTTGATAACGCAGTGAAACAAGGTGACTATTCTGTAGTGAGTGATTATTCCGATGGCTCTAAAATCTCATCGTCAGTAAGCGGTCAATCTCCCTCACTGGATATTTTGACATTTACCACAGATACAGCAGGAAATGAAAAATCACTAGTCTCAATAACAGTTGAAGCAGCCTCTGCCGGGCATCCAATTCAAACCCAAACTCTAGAGCTGAATACTTATGATGAACTATCCCAAACCATAATGTTTGAATTACAAACTAATAATGCTCCACTATTTACCATAGACTCGCCAAATTCGACCAGCATTATTATGCAACAAACAGAGTTTTTCTCAATAATTTCTGCAACAGATGACTTAGATTCGTCTACAGAATTGAGTTATACGTGGACAATATTGGATGATGGTGGGGCTCAAATTTACAGTTTCACCTCAAATAATTCTACCCATTTTATGACCATCAATGCACCAGGTAGCCACATATTACAGATTGGAGTAGTTGATACATTAGGCGCTGAAACTGAACAATTCGTTCCTCTTGATGTAAAATTACTTGATTCAGATCGAGATCTAATTTCATCATGTGATGAAAATAATTGGTTTGACTTAGCCAACAGCCGATCTTGTGGTCCCGATG
The DNA here is from genome assembly GCA_964014545.1 of uncultured Candidatus Poseidoniales archaeon. Classification (GTDB taxonomy): domain Archaea; phylum Thermoplasmatota; class Poseidoniia; order Poseidoniales; family Poseidoniaceae; genus MGIIa-L1. Next base: position 8,648 of record CAXGZX010000022.1, on the reverse strand, counting down.
TTTACGATGACGATGATGACAATGACGGCTTCATTGACACGCGTGATAAATGGCCACTTGATCCATGTGTTTGGCAGGATACAGATAATGATGGAGCCCCAGATAACATCAACTGTCCAGATGGTCAAACCACTGATTTATTCGAAGACCAAGACGATGATGGTGATGGAGTGCCAGATATTTTGGAGGGTAAATCTGACAATAATGGCGGTTTTGACTCAATGACTTTAATTTTGTTAGTGTTAAGCGCAGTAGGTATTTTGCTATTTATCGGTCGAATGAGAAAAGGCATGCAGGAATGATTTAGATGGCAGCAATAGGTCTTCCACCATCAGATACATTCGCTATTTTTGTGATTGTCATATTAGCGGCTATTGTTCTATGGGATGCCTTTTGGTTAACCAAACAAACCCGCGATATACCAAAATTAGGCGAATTACCGAATGGCGGCTTTGCTTGGGCCAGCGAAGGTCCCCAAGAAGTAATTCGTCAATGGGGTAACCTGTTTTCCATGGCCGCGATGATGAGTTTACCTTGGCCGCTGATATCCATATCAAACACCCCAATTATTTATGGCATAATTTGGGATATACTGTTATCCTTGCACATAATTTATTTATTGATTCCAAAACGTTATGCAGTTACATCTACTCATTTATTTGCCGATGGTCAAAGATATGAATGGAAAAAATTACGTTTATCTAAGCGACAACCGAAGCGCCGGATTATGCTACTTCGTAAAGGGTGGGGGATTTTTGGCCCACTTCCAGTTGGCGGCAAGTATCACGATTTAGCCCAAGCCAAGCAGTTTATGGCGACGGTTTATGAAAAAAGTCTAGAACAAGAATGACCGTTATGACCAATAGGCGAATTCTATTGGGAAAACCATGGAATGGACTAGAAGCGATGAAGACTTGTTGGTAAGAATAGATCCAGGAGAGGAAATACACGCCTCTTTGCAGAAGCTTGCTGAAGAAGTAGGTTTCAATGCCGCAGCAATTACCAGTGGTATTGGACGGACACGCAATAATATCTATGGTTACATGAACAATGAAGGCATCTACATCAAAAGAGAACTTGACAATCCTTCAGAATTAGTCAGTCTATCGGGTAATATCGCTCGAACACAAGATGGAAAACCTTTCACTCATATTCACTGTTGCTGGTCAGACGATGACAATACAGTTCACGCAGGGCACATGTTTTCCTCAACTATTGCAGTAGTTGCTGAAATACACTTAAGGATAATGTCAAAGGCTGTAATGACTCGTTGTCCATTGGCAGATGTACAACTGCTTGGGTTACAATTTTCGTGATATTCAAAGCCTATGACTAAGGTGCATGACCATGGCCGACGAGCAGAGAATCGAGGAACTCTCTGCGGCAGTTCGCTATCATCGAGAATTGTACTATAATCATTCAGCCCCAGAGATTTCAGATGCAGATTTTGATAAGTTGTGGGACGAACTAAAATCACTAGACCCTAACAATTCAGTGTTACATGAAGTTGGCCCAGAACCACTGCCGGGCACTGAAAAGGTAGAACACATGTTTCCAATGCGGTCTCTAGATAAGGGTACGACAGATGAAGACATAACCCACTTTGTAACCCAATCAACATTTGGCGGCAAGCGATACCTCGCTCAACCAAAATTAGATGGTTCAGCGCTGTCGCTAGAATATGTCGCTGGTAACCTGCACCGTGCTGCAACAAGAGGGAGCGGAGAAAGAGGCGAAGATGTCACACTAAACGCTAAGCTAGTTGCCAACATTCCACTACGACTTAACGTTGCAGCGGATTGTCATGTACGTGGTGAAGTAGTCATGCCGTTAGCAATATTTGAAAAGAAATATCGTGATGTTTCACCGAATCCTCGTAATCTTTGCTCGGGCGCTCTGCGTCAAAAACACGGTGATGGCAAGGCAGATGCTGCTGATTTGGTGTTTTGTGCCTATGATGTAAAGTTCGTTAATGAGTCGCCAACTGCGAATCATGATAGTGAATTACTGGTCTGGTTGCAAAAAGCAGGTATAGAGCCAGCACCGTGGACAATTTTCGAAGCAGATTCACCACAAAAAGCAATGATTGAACATACTAGAGAATGGTCTAACAAGCGGAGTGACTTTGAGTTTGAAATAGACGGCATTGTCTTCAAACTCGATGATTTACAGCAACGCAACAACCTCGGTATGACTGCCCATCATCCACGTTGGGCACTAGCATGGAAATTCCCACCAGAGGAAGCAACCTCCGTATTACTAAGCGTTGATTGGCAAACCGGCAGAACCGGCAATGTGACTCCAGTGGCAAGAATTGCTCCACAGAGTGTTGGCGGAGTGACCGTTGAAAACACAACTCTGCACAACCCTGGTGAAGTCGCAAGGCTTGGAGTGAAAATAGGTGATAAGATTCTTATCGTTCGACGTGGGGATGTAATCCCTAAAATTGAACAGAGCCTTGGCAGAGCCAAACAAGAAGACTTAGCAGATCGTTACCATGCAGACGGTACGCAATTTATGCACGAACTTCCAGATGAGTGCGAAATTACAATCCCTCAAATTTGCCCCTCCTGTGATTCTAGTCTAGTTGTTGAAGGAGCCTTTCTAAAATGTTACAATATGTTGTGTGAGGCACGAACTAGCCGGTCAATCCTCTATTGGTGTAGAGCTTTAGAGATGGATGGTATTGGCGAGAAATTGGTTGAACAATTACTCGATGCAAATCTGATTTCATCTATTTCAGGACTCTATGGATTAACCAGTTTAGATTTGACTAGTCTTGAGCGGATGGGGCAGAAGTCTGCACACAATGTTTTGTCTGAATTAACTCGAACTAAACAAATGACTCTAGGTAAATTCATCCATGCACTTGGCCTACCTGGTATCGGGCCAGAACTGGCTTCCCTATTCGCTAGCCACGTCAAGACGCTTGAGGGAATGTTTGACTGGTTAAGGGGAGCTCATGCAGAATTGGGTGACGAGGCCTATGGCCCACAACTTGATCAAAGCGGCAAACCATACAAATCAAATTTTGCCATTCGAGGCCTTTGTGAGCATGATGGGATTGGCGAAAAAGTTGCCATACAGGTTCGTGATGGCTTAGAACTCCGCCGAGTTCTAATTCTTGAGTTGTCAAAACACTTAGTACTGGATGAGGAGCCAGCCACGGTTTCCAGCGGCAAGTTTGAAGGCATGACATTCTGTATTACTGGTACGTTAACTCAGCCACGTAAGGTTATACAATTAATGGTAAAAGGCGCGGGCGGCAAAGTTGTAGGCTCGATTTCTGCTAAACTTGATGTTTTGATTGCCGGTGAAAATGCGGGCACTAAGCTAGCAAAAGCCGAGAGCCTAGGTATCACTGTGTGGGGAGAAGAATTGTTGAATCAAGCACTTGATAACTCCGCCCAATTAAACGAATCAAAGGATTCGCCAGATAATTCGTCGCCCAAGCAATCTCAAAAGTCGTTGCTTGACTTCTAACGGGTATTTCTTTATGCAACCATCCGTAAATGTTCAATAGTTTGAGATGAAGGTGGTATAATGGGTCAGCACAGGTTCCTTGTTGCTGTTACTATGGTATCGATGCTGTTACTGGTGCCAGCAATCCAAGGATATGAAAATGGAGTTTACAACCAAGCATCAGGCTGCGGTTGCCATTCGCAAACAGGTACAACACCTGCATCAGTAAGCATTTCAGGTCTGCCTTCTTCATACGATGTCAACAAATTGTACCAAATTACAGTATCAGTTAGCGGAGGGGTCCCAGGCTCCAACGGAGGCTTCTCTTTAGAGGTTGACAAGGGGACATTGAGTACGCCGCAAGTTGGCTTTGGTTCAGTGAAAGTCAATAACCAAGGCAATAGTGCTACCCATGGTATAACCGGTAGTAGTTCTCGCTCCTGGAGTTTTGATTGGACCTCTCCATCAGCAGGTGCAGGTACGACAACCTTCGAAGTGGCAGGCATCACTGCTAACGGTAATGGCGGTACTAGCGGTGACCGATGGGCTACGAATGTAGTTCCAGTGCCTGAAAACGTGCCAGTAAATAATCCACCATCAGCATCAAATGTTTTGTTGTCTCCAACCGACGCTAAAACAACTGATGTACTGACATTGAGTTATTCATACAGCGACCCTGACGGGGATGCTCAATCAGGTACAGAAATCACTTGGTATCGTGATTCACAGGCTCTACCACAAGGAACAATTTCTGGGCTATCAGTACCAACTAGTGAGACTCTGAAGGGCCAGGAATGGTACGCTACAGTCAAGCCATCAGACGGTACTGATTACGGAAGCATTGCAACCAGCAATGTCGTCACTATCGAAAATACCGCCCCTTCTCTCAGCACACCATCCATCACACCTTCGGCCGCAGAGGAAGATGATGATTTAACGGTCAGTTATTCAGCTAGTGATGATGACCAAGATAGTTTTACTATTGAGATTCACTGGTATCTAGATGGTGTACTTGTTACAGAATTTAACAATGATACAACTGTGCCATCAATTGCCACACGTCAAGGCGATGAATGGCGAGTAGATGTCATAGCATATGATGGCGAGGACACCGAATCTAGGTCATCACAAATCATAACAATTGGGCAAGTAGTACAGCCTAACAACCCTCCAGAAGTGACCTTTCCAGTAATTTCACCGTCTCAGCCAACAACGTTGAATGACCTGTTTTTGACATATAATACCCAAGATTTAGATGGCGACCAGATTATTGCTACTGAAATAGAATGGAGCTTGGATAATACTTTGACTATGCAGTCCTCTACAATTATTCAATCATCGATAACAGAAAGAGATCAAATATGGTCGGCTAAAATTAGGGTTAGCGATGGAATTGATTGGTCGACTTGGTCTTTTGTTGAAGTTACGATAATAAATTCAGCACCGGTCATCAGTGACCTCCAATTAACTCCCACTAATTCATACACCAATGATTCACTAAGTTTCACCTATGCTTACAGCGACTTTGACGATGATGTAATGGGGCCTCCAACAATTACTTGGTACAAGGATAGTGTCGAACAAACCAACCTAGAAAATCAAAATACTGTACCAGCTTCTCTCACCACTAAAGGAGAAAACTGGACCGTATCAGTCTACGGAAATGATGGTACTGAACTGAGTATTGACTCATTAGCATCATCTGTGTTAATTCAAAATTCCATTCCAACAGTAACGATAGAAGATATGCCTGAGAATATCTCTTTTGTTGACAATCAAGCATTGGGCCTAACAATTCTTCCAGAATTTACCGATGCAGATAATGATCAGATAAATTTCCAAATTTCGTGGTTAAGGAATGGCTTTAGAGAGGGCTCATTAGATAATTCAACATTTGTTGACGCTCAATATTTTGGTGCTGGGCAATCATGGACATGTCAGATAACCTTCGATGATGGCGAGGCACAGCCGCAAGTCCAGACATGGGAAATTAATGTTGATAATGCTGAACCAGTAGCAAATATAAACATAGAATCAGCCAACCTTTGGTCTGGAGAATTAATCGTAATTAATGCCACCCAATCATATGATTTAGACGGAATTATCTCAAATTATTATTGGCAATGGGATGATAATTTTGGTAACCCAATGTCAAGTGAAGAAGAGATTATTTCCATTATCACCACCGGTACAACCAGCATATCTCTTACGGTAGAAGATGATCTAGGAAGTACTGCCACTACTACACAGTCGATACAAACGACACAAGGCCCAACTATCTCCGCCCTAGTTGCGCAAAATGATGCTGATGAAGTTGACCTTACTTGGCAATGGGATGGCGAGTCTGCTACGTTTTTGATTCTGCGCAACAATTTCCAAATCGATGAGACCAATGAATTCAAATTTAGCGATAGTCCAACCGTTGCAGGCTCAACAAATTACACGATAACTCCGGTAATTGATGGTCAGCAATTAGTTGCAGGCTCTATGAGTATTTCCAATTTCGAAGTTGACACGACTACCGAATCAGCTAGCGGATTATCTGAAACTGGCGGCCTTTATCTTGGGCTTTTATTCTTGGCAGTCAGCATCTTAATCACTGCCTTAGGCTTGCTACAAAGGAGGGACTGAAAGTGAATAGAATCACGATTGTTCTATCTCTTGTTATGCTGCTGAGCCTCACTTCTCTTGGAGGAGCCAACCCTGGAGGAGTTGGTGATGGTGATTTCGATATGCAGTGTGGGGGGGCTTGTCACGGTGATGCTTCCCAAAACCAAACCTCCCCCGCCATGTTAGAGTTGAGTATTGACGGCGATGCGTATCTCGGCTTACCGGTATCAATTACCGCATCAGTAAGCGGTATTTCGTTCTCCTCTTCAGATGCTATTGGCTTGTTTTTACTAACCGACGTCACTGGGCACAGCGACTTACCAGAAGACGGTGGTTGGCAGGTAATTTCCGATGTCAATGGTGGAGACAACAATTACGTGGAAATTGAAGGGTCATCGTTTAATGAAGTCTACACTATTTCATGGACAGTAAAGCCAACAGTTATCGAGTCTACCACCTTTTATCTATCAATCCATCATGGTGGACAAAATACTCCATATTTCGCAATTAGTTCAGGAGTTAATATAGATGTCTTGCCAGTTCCTGACAACCTTCCAAGACTGTCAAGCGATTATTCTCCAATTATTAGTCGAGATTTAGGTCAGCAAACAACGGTACCAGTTGTTACTAGCGATGTTGACGAGTTAGCAATAGAATGGCGACTAGTCGACCGACCTTCTAATAGCATAAACGCAACCCTAATTGACAACAATTCTTGGGAATTTGAGCTACCTCCAGCACTTCAACCATCAATTATTGAATGGCGAGCGGTGATGGACGGGGACGGGCCGACTCAAACTACTCCTTGGTTTAGAATTGCGGCCCAAGAGCCTGCACTAGAGGTCAATCAATGGCAAGTTTATCTTCAATCATTTGCCTTTTGTATATTCTTCCTTACCTTAGTATTAACACTACAATCTCGTTATCTAAATAATCAAGAAGATTTGCCAATGAAAATAGATCAAACCAACCTTGTGCCTCAACAAGAGGACCCAGTTGATGGTACACTGCCATTGCCAGAGGGTGGGTTGCCTGATGGTTGGACAATGGAACAATGGAAATGGTACGGCCATGAATATTTGGAGGGTGAGAAATGATATCTTCAGCCACGTTTCACGTTATCACTACCGAGTTAGTAGTCGGATCATTTGCTATGGCGGGAATTTGTTTTCTTGTTTTAGCAATCCAATCTTTCGGCCTGTTTGAATCGGAAAAAGCCTCACTAGTAACGGATTATGCCGGACATTTCGCCTTAGGTTTTGGCCTATTAGCAACACCCTTTGCTATCTTTTCGGGTATATCTTCATCACCGACATCAGATTTATCATCTCCACTACTGGTTAACAAGATGTTTCTTTCAATGATTGCTACTGGATTGGCTTTAGCGGTTTTGTTCACTAGAACTAAGGTTGGGAATCAACTATGGGCTAATAAATCAAGTTCACTAATACAATCAGCAGCAGGTTTAGCAGCAAGTGGTTTCATGCTTATGACCGCATCAGCAGGTGGTAAATTTTCACGCGGTGAATCGGTTCTGGATTTCTTGAATTTACCTTATGATACAATATTCTTGATGCCAACTTGGGCAAGCGCATTCGTCCTTTTAGCAGGGGTTGCATCGGCCATAATCGCCGTGATGAATCTTAAAAAGTCATCATCCATAGAGCATTGAATTACCAGCTTTAGGTTCATTCGCAATGTTTGCTCCATCCATCATTGATTGTAGCTGGGCTTCAAGGAATTCAGCTTCTTCGATAAGTGGTTGATGAGGTAAATCGATTGAAGGCAATAAATTGTTTAGATTTTCAATCAGTGTTGCAGCGGCTCTGGCATCTGGGAAGCGAGGGTCAGCCTCGACCATTATTGACATCAAGTCTAGGCCTCTGCGTCTAGCCTCTCCAAGTATTGAGGCATTTATGCCCTTGATTACTCCTTGTTGCAACAATGGAACTTTCATGTCTTCTAAGCGCTTTCTGCTTTTCTCATTAGCGCCGATTCCAACTACGTCAATACCCTCTGTATCTTCGTAATCTACTACTGGTTCAGAACCATTTAGATTACCCTTCATGCCAGACTTGGCAAAGGCATCGATAACAACTCCAGCAACAATATTTTGCTCTTTTGACCATTCAAACATAGCCCACACGATGTCATGTGCTAATGCTTCAGGAACTACCAGTTCACTCATCAATAGGATTACCTGGTCGCACCCTTCAATGGTGCATTTCGGTTTACCGGCATAAGCTCTAATCGGTGGTAATGGAACGCCTTTGTCAACCAACGTTAGGGCAGGTAATCTTGCATCGATCACTCCGCCAATGAATTCCAGCTCAAGATGCTCTATCAGAAAATGAGCCACGACGCTTGACACCATCCCGACACTTGGGAAACAAGCAACAACTAGTGCATTTTCAGTTGACACCTCTGCATTTATCCTTACACTAGGTCCTTCCATAGAGATACCTATTGGTTCTCGATGTATGAACGCTTCCCTTGTGTGTTGTTGTCGGTGGTTTGATGTTGTTTGATGGTCACGGCAGTCCATGGCAGGTGAAAATACGGAAATTTCCCACATG
>CAXGZX010000021.1:0-20190 GCA_964014545.1 uncultured Candidatus Poseidoniales archaeon | reverse complement strand
GCTGAAGTAGTGGCATTTGGTTCTAGTATCACCAATCAAATTACAGATTTATCACCTTTAGACCGAATTAAGATTGTCAGTGCTGAGTTAGGTTGGAGATCCAGTTTACCACAACTTCGAATAGACCAAAGGTCAACTAGGCTAACAAAAATTGATTGACGGTAGCATTGAAATGGGTAGAACCTTAATCCGATAATATGCCGGTAACGGATGTGGTTTTGGAGGACGATTCAGTCGGGCCATACGACAGGTTATCATCGAGTCAAGTAAACACTTATCGGTCTTGTAAAAGAATGTGGTTTTATGAAAAAGTGTTGAAATTAAAGATTCTTCAAATACCAGTTTTGTATGTTGGAAGGGCTGTTGAAGAAGCAATCTGTAGAACCTTGAAAGAATCTCCTTCTCTAATGCTAAAAACAGCTTCTGAATTGACGCTATCTACTATTCCCATAGATGAAAATGGTAAACCATCGAGAGATTCATCGGCAAAATGGCCAGCAAATAGAATAATTCCACTGCCCATAGAAAAGCGGCCAAGTAGTATTGATGAATTAGAAAATTGGGCATTAGCGAGGTTAGAAATCCATTTGCCAACCGCTCTAGAAAATGCTAGAAAGGACTGGGCTAGGCAGGAGAGGAAATCAGGAGATTGGTCTGAGGTAAAATATGATTATTGTTTAGAAATGTGTCTAAATGGGATTCGCTTCCATCTAAATGAAGTCAATATTTGTTTTAACACAATCAATGATGCTACATTAGCTGATTGGCGCCAAGGTAAACGTGACCACTGGCCTGCCCCAGATGGCTATGGCTACCATCTAGTCGGCAAACATTCACTTTCTGTTACCGGGCCAGTCACGATTGCTGAGGCTTGGGAGATCGCTAGGCCATGGTTTGTTGAACCAGAATCTGAAAATTTTAGTATGAATGCTATTCATCCAGAATATTGGTTTCAAGGAGAATATGACATTGTGTATCGTTGGGATGGTAATATCAAAATTGTTGATATCAAAGCAAGTAAAGGCATAGGCGATAGGTCTGGGGATTACGTTGAACAATTACGAATGTATGCAATGCTATGGTGGACCACTCATAATAAGCAAGAGACAATTGATGATTTAGAAATATGGTACCTAGGAGCTAATGTTAAGAAATCTGTAATAACTCCTAGTATCGATGAAATGTCAACAATGGAAAGCGAATTAAATCAATTATATCTTGATATAAAGTTTCAAACACCCTCTATAGAAAAATGCCCAGCAAGCCCTATGCCTTTAAGAGGCTTTAGTGAAGGCGGTATCCCAACAACTGCTCCTGTAGATATGATTAGATGTGACCGTTGTGATTGGCAATCGATATGTGAAGGCGGTAGTGGCGATGAATATTCTCTTGGAGAGAATGAATTTAATGTCCCAGGTTTAGTAAGCCAAATTAATACTGTTGATATTAAGGATTTGAATGTAAGGTTCAACTTAGAGGTTGTCGTTGATTCGATTAACTATCCAGAGGAAAAACCACCAGAGATGAAAGTGTCTCAGGCTAACAATCGCGCCCGAGTTGATTTTTTGGTGTCAAAAAACCAAGAAGGGAAGCGAACATACCCCCAATCGCTAAACAAGGGGCAAAAGATATTCCTAAAAAATGTCATATTAACTTCAAATTTCAAAGGTGAATTGACTATCAAAGTAGATCCATTAGCAGAGGTACTTGTATCTGGAGAAGGGCTTGAATTTCAATCATTATTAGAATTCAGAGCACGGTGGAATATCGCTGGTATGCTTGCTTACAAATATGAACGCAGAGGCATTGGTAGAACTGGTAGAGAATGGCACCGGAAAGGTATGGTGATTCTTAATGAAAATAATTCAATTAAGGTATCTGGCTGGGCTAATGATTGGGGCCACCAATACGATATGGCAGAAGAAGGCTCTTACGTGTTATTGTCAAATATTGAATTAGATGCATGGGCTAATCAAATTAAAGGTCAAATTGGCAGGAATTCTAGGGCTCACTTACTTCGTTAAATTAGCCGCCTGAAGAAACAGTCGTTACAAGTAGTTCAATATCCTCACTCAACATTGTTGATAGAGGTATAATTTGGTCGCGGTAACTTACAATAACAGTTGATGGCAGTATATTACATTGAAGTAATGCATCACGTAGTTTCACTGTGTTCTCCGATTGGTAGGTTTGATCTACATCGCGGCCATAGAACTTAATCAACATGGTTCTGCGAAGAGCATCATGCTTATGACTGTGGCGTAGAAGGCGCAGATGAGCCGAGATCGCATAGCCCGGTATTGCGGTGGATTCGAAATCCACTGTCGTAAGACGCGGGGGTTCAAATCCCTCTCTCGGCGCCATTACATGTAGAATGCATCATGAGATTCTGTCATTTCCGAAACTAGATCATGACTTGAATTTGGCGATATTTGTTTTAGTTTAGTAAGGAGTTTTTCGTTTGCATCTTGTGGTATTACCAGATTTAGCTTAAACCATCTATCAATTGACATCAATAATTGCTGAGAAGCATTAATATCGCCACTCGCCCCCACAGTAGTAGCGATTGCGCAGGCCGTATTGATGCCAAATACCGGTCCAAGAGAAGCTAGTAGAGCCGCCATTCCAATAGCTCCTGAACTTGGTTCGTCACGCCTAACATTTGCTCCCTTGGATTCTAAATCTATACGGTACTGTGAACTACTAGGGACAATGAATATTTCTTTTCTAGTAGCCTCATCAACCATTCCAGCAAGCACAATTGAATCTGTGATTTTTTGGTCTTGAAGTAGAGATAGAATTTCTCTAGCCATAATCCCTTGGTTTTGTGGTTCAAGGGGTTGAGAGTTCCCAGTTATCGTGACAATATAATCTCCTTTTGGAAGTTTGATATTTCTAACTGTTAGGTGTGGTGGAGAAAGTAATCCATCATCATCAAGAGTAGCAAGCGGGGGTAGTGCTGTATGATGCAATCTAGCTACCTCTACAGCATCATTTGTTTCGTTTAGTGCGTCAACTGCAGCCTTGCCAATATTGCCGACTCCGGGAAGAGCAATTAGGCAAAGTCTTGAATTATTCATATCAGAATGTCCGTTACGCCATTCAACAAGTAAACTCATGAGAATAAAATGCTATCAAGACGAGGTATAATGTTTGACATTGAAAGCAGTCAAAAACCTCTATTTGTTAAGGTAATTTTCGATGCGGTTATTCTTCTTCGAGAATTTGTAACCGCATCTCTTTAAGAGATTCTAATTCAGGTAGCGCTGCAGTCCATTCTGGAGCTTCTACATTGTACATTTTCCGACGGATGTTGGCTCTTTGATCCTCTGGCGACCATTTCAGTGGAGCGGCTGCATTTGCTTGGCCACCACACTTAGGGCAAATTCTTTCCAAAGTCCAATCTTGGCAATCTACGCATTGTTGCAATAATTGTCTTGCCATGGTTGTCCCTAGTCGTGATTGTTTATCACTGACTCGGTGTTAATCACGATAACATACTACTTGTCCATCATTTTCTTCAATTATGGATACAACTGATTTGGATACTTCAAGCCATAGATCTTCAGCAGTTTTGAAATCTGGAGCTTTCAAGACCATTCGGTATTCTGGTGCTCCATCATAATAGCACATTACTGAAATCTCATCTTGTTCCGAAGAATACTTTTCAGCAGATAGTAAAGCCTCTCGAATTATCTCAACTCCATTTTCAGAGTTCACCGAAAGATTGAGGCTACCTTTGATTTCGACAAATGGCGGAATAATGTTTTCAATAGCAATTTCTACGAATTCTTTAATCCATTTACCTTCAAAACCAGCATCAGCAAGTGATGCTTCATTCATTGCGGCTTCTTCAAAGGACGCATATAGAGAACCATAAGCTAGGGTCAACTCTTCTCCATACTCATCCCGGACTTCTTCTGACCATCCTACTTTTTCAGCTAGAACCTTTAGTAGTTGATTCGAACGTTGCTCATTTTTCCATTCTTGTAATCTGTCTCTACGCCTTTCTTCAGAGACTGACTTAAGAGAAAGTTCTAATGATGAACCATCTTTTTTAGTTCTCATTACCTTACAGATTAAGCGTTGGCCATCTCGGACAAAGGAACGTATATTTTTTACCCAACCACTGGCGATTTCACCAATAAATATGAATCCCTCAATTCCAGGGTATTCATCGAAATCTACGTAAACGCCATTTTGTTTGACATTCTTAACTGTAACAACAACTAATTCTCCTTCTTCAGGAGTGATTAAATCTTCGCTCATGGAGGCTCAGCCTCCTCATTCAATTGCTTCTAAAGGTCGGCATCCAACAAGTTGTGCCTTTCCACCAGATGGCGAAGTAAGAGTTGAGCCGCAAACAGAGCAGGCAATTTTGCTAGTTGCTCTAGAGAAAATTACAACTTCAGCTCCACAGTCTTTACATGATACTTTCATAAATTTACCAGCCATTTAGTACACCTCACTTGTCCACAAGTTCGAATTTCTTGGCTCTTTGACATGGTGCATAATGCGCTTTACCAGTCTCAGTGCATCTGAATAGGATATTTACTCTCTTAGTTGGTTTTTCTCTGCCATCGGGTTTAGGACGTGGGAAACCACGGTAACCTGCCATAACCTTTCGGAATCTTCTTTGACCCCATTTCAATTCAGAAGCACGCCTCTTCTTGACACGCTCAACAGTATGCATGGTATGCTTACCCGCTGAGGGGCTGTAACGCTTGATTTGACGTGGCATCTTGACCATGGTAGCACCTTGAGCATTCGTGCCACTAAGGTCGGGTATTTAGAAACTCCGTATGGAGCAATGTCACAAAACATGCCACTGCACCCTCAAACAAGGGATGAAGTAATTAATCCGGTTTCATTCCAGCGGTCATGGATGATATGTTACAAGCGGCCTTACTGTTTTGGCTGCCATTAGCGTTAATCCCTGTTGGTCTATGGATTTCTCAATCAAAAAAATCTACAGAAAGCAGCAGAAACGGGAAGATTATACTGATTATTGGATTGATTCTAGTATTGGCGAGTCCATGGACGGTACCTGAATCTCCTTCCTCAGATTTAGGTCATTTGTTTGGTTTCACAATTGGGCCATCAATTCTGGTGCTATTTGGTCTATACATGGTGGCTTATTCTGGCAATGTTCCTGTAGGACGGTTATCTTCAGGAGATAAGTATCTGGGATTCTTGTTCTTCGTTATTGGTATGGTTTGGTTCTCATTCATGCATTGGGGTGGCCTAAATCCGGTTCTAGATACGGGAGAAATCAACAGATTCTGGTTGATATTTTTCCCGAACTTTTTAATTTCATTATCCTGCTTATCTTTATCTGCTGGAATAGCAATGTTAGTACTCGGTGATAATAGATCTGCAGAATCTAAAAATTTATTTTTCATGTCTGGTTTAACTCTAATATTCATCATATCGGCCATGAATATAGATTCCAGCGAAACATCATCAGATGAATTTAGAAAATATGTTTGGCTTTCAGTAGCTGATTTGGTTGGTATACTGCTAGGCTCTGTGTTGGCAATAATATCTTTTGCTCTTGTGATTTACAGCTATGAAAAGAGTTTACCAAAACCGGAATCAATCCTGCCGCCAACAGAAAATGAATTGCAACATTCGGCAAAAATAATTTCGTCAAACCTTGGAGGCGATGAATAATGGGGGAAACTAAAAAAACATCTCTGAAATTAGTTGTTTCAGGATTATTATTCCCTATTGCCCTGATTCTCGCAATTGATTACAGCATGCATGGTTTTCCTGGCTTGTCAACGGATATTATAAACCCAAGAATTGCTAATTCCACGTTGACTGCGTTCATATTGTGTTCGTCATTCCTTTTGGGTAATATGTACTTCTATGGCGAATCTCGAAACCGACCTCTCGCACCATTATTTTCAATGATCATAGCAATCCTAGTTGGTTTTGGCGCAACAATATTTTTTATTAAACAAGGTGAGATGTTGCTTGAGGCTAACGGTTCGGTAATAGCACAATTGGTTTACAATATCTCTCATACAATAGTATCAATTTTTGCAGTACTGCTGGCATTTGGAGTGGCAATAGGAATTTTATTTTCATCTTTAACCCATTCAAAATCTAAGATAAGTGAAACTAAATTCTATGAAGAAGAGTAAAATCATCCTCCGTTTATTTCATAAAGGATTGGTAGGTGGGCGAAACATCGAGGTGAATATATGTCAAAAGGTACACCATCCATGGGTCGACGTCAAAAGACAACACACATCCGATGTAGAAGATGTGGCAGGAATGCCTATCACAAACAAAAGGGCGTATGCGCTTCATGCGGATACGGCGCTACTGCAAAGATGAGAAAGTTTAGCTGGTCTAAGAAAACTCACCGTCCTAAGGCTTGATTTAGATATGTCAATACTCGACAATCTCTGCAAACAATCATTTGCTCACTGTTTAGAGGGTTAACTGTGTGCGGAATTTTAGGTGTCGTTGGTCGCCAAGGCTTTCACATCAATCAATTACTATACGACGGTTTGACAGTACTACAGCACAGAGGTCAAGACGCAGCCGGAATAATGACCGAGTATGATGGTCAGTTTAGGCTTAGGAAATCAAACGGTCTAGTTTCAGATATATTTTACACCAGACACATGCAAAGATTGCAAGGCCACATAGGAATAGGTCATGTTAGGTATCCAACCGCAGGAAGTTCATCTAAAGCTGAATCACAACCATTCTACGTTAATTCGCCATATGGATTATCGATCGCTCACAATGGTAATCTAACTAATGCTAGTGAGTTGAGAAAAATCTTGTCAAACAAATACCACAGGCACATGAATACGCAAAGTGATTCAGAAATTTTGTTAAATATTCTCGCCGTTGAGCTGACTAAGTATTCCTCGGATATTTCTATAGAAGGTGCACCACATCTTGATATAGAAACCGTATTCAAAGGTATAACTGCGCTAAATACCTACGTAAAAGGCGGCTATGCGTGCGTGTCAATGATTTCAGGTTATGGCTTGTTAGCATTTAGGGATCCAAATGGAATTAGGCCGCTAGTTTACGGTAAAAGGGATACAAAAGAAGGCGTAGAATGGATTGTGGCAAGTGAATCTGTTGCAATTACTGCTCTAGGTTTCGAAGTAGTTTCTGATGTTAAGCCAGGTGAAGCAATATTCATATCTTCATCGGGTCATTTGTTCTCCAGAGTCTGTGCTACAGAGACCAAGAGTAATCCATGTATTTTCGAATATGTTTACTTCGCAAGACCCGACTCAGTAATAGACGGAATTTCTGTTTACGAGGCTAGGTTAAATCAAGGAAAAATATTAGCCGAGAGAATATTATCAGAATGGCCTGATCACGATATCGATGCCGTAATTCCTATTCCTGATTCAGGCAGAATTGCGGCACTACAAATGGCTAGTAGTCTAAAGGTGCCATACAGGGAAGGATTCGTCAAAAACCGATATATTGGTCGAACATTCATTATGCCTGGTCAATCATTAAGGGAGAAGTCAGTCAGGAGAAAATTAAACGCCATCGATGATGAATTCCGCGGCAAAAATGTCCTCTTAGTTGATGATTCAATTGTTCGCGGTACGACCAGTAAACAAATTGTTGAAATGGCAAGAGAATCTGGTGCCTCGAAAGTTTACTTCGCTTCTGCAGCCCCCCCAGTTAGGTTTCCAAACGTGTACGGTATAGACATGCCAGCAACATCAGAATTTATTGCGAATAATCGTACTATCGACCAAATAAATGAACATATAGGAAGCGACAAACTATTTTATCAAACTCTAGAGGACTTAATTAAATCAACCAAAATTTCAAGCAGTTCTGAAATTAAATTTGATTCTAGTTGTTTTGACGGTGTTTACGTCACAGGGGATGTTACTGAAGAATATTTAGAATTGTTACACCAACAAAGAAATGACAATGCTAAGCAGGAGAATCTCGATGATGATCAAATACTTGATATTCATAATGATTCGAATTGAGATTTTTTGAAACTCAAAGAATAAACAACGCGTAGAGAACTTAATGATACAAAGCGACATGGAATAATCATGCTTACCTATGAGGCGTCAATAACTTTCGCGCCTCATTCAACTGTTACTGGACTGAGTTTATCCCTTGATGGTACCACAATAGCTTGGTCTGAGTCAAATGGCTCGGTCAATATTTACCAATCGATGGAGAAAGTATACGAAATAAAATGTGATGGCATAATTACTGGATTGGCTTTCAATGAAGCAAATTTGATAATTGCAGATGATGCTTATGGGATTAAAAGTTATGATTCTAGCGGCAATAAATTATGGAGTTATGAGGTTCCTGGTGGTGTTTCTATGCTCGAACTAACTACCAAATTCATTGCTATTGTGGACAATCTTGGAAGACTTCTAACGACAGATTTTAATGGTAAAATAATCAACTCAAACTTGCCCTATTCCTCCATTATTAAGTTAGAACCCTATGCTGGTGGCATAATAATTGCTCAGGAAGATGGAGGTGTATATTGTTACAATGGCGATCAAAATATTTGGACTAGACCAAAGCGCGGTGATGTTGGTGAATCAATAACTGCATTGGGGATAAGTCATGACGGTGATTTGATTATTGGTCGAGAAGGTTACGCACTGGTTCCGGGAGATGAAGAAGCTTTAGAATTAGAAATATGGGATGTTTCTAGAAATAGGCTTATGACGAGGCTGGACTTGAATAATAGATTATTACAAGTTTATTCAATAGATAATCAGACGGTGATAGGATTTGATGATGGTTCAGTGTTCTTGATTGAAGGGCAAATTAATGAAGATTTCAAACTAAATGACCCAATAATGGAATGTAAATACCCAATCAAAACATTATCTATCTGCAATAATTCAATAGTTGCAGGCTCATGGTTTTACATTCATGGATTAAATCCCGACGGCCAAACATGGATTGTCGAGCACCAAGGAATTGTCCAGTACTCAGTTTATTCACAAAATTCAAATTGTTTGTATTTTGCTGGTGATGACCAAAATGACTTTACCGATACTGAGCCAATTGGCAGTATTAATATTGGAAATCAACCAATCACGGTGGATAAGTCCGAATTAACATTATGGTTTGAGCAAAAGGAAGTAGTTGCTCAATTAAGTGCAGAAGAGATATACTCAAATGATGATAAGATGACAGAGTTACTGAATACTAACAGTAATGTTAACGGTCACGAAATAATTCTAAAAGATGAACAATTTACTAACTTATTATCTGCTTTAGGTGATAATATCGAGGCTAATAATAACTCAGAGAATGCTTCAGAAGACAAAGAATTTGATGGAGAATCTCTGTTAGGGGAGTTACTAGATGAGGTAATTACCAACAAACCTCTAGTTGCCAATGCGGGCAATGATATGACTTACCAATCTAGTGATGATGGTTCGGCTGTAATTATTCTTGATGGTACTGCAACCAAGAATCAGCAAGGAAAAGTAATCAAATGGTCTTGGACAGATGATTCGGGAAGAGAAATATCTACACTTGCTAAATTTAGGGCAAAACTTAGCGCTGGAAATTATCGTTTTGAATTAAGAGTTAGTGATTTAGAGGGTAATTCAACTGCCGACTCAGTGCAAATAGAAGTGATTTAATTGTTAAATGAAAATCTGTGGATTGAGTCTTTCGTTGTTGGCGCGTTAGCAATGCGTTGTTCGGTTGTGACTGATTTGAAAACAGGAGATACCGTAATAATTGACGGCGGTTCTGAAACTAAAAGAATAATCTCTTGGATTGAAGATTTTTCCGGCCAAGGTCCGGATTGGTCTAAGGGTCCAAGTAGCTTTGAGTCAATGAAATCCTGTGGTTTATCAAACAGGAAGGTGATCGCTTTGGTAAATACTCATGCTCATTTTGACCATTCGGGAGAGATTCCTTTGTTGCTTGATAGGTATGATGTGAGTTGGTACTTACATCCCGAAGATGATTACTTACAATCCTTGGCTCAAATTTCAGCTCAGCGTTGGGGGTTTAGTTTGCCAACTCCTGCCATAGCAGATAAGCAGCTAGAAGATAATATGACACTAATACTTGGGTCGCTCACATTTGAAATCTATCATACTCCAGGCCACACACTTGGCGGTTGTTGTATCGAGGTAAAAATCGAAGATGGGCCCAATCATTTATTTGCTGGAGATACGCTATTTGCGGGTTCAGTTGGAAGGACAGACTTACCACATTCAGGTGGAGATTTCGATTTATTGGCCAATTCAGTTATGACTAAATTATGGCCATTAGATCTAGACACCGTAGTTCATCCTGGACACGGTCCATTAACTGCTATTGGTATAGAAAAATCAACTAACCCATTTGTCGGAGTAAACAGCCCAGCATTTGCAGAATTTCACAAATCATGAGAGCATATTTGACAATGCACTGCTTAATACCGGCAATGCTTCTTCCCAAGTTGAAACAATTCCATAGTCAGCGTGTTGGAAGATTGGTGCATCAGCATCTTTGTTAATTGCTACAATGTACTTCGATGAACGCATTCCAGCTAGGTGCTGTATAGCGCCAGATATTCCGACTGCGATGTATAGATTTGGGTTGACGGTCTTTCCAGTTTGTCCAACTTGCATTGAGTGAGGGATGTCTGCCCAAGTATCAACAGCAGCTCTTGAAGCACCAACTGCTGCTCCTAAAGTGTCGGCAATTACCTCAAGGTGTGAGAAGTTATCAGGTGAGCCCATTCCTCTTCCGCCTGAAATAATGATGTTCGCTTCAGATACGTCTAACCTTGTGGACGCTCTTTCTACCAATTCTTTTACTGCAGTGGATAAGTCCCCAGAAGCATCTATGACTTGTATGTCACAAGATCCATCATTGTTGGCTCCGGGAAATACGTTTGGCCGGATGCTTACTACAACATTACCGTTTATTGCTACTTTTTCAATGGCTTTTCCAGAATAAATTGGTGTAGTTAACGTGTTTCCATCAATGGCTATAACATCTTGAACCACTGATATGTTTCTTCTTGATGCAATTCTTGCTGCTAAGTCTTTTGATTGTGCCGATGCAGATGTAACAATTATTCCCTGCGGAGCAACAGAATCCAATGCTTGTGCCCAACCTGATGCGTCATAGTTGGTAAAGACGGAGGATTTTGCTGCGATTATTTTTGTAACTCCCGCAACGTTACTTACTTCATCAGCGACACTTGAATCTGTACAAGGTATCACAAGTGTGCAATTTGATCCCAGAAGATTAGCTGCACTGATTAGTTCATTTGTGGTTTGGCTTACTTTTCCTTTATTCATTTCTGCTATAATTACTGTTTCTGTCATATGATTTCACCTCAAATAATATTTGCTTCATCTCTTAGTAGTTGAACAACAGTTTCTGCTGATTGTCCACCTTCGAATTTCTTGCCAGCTGGCTTTTCAGGAGGCATACTTTGTGATACAATGGTCACACTGGAGGTATTAGGGCTGACACTTTTGACTTCTACTTGTGCTCTTTTTGCCATCATAATTCCTTTGACATTTGGTTTTCTTACCTTTATGGCGCCTTTGTCACAACTCACAACTACTGGAGTGGCGACATTAATTATCGCATCGCCACCTTCTGCTGGAGCGGTTACAGTTAGTCCGTCAGCAAACGTGATGCCTGTTACATTTGAGACAGAAGCCCAGCCTAATTTCTCAGCAACACCAGGGCCAGTTGAACCAGAGCCAGTATCTGCTGAGGATTTGCCGCAGTATACGACCTCATATCCATCTTGAGAGATTACTCCAGAAATGATTGTCTGAAAAGCATTTGAATCCATATATTCTGTACAGTCAAGACGAACAATTTCATCGACTCCTATTGCTTTTGCATCTTTCAAAACCTTGTCGGCAGAGTTTCCACCAACAGTTATCGCTGTTACAGTACCTCCGACAGCCTCCTTGTGAAGTAGTGCATTCTCTACTGCAAATTCGTCAAATGGGCTCATTACCATCTTAACGCTTGCTAAGTCAACTCTGTCGCCAGAGATTTGTATTTTTGAGTTTGTGTCAGGTACCTGCTTAACGAGTACTGCTATTTTCACCATAGTATCACCAATGGCCTTCCCTGTCGGATTCAATTCATGAACATTTGTATCGACAGATTTTTTGATTTGTGGAACAAAACTCAATTACAGGTTACTTTCGCTGAATAATCTCATTGACGCTTTCCAACAAATCAGGATGTTCTGCAAAGTGTTTAGCGACAGTTTCTAGGCCTCTGGATATTCCATCAGCAACCCCTAACTTAGCGTCCAATGGGTGCAATTCTCCCGATTTAACGGCACTTTTGAATTCTTCAAGAGTTCGCCAAGTTGATGGTTGGCCAAACTTAGGGTTTGGTGTGACTAGAATTTCTCCAAATTCTGGCAGCACCACATGCTGTGCCAATTCATAGATCGGGGAGTTATCATCATCGGGATTTAAGTAAGCATGCTTCTGCATTTTTTTCCTTAATGACTTGGGGTTGTCATGAATTAGTATAGCCCCACTCGGGTCTGATTTACTCATTTTATGGTCGAAACTTTCCATTCTAGAACCACTTGATTTTAGTGAGGAGATGATTGGAGTATGCAGACAAGTTGCTTTTTGCCAACCATATTTACTGGCGACGTCTCTCATGAACATGTGCGCTTTTCTTTGGTCCATGCCGCCGATGGCAATATCAATATCTAATTCAAAAATATCACTGGCTTGCATTGCTGGGTAGAAAAACTTCGACAGGTCATGGTCAGACGAGGCTTCGTCTCGACCCATGATAGTAAACGTCTTTCTGACCATTGCCAATGTCGCACCTTTTGAACATCTCAAAACACGTGCCCAATAATCGCCAGAATCCATTAAATTAGAAGCCCAACTAAATCTTAGTTCGCCAGGACCATCACCTTCGGGAGGATAGTCTAATAATGCCCTAAAAGTATCTTCCATATAATTAGCAGTCAATTGAATATCTGCCATGTTACCGTTGAATTTATCGTTTATCCAAGCGTGCCAGTCTGCTAGAAAAATTAACACATTTACCTCTGCATCAATCATTCTTTTCAGCTGTAGTGATAGAACCTTCCAACCAATGTGTGCTTTTCCAGACGGTTCAAACCCTACGTAACATCTTATCACACCGTCACCGCCAGCACTGGTATTATCTGCAATACAGTCTACTAGGTGTTCTAAACCGACGGTTTCCTGCACAGAGCCAATTATTTTGTGCACTCTAGAAATTTGTTGTTCACTTAATTCCTTGATTCTTGGGCACTTTTCTTGATATTGAATTACCATTTGTTCAATATCCATATTTTTCACCTCAAAATAAGTCATTAAGTTTCTTCACTTTACCTTCAGAAGGAGCATCTCCGGCTTCGATCATGGACTCAAGTTCTGCAATCATACCAAGAGCCTTATCTCTCAACTCATCGGTAAGTTTTGAACTCATTTTCATTGATTTGTGAGCCATCTTGATAGCGCCTTTTGCTTTTGAGAATTTCTTTGCTTCTTCTTTGGCTTTGTCGCCTCTCTGCTTTCCATTGTATCCTGTCGCTTCGTCCAAGAATCCAGACCATCTCTTTCTTGATTCCATGGCCTTTTCTCGACCACCATCAGAGGAGAGAAGTTCGCTTAATGAGTCACCTTTCAATTGGTCTACGTCTACTGATAGTTTTCCATCAGGACTGTAGTGTCCGCTTACCATATTCAAAATGCCGAAAGATGCAGTAAATACTCCCTCAGAATTTGCCGAAACATTATCAAAATATTGAGTCGCTAACTTTGCTAGACCTGCATTTCCACCCATTTGTTTAACTAATCCACGCTTTACAGAAAATTTCTCCATATTGCAAGGCAAAACACCATTGAACATAAGGCTCACCGTTAAAACGCTTTGAAGCGAAATATTTTGATTGAGCAGTTTATGGAACAAAACATGCGAGTTAGAAGTGTAATGTGCATCTCAATGCTTTTGATTCTATTAATGCCAACGATTCTTGCCCAAGACAATAACGTAAATTTGACATTGGAATCATCATTGACTGATAGTGATGCGGGGATTACCGGTGCAGAAGTATCACCAAATGGTAACAATCTACTGATTGTTGGGCTCGACGGTTTTGCTCATTTGATATCGGCTAAAAATGCTGGAGACCGATCTTTAGATATTGAACTCAATAGCGGCAGACAAAATCACTTCAATGACATTGCTTGGCACCCCCGAGGCGAAGCAGCGCTAATTGCAGGAGATTTGGGTACCGCTATGCGTTACGAAAAAATTGACCATGGAATTACTGTAGTTAACGGCACAGGGGCGATTCTGGGTAGAAATATGACATCAGTTGACTGGCGAAGTGCAGGGGATTACTCGTATTTTGGAGCTGAAGATGGTTCTTTATGGCGATTCTCGGAAGGAACAGGATTTATGCTTATTGACAGCGTTGGGTCCCAAATAACCGGTATCTCTTGCCACAAGAATTACGATATGTGCGTAGTTTCAACTCTCTCTGATGGTTTGGGTGTCATTGGACAAACTCACAATATATCTTGGCTAAGTGGGACCAAAACTGATACTTGGATTGACGTTGATTGCCCAGATTCTCAATTAAATGAATGTGTAGCATATGGTAGTGGGTTAAGGTTAATACCGATTTTATTGAACACGGTAGATCATTCAAAATCTGGTACAGGTGAAATGGTGCAGTATCCAAGCCTCAGTGGTGATTTTATTGCGACATCACCTGGATATGGCAGCACTTCGTTAATTCATATTGCTCCACTGGCAATAGTCAGATTTGATCCGTTGGAAAACATTGCAAAAGTGCAAATATCTTCCGAACAGATGCTTGAATGGGATTCAGTCATTGCCGGCCGCCAAGTTGCCTATGTGTGGGAAACTGGTTTTGATGACGGATACATTATGACTACAAATGGCAATATAATTTCATTTGAACCAATAACTGTCGAGATTGACAATACGATTTTAACAACATTAATTCTAATTGCAGTTTCCGTTTCAGTGCCTGGTGTTATTCTTGGTCTAATCTACATGAACAGTCCATTTTTGCAAAAGAAATATATTAATTTTAGACGAAATAGTCGCCGGAAGAAATCACAGAAAAATAGTTAGGTTCTAAAAGCGCCTGTGGCAGGGTCAAATTGAGGAGAGCACATGGAGCCATTCGAGGGTCTCGATTTTTACGATATAGAGAGTTTACTTACTGAAGAAGAGATAATGATTCGTGACATGGTAAGAGCTTGGGTTGACGAGGAAGTAATTCCCAAAATTGAGCATGCATGTGAAGAAGGTATATTCCCCGATGAATGGCGAGTAGCGCTTGGGGAAATGGGTGTGCTTGGAGCGCCGCTGAAAGGCTATGGTTGTCCTGGACTATCATATGTTGCATATGGTCTAATCTGTCAAGAACTTGAACGTGGAGACTCAGGTCTGCGCTCATTTGCCTCAGTACAAGGTTCTCTTGCTATGTATCCAATATGGGATTTCGGTAGTGAAGAACAAAAAAATCACTATTTACCCAAAATGGCTTCCGGAGAAATGGTCGGTTGCTTCGGTCTTACCGAGCCAGATTACGGGTCTAATCCTGGCGATATGATTACCAAAGCCGAAGATATGGGTGACCACTATCTCTTGAACGGTGCAAAAATGTGGATTACCAACGGTACAATTGCCGATGTTGCTGTAGTTTGGGCTAAATTAGATGGTGTCATTAAAGGTTTTATTGTCGAGAAAGATGATGAAGGTTTTACCGCCCCTGAAATGAAAGGAAAGCATTCTTTGAAGGCATCAGTCACCAGCGAATTAGTATTTCAAGATTGCAAAATACCCAAAGATCGTATCCTTCCAGGGGTTAAGGGATTAAGAGGTCCATTCTCTTGCTTGAATAATGCGAGGTTTGGTATTTCATGGGGTGCTTTAGGAGCAGCAATGGCCTGTTTCCATAGTGCAAAGACATATTCATTGTCAAGAATACAATTTGACATACCAATTGCATCTTATCAATTGGTTCAGAACAAATTAGCATGGATGCTAAGAGAGATTACTAAGGGACAATTGTTAGCATACCATCTTGGAAGAAAGAAAGATGATGGGACTTGGTTTAACGAACAGATTTCTCTAGCAAAGATGAACAATGTTGATATTGCCTTAGAAATAGCGAGAGTTGCAAGAGATATTCACGGAGCGAACGGAATACTGGATGAGTATCCTGTAATGCGACATATGGCAAATCTTGAGTCTGTTAAAACATATGAAGGAACCCACGATATTCACAATTTAATTATCGGCAGGTATATTACAGGAATTCAAGCGTTCACAAGACAAGTTTGAGTGTTTCAAACTGACGGTAATAAGCCAATCTTAGCAAGACCATTCCACACAGGGTCTAAAAATCTAGGTAGCATTCTGTGTCTTACGTAAACAGCGGCTGCTAAACTCATTTTCTGTAACTTGTTCAACTTAACTCGCTTGGTGAATACATCTCCTTGCTCTTTTTCTATTTGGCGTAAGATTTTATCATAAAACGCAATCATTGCGGCAGGGGAATATCTTGTTCTTCTAGGAAGTAGGGGTAGCAATTGTCGAGCTTCTTCCAAATAGGTTCTGGCTCTTTTTGCGTAGTGATAGCAATAAGGTTCCCAAGTTTTGTTGAGTACTACTTTACCATCAAGTTCCAATTCTTGAATACCATTCTTTTCAAGTTCATCAAGCGGTAAATACACTCTGTCTCTCTCAATGTCTTCACCAACATCTCTCAAGACATTGGTCAATTGCATGAAAATACCCCACGATTCAGCGTATTTTTTTGCTGCTGGATCGCTATATCCATAGATTTCGATGCACATTAATCCAACCACGGAGGCAACTCTGTAACAGTAATCATATAGTTCATCAAAGGTACGGTATCGGTTATTATACAAATCGTCCTCCATGCCAGATATCAAATCATCAAAGACACTTCTTGGGATTTTATATCTCTCAACAGTGTCCTTCAATGCTAAGAAAACTGGGTCTGTGGAATACACATCAGTGTAGCAAGTTGAGAGTTTCTTTCTAAAGAAAAACAATTGAGTAATTTTGTTTAGATATGATTCTTCATCTAAAATAGTTCCACGATTTTGTAAAGATTCTAGTTGTTCTCTGTATGCTACTGCTTCAGGATCAGTTTGTCCAACGCTGCCTGGGAACCTATCAGCCCAATCACCGTCAGCAATGTCGTCAGCTCTTCGACAAAATGCATAAACTGCACACATTGCTAATCTTTGTTCATCTGGTAAATACTTGAATGAATGATAAAAGTTGCCGGCTTCTTGAATTGTTAACTTTTCACAATAGTTGTAAGCTAGTTTGAGTAATTCTTGGGGGGGTTGTTCGGACCAAATTGGCGCATCCAAATTCTCGAATGGGTCCACAAGCTCATTCTTGTCGGCTAGCCCAATAAATGCTGCACCTTCTCTTAATGCTTCCATGGCAGTTACGCTGACTGCTTTGACCGCATCTTTAGCAAGCATTACACCGGCTCTGAGGCGGTCTAGAGTGGATATTTTTTCCACCTCATCTTCAGAAACTCGACTCTTTGCGCTTCCCTTGAGCGGGAATAACAAGTCTAGAGGTTTCCGGCGTTCCAACATCCCTATCAATTACCTGTATGACTACTCCTTTTTGATTGCTTTGCAAAAAAGTATCACTACGCAATCCATAAAACAAAGCCTAAATTGATACTAAAATAGTTTACTGGCTGGCTTGTAAGTATTTACTAACAAAGTTGTAATTATTTATTTCCGGAATCCTTATTTTTTTCCAAAAGTCTTCTGACCCCACCGGGTATTATCAGTGCGCGTAATAATTTTCTAGCGTAAGATTTAATCTCATCTCTGGTGACTTTTATCCGATCAGCAGAGTCAAGTATATTGCCGTCTCTAAGCAGAGTGACAGTTCTTTGGCCAATCAAAACAGGTAGCATACATGAAGCCTTGAGTCTAAATTGGGTTTCTGGTAACATCTTTATGTATTCTATGGCAGCATCAAGATGTTCATTTGTTAAATCCAAATATTCATCATAAAGTGGTCTAAATTTTCCAATATTATTTGGTGTGAGTAAATCATCGGGTTTCATTCCATGTTTGTCCAACTCTTGTCGCGGAATATAACATCGTCCAAATCGCAAATCTTCAGGTATGTCTCGAAGAATGTTGATCATTTGTAATGCTTTACCAAATCTCACGCCTTTTTCAAAAAATTCCTTTTCTTGCTCTGGAGGTATTGAGATGATATGAGCGAGTGACATTTTGGTCCAAAATACTCCAACACATCCAGCTACTCTAAATGTGTAGTCGTCTAATTCTAAATTATCATTCAGGGCAGATATATTTCCGCCTTCGTTGGCTGGTCCAAATCTTTCTAAATCTAGAATCTGACCACTTACAATTATATCTAGGCATTCTAACATTCTCTCTCTGTCCTCTTTAGGGTAGACTTCTAAACCCTCGACAACATCTCCAACATTTCTAAGGAGTTCTGCTTCATGAGGATTATCTTGAATCTCTGCAAGACTAGAAAAGTCGGGTAATTTGTCTGATTTCCCTTGCGCAACATCATTGTAACTGCGCAATAATCTAAGAAGTTCATCTGTATCCCCGTGTTTGGAATCAGCAATTGTATCTGCGACTCTTGCCAAGAGGTAAAGCAGACCAATTTGCCCACGAACTTTCTTTGGTAGATATTTGAGTGTGGGATAAAAAGATCTTGATGTAGATTCAAGTAAATTATCAATCTTGTCATTGATAAGTACAGACAATTAATCCCCTCATGTAACTCCAATGGTTATTTGTTATTGAGGCTGTGGTAAAATATGTTATTTCTGTCGGTATTTCATATCAGCACAATCGATGAATTACTTGGTTGTAAATTAGTTAATGCTTTAGGCATTGAGTTAATCCGAAAGGGTAGAGGGGACGCCAATGGATTGTATGTCGTGTGGTGAGCACATACCTGATGACAGTATTTTCTGTCCAGAATGTGGCGCAAGACAAGACTTATCCAGAGCAGGTGGTTTTACGACACCAAACTCCGTTGGACTAGCTGGCCAAGAAGTAACCGGGGGGCGCAGTTTTGGTGTGGTTTCTGGAGAAGCAATAAGACAGCAACGAGAAATGTCAGTAAGCGACCCTAATGCAATTTCACCTGAACTAATGAGACAGATTGCTCAAGGAATGCAAAACCAACAAAATATTCCTCCAGTTGGTAATTTCCCACCTCAAGGATTCCAAAATCCACCCAATGATCTTAATCAAAACCCAATGAATGAATTAGGCAATGTGCAACAAAATATGCCAAATGTTACTCCAATGGGCCAATCATCATCACCCACAGACGAGATGGTTACTCGATTGGCGCAAGCAGAAAAGGCTATGAAAACTGAAAGAAGGAGTCAGTGGCTAAATATGAATCAAGCCTCAGCATCCAACGTTCTATCCTCTTTGGGAGCAGATTTACCAGCGCATTTGCGGAATGAGAAAAACGCTGCACAAGAAATTCTAACAGGAGCATTGGGCGGTCAGAAAGAAGCACCTAATGATGCATTTTTACGAAGAATGTGTGAAGTTGCTGTCAGAAGAGTTGCAAGGAAACGAGGAGTTGCAGTTGAAACTCCACAAGCAAAATTAGCTGATGATATCTTAACAGTAAACATAACTTACATCGATGACGGCAGAGTTTTAGATACGCCAGAAGACCTTAGTCAAGCCTTTGAGCATGCCATTCAAACTGAAGTTGCTTTGAAAGGCTTTGATTATGTTTCCGAAATAAATCTATATCGATCTAGAGATGGAGAGATTGAGAATCTATCTGAAGAAGAACAAGATGATGAAGAAATGTTTGCTTGTGAAATCTGTGATGGATTGGTAAAAGAAAGCGATTCAGAATGCCCTCACTGTGGTGCGGTATTCGAAGATGATGATGATGATTTTGAAGAACCCAGTCCAAGGCAAGCACCAAACTCTCCTTCCAGAGGCGGTCCACCAAGAGGTCCATCCAGAGGCGGCCCACCCGGCGGTCCATCTAGGGGCGGTCCATCCAGAGGCGGCCCACCCGGCGGTCCATCCAGGGGCGGTCCACCCGGCGGTCCATCCAGAGGCGGCCCACCCGGCGGACCATCTAAGGCACCGG
>CAXGZX010000020.1:0-20583 GCA_964014545.1 uncultured Candidatus Poseidoniales archaeon | reverse complement strand
ACTTCTCCATCAGGATCGGTAAAAGTAATCTCAGCATGTGGGTTGACAATACTAGTCATGCGTAGGTATTGCCAAACACTTTGCCGACCTTTCTGATACTTAGCTTTCATTCGACAAGTTACTTCTAGTCCATGCTTCTTTATTTCACCATTTTCTTCTTCCCAAATTTCACGGCCTGAATTACTCTTAGTAGCCTTATTTTTTCTAGTGTCAAGGCCAATATCAACAACCGCAGCAGTAGCCTCAGTAGCAATTTTTGATTTGACGTGAGTTGGTTTTCCAGTTGTCAATTGGCTGTACATTACTACCCCAGTAATTCCAATCCCCTGCTGCCCACGGGATTGTCTTATAGCATGAAATCTAGAACCGAACAACAGTTGTCCAAACACTTTTTCAATGCTTTTTTGTGGAATTCCTGGTCCATTATCTTCGACTTTTAACTCGATTATGTCTTTTTTTGTGTCTATCTTGGTAACTTCTACTTTGATAGTTGGCAAAATACGTGCCTCTTCACAGGCGTCAAGAGCGTTGTCTACCGCTTCTTTTACTGCAGTAATTAGTGACCTTGACAATGAGTCAAACCCAAGGAAGTGTTTGTTCTTTTCAAAAAATTCAGAAATTGCTACTTGTTTTTGATTTGCCGCGAGTTTTTGTGCTATGCCTGACATCTTTGTCACTCCGTTTCTGGTCCTCCTCAGTCCGAATGACCTCGGGCCAGCAACACAGTAATTCGATTACCGACGGTACATAATAACTAACATAAAAATGACCTCAAATCATTCAATTATCGAGCCTTCAGTTTGTTGACGTTCTAAGTTATCCATGATTTGTTTACCTTTGACAATCATATAAATCGTGATAATAATCGACAAAACAACGATCACCAAATCAAATGGGGTTTTTGCCGTAGTTTCAATTCCATTACTGGTGACAATCGTCTGTGAACCCCACCAAGCATACATTATGGAGGGAACAATCATCCCTAAATTACCTATTAGATAATCTCTAAATTTTACTTCTGTAGCGCCATATGCATAATTCAACACCCCATAGGGGATAACCAAACTAATTCTAGTAAGGGCTACTACGTTGGTACCTTGGTCAACGATTTCTTGTTCTAATCCACTCAAGCTAGGATGTTTATCAAGTGCTTTTCTAGCATAGGGGTTCATCCATTTTTTGCCAAGTAAGAATGGCGCAATTGCTCCGAGCATCGAGCCAATATAGGCAATCAGTATACCTGGTCCAAAACCATAAATCACTCCAGCGAGATATTTGTGAAAACTCGCTGGTAAGGCAATTATGCCAAAAATTATGTACAGCAGGATAAAAATTATCATGCCATATAACTCATTATCGGCAAACCATGTTAGGTAATCAAGAAATAACGACATCAAGACTTGGGTTAAAGAAATTGTCAAAGCGATACCAGTAATTACAATCGATACAGCAATCAGGCTCGTTCTCTTTTTCATAACTATCATTCAAACAAGTTGCTTGCCCAAGAGGTTATTTTGCCAGTGAAAGCAGATGAAGCAACCGTCAATGGGCTTGCTAGATACAATTTACCCGGGCCAGAGCGACCTTGAAAGTTACGATTGATGGCAGATACAGTGACTTGCTCAGGATTTATTGACACGCCAGGCCCAGCACCAATACACGCACCACAACCTGGATCGATTAACTTCACGCCCACTCTTTGAAATAATTCATGCCAACCTTTTCTAACCGCTAGATCCTTGACCAGCCCAGAACCATACTGGATGAAAAATTCCACTCCATCAGCAACTTCTATTCCTAAATCATCAGCAGCCTGACAGACTAATGCATAGTAAGCAATATCATCCTCTTTACCGGCAGTACATGAGCCACCATACGCGATATCAACCTTAACTTCACCGATTTCGGAAATTAATGCTCCATTAGTCGGATCACTGGGCACACCTTTGTCGGGATTGCCCGGATGGGCTACCATCGGTTCGATTTTAGACAAGTCAATATGGTGTACTCCGCCGGTGTATTCAGCCCCTTCATCAGGAGTTACTGCATTCTGTTCCATTTGTTTGATATCAAGATGCGGCATCGATCGCTTCATCCACTCATACAATTTTTCATCAGGCTCACAAATCCCTGTCCTTGCCGAACATTCAGTTGCCATATTGCACAATGTTGCTCGTTCATCAACCGAAAGGCTTGCTAAGCCAGGACCGCCAAATTCCATTGACCTGTTCAGGGTTAACTCTTCCCTTGCATGGTCAGCAAGAATGTAAAGAATCACATCTTTTGCCGTACATCCTGGACTTAGTACGCCAGATAATTCAAATCTTATTGACTCAGGTACCTTTACAAAAGTAAATCCTGAACTAATCAAATTAGAGTACTCTGTGGCTCCAACACCCCATGTGAGTGCGTTAGAAGCTCCTCCCATACATGTATGAGAATCAGTTGCCTGAACAAAATCTCCTACTTCAATAAATTCTTCGCGGGCCACTTGATGACAAATGCCTGGTGAGACTCCATCAATGGCTGAATAATCTCTAACGCCAGTGTGGCCTTGGAAGGCTTTTTGTAAGTCTCGCAAGGTTTGTACCTTGTCCATGAAGGGTACAAATTTGGGGTTGTGATGTGCATATAGCAAATGGTCTTCAAAGACTGCAAATTTGCTAGGATTTGGCAAGGCATAATCCTCACCGTATTCTTGGCCAAGGAAGGTGTGAACTTGAGCGGTGGTGAATTCATGCGAATATCCACTTTGAACTTGAGTAATTACTGGGTCATCAGGTTTGACGCACTGGTCGGGCTTTTGTCCAACTAGGTTACGAGCAATTATTTTTTCAGCCATAGTCATAGGTCTGTCTTCTGTATCCATTTCAGGGAGCTGAATTTCATTATTTTTGAGTGACTTGGCAAATGGAAATAGCCCACCCTTTTCGATAATTATTTTTGTTACTACATCATATTTATCGGTGAATTTTGTTAAGGGTAATGCTGCTCCTTCCTGTAGTTGTTCAAGCATGTTGTAATCCCCCATCAATTGCCCAAGATTGATGTTATTTCTTTCGTGTATTGGGGCAAATGATGCAGCTATGACTATTCTTATGCCTGCCCAACGTTCGCACTGTGCTGCGGTTTCTCTACTAGAGCCAGTGCCTTTCCTTTGACCAGATACTATGACCTCAAAGTTTCCGTTAATCAGTGCATTCTCATTGAATACTCGCAGGCCATTGTGCTTTAATCCAGCATAGGCATTTTTCGCAATTTCAGCGGGGTCATGATCAAAACAAACCCAAGCAGGAGTCATTACGTCAGTGTTGATGTCGTCAAGTAAATCCTCGGGATTGATATCTTTCATCTGCAAATTTAGTCCGTTGTACAATTGTTGTTTTATCAAGTCCATATCTTTGGTGAGAAACAAAACCCGTTTTCCCGGCGTGAGCGCAATTTGACTTTGTAACCCCGCGACACCCATTGCAATCGTTTCGGGCAGGGGACTTGTTGGTATAACCGTTCGTCTAAATTTGTGAAAAAGTATATGACGGAAAGTGTATTTTTTGAAAATTACTAGCGAGCCGTGACAAGACCAATAACAAATATTACAACATAAGTTTCATATAACCTTGCGATAGGGGTTAAGAGTATTGCCCTAATTTTATTATAGGGGGGGTATGGAAAATGGATGAACAACAAGTTGAAGATATTGTAAAATGCAGCGATTGTGGAAGTAGAAACTTGACTCGTGACGAGACTAGAGGCGAAGTAGTCTGCGATGATTGTGGATTAGTTCTAGAAGATAATGTGATTGACCAAGGTGCCGAGTGGCGAGTATTCTCGCCAGAACAAGGCGACCAAAGAGCAAGAACCGGTGCTCCAATGACAGTTATGCTTCACGACAAAGGTCTCTCTACAGATATTGATTGGCAAAACAAGGACTATTCTGGAAAAACCATTAACTCAAGATATCGTTCTCAATTTTACCGAATGCGAAAGTGGCAGAAAAGAAGCCGAGTATCCAACGCAACTGAAAGAAACCTTGCAATGGCTCTAGCAGAACTAGACCGTATGGCAAGCCGACTAGAACTACCAAAGTCTGTCAGAGAAGCAGCGGCTGTTAACTACAAGAAAGCCGTTGACAAGAGGTTGATTCGAGGCCGCTCTATTGAAGGCGTAGCAGCAGCATCACTGTATGCTGCATGCCGGCAATGTGGAGTTCCAAGAACGCTTGATGAGATTGGACAAGCGTCCAGAACTGGTCGAAAAGAAATCGGTCGAACCTACAGATTCATGGTAAGAGAATTAAAAATGAAGATCATGCCTACCGGACCTGAAGATTACATTTCGAGATTTTGTTCGGGTCTTGGGCTGGATGCTGAAGTCGAAGCAAAAGCCTACGAATTGATCAAAGCGGCTCAAGAAAAGGAACTAACCAGCGGACGAGGGCCAACAGGAATTGCTGCCTCAATCATCTACATCGCTTCAGTTTTGTGTGGCAAGAGAAGAACTCAAAGAGAAGTAGCAGAAGTTGCTGGAGTTACTGAAGTAACAATTCGTAACAGGTACAAGGAATTAATCCAAAATCTCAATATTGAACTTGATATTTAATCCGCCAAAATAGGTTGATATTAATGACTAAAAGTCGATCTGAGTTATCTCAGATTGTGTTTGAGAAGGTAGCCACGCTACTTGTCGAAGCAATGGAGCGTGGGACAACATCATGGCCACTTCCACATCCGCCCATAATAGACCGAGACTTCCCCCCAGTCCATCCACTGTCCCCACAAGAGTTGATTGAACAAGGACTTGCCTTGTTGAATATAGACCATGGAATGTTTCAACATAAATTAAACACAGTTGTAGAGCTGGTAGTACCACATAGAATGAACTTAACAGACGACCCGTATAAAACGCATCAAAAATGGCTGGCTAAGCGCAGTAATATGGTTGCTGAGCGGCTAATTTTTCTAATAAATAATGATTGGTTAGCCCAAGCACTGGATCCGGCTGCTCCAGACATAACAAGATGGTGGCTTAGTATCGCCTTACTAAATGGACTATCGGTGGGGCCACTTGGCCAACCGATACATCAAGGATACCATATGCTGGAATCAATAGCCATCGGTGAACGTCCAGGTTCGTGGCATACACAACCCGAAGCAGGGCCGCAGAATATCGATTGGAATCCACAAGCAGTAATTCCACGCATCACCGGTGTGATGGCCCATGAAACAGGTATTGAAGCGGCTAAATGGATGCTAAACGAATTAGAAATTGGCAATGTTGATCGCAGAAGATTATTGATTGAATGGATTAGATTATTACTTGAGAGGGCTGAATTAATTGAGCCTTTGCAGTTACTCGAGATTCTGGTTAGAAGATGTGATGATGAAGACGACCAAGTAGCAGTACAGGTTTCTAGGTGTTTAGCGAAAGTAATTGATTATGATAAAGATCAAGGCCATGAATTGGCTAAATTATTAATGGCAAGAGACGATTTAATGGTAAGAAGGTCAATGGCTGATGTATTAACTCGGTTATTTAGGAGATTAACAGTTGACGCCTTACCTTTCTATAACCAACTAAAAGCAGACGAGGACCCTGATGTGTTAGCTGCAGTCAGCAACACATCCGCAGATTTAAGATTTCTAGATATTGACCTATGGGCTGAAAATTTATTGGAACTGAGTAAGCATGAACTGCCAGTTGTTAGACGAAATATAGTACCTTCACTGAGAGATTATTTTGAGACATTTCCCGATGACAGCAGAAAACTACTCCCGCTATTATGGCAGGACGGCGATGAGGTTGTACGAACAAGGATGCGGGAATTACTTATCAAAATGGGCGATATATCTCCCTCTAAATTTGCCGCTCGGCTCACCGATCTGTCGGCAGAAAACTGCGACTTAGAACCGCTATGGCAGCTGATGAATGCGCGCAGAGAGAATTCCTCAGAGGTATGGACCAATTGGTTATCTGGAAATGGCCAGATTCCACAACTGGCCGAAAAGACACAGCATGTCAGCACTAAACAAGCTCCTGATAAGTTACCATCTCTTGATGACGCATTAGATACCTTGGACCAAGAACTTGGCTTCTTAGATTGATTATTCTTCTTCGGTTGTTTCATTGAGTGGCCCAGATACCACCAAACCAACATATATTGAATTTAACAAAGTTAAACAGCCAACCAACATAACAATCATCCCAGCAGTTTCTGGAAGTTTATCGTCAATCTTGTTTATTTGTAGAATACCAACGATAACAAAACATACGAGTGAAAAAATTAGCACCTTAATCCAACTTTTTTGTGGATTTTGCCATCGATTAATAGAGGGAATAATCCCATTTGATTTGAAGGTATAACGAAACCAGGCGATATAGAGGCAGCATAATCCTACAAGCCCAACAATACCCCTTGTGAACGACGGGGCATCCCACGGTCCACCGGGAGCGACATCAAACAGTGTTTGCACCACCATTAGCAAACCAGCAAGTGTGTACCACCGCCACTCCGGTTCATTCGCCATGACCACGCATGTTGGGTTATGCTTGAAAGGTTGTACCCTTTGGGATTCTATATGAGCGTGGTTGAAGATGCAGTTATTGTCGCTGGCGGGTTGGGAAGTAGAATGCTGCCAACCAGTGCATATTTACCAAAAGAAGCATTGCCACTAGTTGACGTACCGGCATTTATTCATTTGGTGCTTGAAGCTGCCAATGCCGGGGTATCAAGAATTCATATAATCACGTCGCCAAAGAAAAATTTCCAAAATTTTTTCCAAGACAACGGGGTTTATTCACAATTACGACCTGAGATAAGTGAAGGGCTATTCTCCCCGTTTGAGGGCCTTGAATTTTACATTCACGTCCAAAATGAACCCTTAGGACTAGGTCACGCTTTAATGCAATCTTTATCCGCAATTAGCGGACCATTTATTGTTCTTTTAGGAGATAATATCATTACGCGAGAGTTTTCCAGCATTACTAATTTTAAGGCGTCAGATGCCTCCAAAAAACTAGTAATGGCATATGAAGAATTTAGTTTACCTTGTGCTGGAATCTATTCATTACCCGAATCAGAAGTAGTAAATTACGGAATAGTGAAATTAGACAATAATCGTATAACCGAGGTTGTTGAAAAGCCAAACCAATCAGCAGCCCCTTCAAACAAAGCCTTGTGCGGACGCTATATTTTTGCTGCAGACTCACGAGATTTACTGACTAACGTGTTTAGTGTAGATAATTATGGTGAGATGCAAACTATAGAGTTACAAAAATATTGGATGGAATCGATAGGTTATATCGCAGTTGATTTGAGTGGATACCAATGGTATGATTCCGGTAATCCGCTAAGTTGGCTTAAAGCCCAAATCGATTACGGCCTACGCAATTTAGATTACTCATCCGAATTAAAAACCTGGCTTAGTGATAGGCTGAAATGATTTATCTTTGCCCCGGTTTCCAAAATGACAACGGCATTGGAGCTTGATTATTGACGCACCGGTTTGCTAGGTGGTCGGCTCTTTCATTCCATCGATGCCCTCTGTGTGCCCTGACATGGCTCCAGCTAAGTTCGCGTAGAGCGCTTACCTCTTGCCACAATTTCTGGACCATAGCCACTAGTTCTCTGTTTGCCTTGGCTTTCCAATTCCCCGTTGCTAAATTACCAGCATACTGAGAATCTGTATGAATAATTGCCGACCGATTTCCACCCTCAATTAGTAACCACCGTAATGCTTCAGCAATGGCGGTTAATTCTGCGGTATTGTTTGATCCAACTTCCGCACCGATGAACGATGAGTCGGATGAATCAGTGATTACAGGGCCCCAAGTTTCTTCAAGAATTTCTCCGCTACCCTTGCCAAGTCCATTGTCTCCAGTAACAATTACTACACTCCAAGCGGCTGGAGTTGTAGCAGTGACATCTCTATTTTCTAAGCATGAACCATCTACATATAGTGCATAATGGTCATTTAATGTTGCCAATTTATTCACTCGCCAATCTCAGCTCGGTATGCCGCAGCATCCATTAGATTAGCAAGTTGGTCAGGATTATTGATTGTCATTTTGATTATCCAACCATCCCCATATGGGCTAGTATTCATCAATTCAGGAGTATCCTCTAATTCTTCATTTACTTCAGTAATTTCTCCGCTTAATGGTGCAAAAATAGGTGACGCAGATTTTACTGATTCAACTACAGCAAACTCGCCCATGTCGTCAACAACCATCCCGCTGTCAGGAAGTTCGATGTAAACAATGTCAGTAAGCGCATTTTGAGCATGGTCTGTAATACCGATAGTAACAGTGTCACCATCTACCTTCATCCATTCATGCTCTTTGGTATAATACAGACCTTCTGGTACCTCGCTCATTGTTTCGCCTCATCCAGTGGTAGGGGATAGGATTCTTGAATATTCGCAAAGAATCTACTCTGCTTCTTGACCGATTTCAGAAGTTAGTACCTTACTTTCTAATTCCGCCCATGCATTACCGACTTTATTTTCACGTTCGGTTTGTGATAATTCATCTTGAATCCTAGTTTTCATTTCTTCTTCTGTTTCATTTGGAAAATATTGAGCAAGCACTGAGGTTTCATAATTTACCAACCTAGATAGTATCAAGAAGACAATTCCAGTCAGCAAAAAAACATGCCCAAACCCGATTTCATCAAGAGCCATTCGTTGTTCAGTAATAGCAAAACCACAGACTAGGATTAGTCCTAAACCAGTGCCAAGTAGCACACGGTTTGCGGCTTTGCTTGGCTCGTCCATGAACTGGCCAGTATGACATGAGTGATGAATTAAACGGGACTAGTATGTCTCGCGCATCAATTTATGAATTTTATATGGCAATAGAGCTCTGTTTACCGGAGTGACCTCGAGAATACGGCCATCATCTCTACGTCGTATGTCTTGTAGCAGTGGGTGTCGACTTTTCTTGTGAAGGGTTAGCAAGGTTGGCTTGTCCATTTCTAGAGCGCCCCTTACGCAGTTGACGAAGGCTTCACTTTCAACGGTAAATTTACCAATTTCATCAATGACTAACACTTCACTTTCTTCCTTGGCGTATTCGATTGCAGGAATTGCCACTCTTTCCAAGGCTTCAAGATCTAATCCATAGCCAAGGACTCTTAGTCTGGAGTCAAATTCTTTGTGAGCAATCACTCCTTCATCTCCAGTTATGATATCAATGACTTTGTAACCTAGACGTTCACCGTTTTCAATAATCGGCTCAGTTCTTAGTCCAGCAATAATTGGTTTTCCAGAATGATTTCCACGTAGACTAATCTCGCGATTTCTCTCTTCGCTAAGCATACCGAGAACTTTTTCCATTACGGCAGATTTTCCACTGCGTGGAAGACCTGTAATTCCTATCTTTGGATGTAGTCCCATTGTATTCCCTCAGCGCTAGCGCCCATACCACTGACTTATCAGTAATAAACAGTCGTGTTTCCTATGAAGCGTATCTTAATTTTGTGATGAAGTAAAAAAACTCCGGTTAATGCCGCAAGAGAGTATTAAATGTCCCGAAATCGGAAGTTATTGAAAATAAATTAATCAAAAATAGTAGATGATTTGTTAAAGCATTCCCAATATTCACTGACCCACTCATATAATTGTGACAATTTGGTTTTATCTACGCCTGCTAATTTGGCAATTTTTGCAATTACTCTTATTTCTTTTTTATCATAGTCCCCATCGCAAGCCGAAACCAGTATCGCATCTCTCAAGGCTAATTGCTTGCCTTTCGTTGATAACATTTCCATCGACTTTTCTAATTCAATGGGGTGAGATAAGGTATTTCTAACATCTACACGCATTTCCGGATGGAGCATTGATTTGCCCATTATCGCCTCAATCATAACTAATTCTTCTAATACTAATTCACCGTCTACAGAAGCTACTGCAACCATTAATTGGGCATGAGATAAACGCTCTTCGATGGTCAACTCATTAACCAAATCAGAAAACACTGGACTTCACTCCGAGAGCTCATTCAAAATATCGTATCCATCTTGCATCCAATTATAGCCATCAACAGTCCATTTCAACAATTTTTCGAGTGCTTCTTCTGGTAATCCTAAATGGGCAATTATCTCAAGTAAAACTGCTTTTTCATCATCATCAACGTTACCATCAGCAGCAGCCATTAAGATTGAATCTCTAAGTGCTAAACGACCAGCTTCATCACTTAGACCTGCTAGACATTCTTCTAATGCAGGAGGTGATTTTAAAGCGTGACGAATTAACTCTCTTTGTTTTGGAGACAATAGTGCGGTGCCGAGTCTCTGCTCAAACATTGCCATTTCATCCACAGTTAACTCATTGTCAACTCTTGTCATGAACGCTAGTAATCTTGCATAGGAAAATCGCTCTTCTCTTGACAACTTGTGTATCGTGTCTGGCAGCATAGACTGTCGTATCGTTCATCAGCCATGAACTTCTCGGACAATTTAAACCCAAAAGTATCATTTTACTGACGTATTGCTAATTGCGGTTAATCGTCGGTGTAACCAAAAACAAACCATCGCATACATGCCCAGGTAAATAATCCCCAAATCGCCATATTCAATACAAATATTGTTCTAATCTCCCAGTCAAACATAGAATATATCGCATTATACGAGATAGTTGAGAGAACTCCACCGATTGCATATACGGTATACGCCCCAAGCATCGTATTTTTGACATTCTTTCGCTTATCGAAAGTGAAGTATCGGTGAGTAAAATGTGCGATAGTACATGACATTATCCAAGCAACAGTCCATACTCCGGTTTCTGAAAAAATATCTAGTGCCGGGCTTATTCGAAGCAACTCCCAGAAAATCCAAAACAGTAGCGTATTAATTCCGCCAGCGGCTGCAAATCGTCGAATTGTCCCTCTTGGAGCAATAGATTCAATTCGCGGTTTCTCCATCACTTCACCCGCTGCTGTTCAATCATCATTAGTAATAACATCACTTGGTTTACCGGTTAATATTGAACGGAGTTTTTCATTGTCATTTTGAATGGCCGTAAGCAACTCATAGTTGCAAGACAATGATTCTGCTAATACTGCTAGAGCTTGCGAATCTTTCGGCAGACACTTGCCGCCAAAACCTCGATTTAGTCCGAAAATTGGATCTAGATGTGAATCGCCAATAGGTTGGTCTTGTTTGGTGGTAATGATGTCCTTTATTTTATACCAATCTTCGCCAAGTGCCTGACAAATATCATACATTTGATTAGCAAATATGACCTTAGTTGCATAGAATGTGTTTTTGGTATATTTGACTAATTCAGCTTGTGTTGGTGTTACCTGGAACAAATTTTCAGAACGTAATACCCCTGCATCCTTGTGTTGCTTGAACACAGTTTGAGCGACTTCATCATGGTGGGTCCCACAGACCAATATATCTTGATTGGCGAAGTCTTCCAATCTACGTCTTTCGACTAAGAATTCCGGGGAATAAGCAATCTTCAAGTTAGTATATTTCTCATGGAATTGTTGGGTAGTGCCCGGTATTACGGTACTTTTGATAACCGCAGTAAAACCATCGGGTAAGGAGTCTAGTATTTCTTCAACAATCCTAGTATCGCACCCTCCGTGTACTGGATGAGGTGGCGTTGGCACTGCGATATAGGCAAAATCAACATTATCGATAACATGCTTTAGTGTTGTTCCTCTAGCCGGGTCATGAACAAATAACTCATGTGCATCTTTGAAGCAATGTTCGATTGCGCCACCGACCATTCCCGCACCAATAATTCCAATTTTCACTAGTCCCACTCACCTGTAGTTTGTAATATATCTCGATTAATTTCTGAAAGGATTTGGGTTTAGCTTTCCATCTCTGGCCATTATAGAGGCATCTAATAATGAGTCAGGGGTTCCGCAATCAACCCATGTCTCTTTGCCAATATTGAGCAACCGTGCTGAATTATTTTCTACATACTTACGGTTAACATCTGTAATCGATAATTTTTCACCATACTCTTTTTCACATTGATCCATTAAACTCCAAAATTGTTCATCATAGAGATATATTCCGCCAATTGCAATATTTGATGGTGGCGATTCTGGTTTTTCAACAATGTCAACAATATTGCCATTTTTATCAAACTTAGCCACTCCAAAGGCATTAGGATTATCTTCTTCTCTTGATAATAAAATACACCCTGGGTTCGTCTCTGCCTGTCTAAAGGAATCAACATAATCTGATAGTTCAATGGTAGTAATGTTGTCTGAAAAATAAATCAACAAACGACAGTCTTCGTTGTGTGGTCTTGCTAAATTAAGTGCATTTGCAACGCCTTTAGGAGTTTCTTCTAGGACATAATGAATTTGCTCACCGGCTAATCCGGAACCAACGTGCTTAGCAATTTGCCCAATAAACTGGTTCGATATTATGGTGATATTTTTGATTCCAGCACGCCTAATTGTGCCTAGAGCATAATCAATCACTGGACGTTCATACAACGGAAGAAGAGTTTTTTGCGAGATCTTAGTAAATGGATACAGGCGACTTCCGTGGCCACCTGCCACCAATATTGCCTTGACCTTCATATTGCCAACTAACTAGGAGTCATATATTTGACTTCCTTAGTCTTCGTTATACAAATCATTGACTGCACCATCCTTGCTATTTCTGTCAAACCATCCAGTTTTTATTAAATCACCGAGGTTTTCGACACCAGCTTCAATAAGATCTGAATCGTTTTTCTCCGAATCTGTCCACTGTCTAGCAGCATCTTTGGCATATTGTTTGTCTGCTAGATCTACCAATACTTCAGTTTCGGTAATGATTGATTCAATATCATCATATTCTTTATTGTCAAAGGCGTCAATTCTAGCTTTAGCAGTGGAAAATTTACTGGTTTTATCGCCAAATGCTGGACCTTTTTCATCACTACCTCTATTCCTCAAGTGTTGCTTATTTGAATAATTTGACGGCTTATTACTAGTCTTTGCGGGGTTATTTATTTCTTCACCAGACTCACCATAAGATGTTGAAAGTAATTCACTGGTCAATAATTCAATTTCTCTACTAAATATTCTAGACAATGAAGTATTGGTTTTAATTATTAATAATGCAGTACTAAGGATTGATAGAAAGATAATGTAATCTGGAATATTATTGCCAAAAATAATGAAAACTATACTAGAAATAACGGCGCAGATTAACACAGGAATAATAGCTCTAAACCTATTCAACCTAAGTTTTAAATTATTTATTTCTTGATTATACTGCATCTTATCTTCCTTATTCTAGAATTTTATTTAATTTATTCAACAACTCAGGGTTTTCAAGTTCGGTTTCATTCCACCTTAGGGATTTTATCGCAGTAATCTTTCGAACAATGATAGAATTAGTCATTCTTTCATGAGCAAATTGGCCGAGTAGGCTGAATAGTAATATACATGCTAAGCCAAAGTACCACGACGTTAGATAAGTAACTATGAGCGCAATAATAACCGATTGAACAATAACAGCAATCACTTTGACTTTCAGCTTCTTCTCTGACGTCATTGCATCAATTAGTAATTGAGCAGCTTCTTTTTTTGCTAAGGCCATAACAAGGCCTCTCACCTTATTGTGATAAAACAATCATTGTCAATCTCAATAATTGAACCAGTCATTAAAGAATGTTCTATTGCTTCATCAATTTCCTCATAAGAAATACCAGTCTTATCAAGTTCAGTAACGATTAATTCAAGTGAAGCAGCCTCTTTTCCTTTAGCCAATTCTCCCTCGATAATCATCAACAAGTTTTGACAAGCCACAGCTAATAATGGGTCGTCACCTTGGTCATCTGGTAGTAGATTTAAAAATGCATTAACAGGATGTGTTTCACTATATTGTTCATCATTGTCAATTGCTCTTGAGCCTAGTCCGACAATTGATTTATCGATATCAATACTAAAGCAATCAAACAGGTTTGTCTGATTTTTATCAGCGAGTCTTAAGTTATCATTTTTCAACCGTTCTTTAATGTCAGTAATGCGCTTCAACCTTTGCTCAGCCGTTTTTAATTCAACCTCTAGTTCGCTTGAAATGATCTCTAAACTTGCGCTTGCTTGTTGCTTGAGCCAAGTTTCGAGTTGCCAGTTAGGGTCAATCCCCATCATGACCTCGCAGAGCCTTTGCACCTCCGCTGGCATTGAATCAAGATGCAGCGGGTCGTCTCGCATACCACCATGTTAGATTTGACAGCCTATGAAGAATATCATTAAGCAAAAAGGTAAACCTTGATAATTTTGATAAAATCATAGTTAAGAATTAGTTGATCTATTTCGCCATTCTTCCTCAAATTGAACCCACAACTCTTGTTCAACTTGTTGCCGTATTTGAACTTCTAACTGAGGAGTTAATTGCTCAATTAATGCTTCTTGGATTTCTAATGCCATGGTATTTATCACCCGATTTTCAGTTTCAATAATGATTGCTTGTCGCTCTTGGTCACCCAATTCACTTGATGCCGTTTGTTTGCGATTTGTTCTATCAACTTCTGCAGCAACGAGTCTTTTTATTTCAATAATTAGCTTATCAATCACGGCTAATTCCCAACTATCTGTTGGGCTTGGTACATTCATTCTTGCCGCAAGATTCCTGAGATTTTGCACAATTCGTGCTCTTACCGGATTGCCGACCTCAAATTCATGGGCTCCTGAAACAAATCCGACCAAACAATCTAGCCATTCTTCATGCCTAATATCAGCGCCGCATCCTGGACAGTTACTAATTTCATCAGAGTTTATTTCATTGCTCTCTAATTTATCGACTTTTTCTCTGCCTTTACGTCTCATCGGTTTTGGAGCATCATCAATATCAAAGGAAATACTGGTGCCAAAAGTGCCTTTATTCGGGTTGACTCCAGTTTCGCTAACCATTTCTTTCACTAAGAAATTATTTATTTAAGATAAAACTATTATGCCGACAAAATCAATAAATTGCCCATTATACAGGGTAATGCTAAACAGCACGATAATTTCCGGCAATGATGTTAACACTTGTTTGAAGATTTTTATCATTGTTGAACTCAATCTCTATTTCTGGTAAATCATTATTTTCGATCAACTTCAGCATGTTCTTCGCAACTCTAGAAATCTCATCAACAATGGTAATTGATGCCATCTTTGCTGACCTAGATAACGGATTGAGATCTACTACAATAACGG
The DNA here is from genome assembly GCA_964014545.1 of uncultured Candidatus Poseidoniales archaeon. Taxonomy (GTDB): domain Archaea; phylum Thermoplasmatota; class Poseidoniia; order Poseidoniales; family Poseidoniaceae; genus MGIIa-L1. The sequence continues at coordinate 5,424 of CAXGZX010000020.1, read as the reverse complement.
TTTTCCCCATCTCAACCAATGCCTCACACCGGTCGCCATCCTCAAGTGGCACTAGGATTACGTCACTAGAATAAATTCCTTGAGTACAACACTTTGCTCTAGGGCCCTTAAGTCCTGGAATCGTAGTATCAGGATTTTCCCCAAGTATGTCAACCGAAATATCATGTTCTTGTTTTATCCTATCCAAGTATCCAAACAAGGCACTAATTCGCTGCTCTGTGCGATAAAAAATATTTACTTCAATAGGACATTGTAAGTATTCAGCAATTTTCATTAGTTCATATCCTGCTAACGCTGTAGTATTGCCATTTAGTGAAATTACTGGTCTTTTTCCGGCCATTAAGTGCGCTAAGGCATTTTTTGTTGCTTGTGAAGCATTTGGTGATGTCTTTTCCCCAATTAAGTAGTCATAAGCCTCTCCACGCCCGTGAGCAATTAGCGCACTATCTGCAAGCATTCCCTGCTTGGCTGCATTTTCAAGTAGATGTCTACTCAATAATGATTGATATCTAGGGTGGCTAGGATCAGCAGAAAAACCTGACATTTAATCACCAAAAATCATTGACATGTCCAATGGTTTAACTCCACGATTAATAGCACTAGTCGATAGAACATCGATGCCACATTCAAACCATTGGTCCAACTTTTCATGGGTGATGTTGCCACTAGCCTCCAAATAAACGGCGTCTCTAAGCCCCATATCCTCTAATTGGCTAACTACTTGCTTAGATTTTTCAGGGCCAAAATTGTCGAGCATAATCACCGCCTTGTGACCAGATTCTCCGTGCGTATTTTGCCATATAGCTGCGGCAGTAATAGCTTCTTTTTCCGTTCTAACTTCAATTTCTAAAAAGGAATTTAATTGTTCTAAATCGATTTCCTGAATAAATTTTGCAATTCTCTCATTATTATCGCTGGAAGCGTCATCCATTGCTGCTAAATCATTTTCTTTTATCATCAACGCATCTTCACGATTTAATCGATGGGTCAAGCCACCACCTAGGTGGACGGCCCATTTATCCAGTAGCCCCCAAGTCGTCTTGCGAGTACAAGCAATCTGCTTGACTGCAATAGATGACCATTTTTTAGTCTCGGTGGCAATTCCTGATAATTGACCTAAAATATTTAGCACACTTCGCTCCATTTTTAGTATGCTTTCTTCATCTCCATTAATGGTCGCGATATTGTCACCAATTGACACCTTTTTCCCATCAGATGCGTGCCAGTTAATGCTGATTGAAGGCGCCCAAATTTGAATAAGATGGTCGACCATTGCTGTGCCTGCCACCAACCCATCATCTTTGGCGATAATTGTCGCAGTTGTCTTTTCTCCCATGCCAAATAGCGGGCTATCAATACAATCATCTGCCAAAATCGTGGTAACCCAACGATCCATGCTAGAAAGTAATAATCTGCTGACGCCTTCGTCCGCAGTCCACAGTAAATGACCGCGGTCGTGGGGTAATATGCCACTCTCCGCCATGATTAATCCAATGGACTCATGATATAGAATTCCACCCCTCGATTAAATTAGCAATATATTATTAGAAACATAACACAATTCAAAGCCATAGTTTACTTGGCATGAGCATGGAGACAGAGGCGCAATCCCATATTGGGGGGCACATTACTCTGCTTTTTACCGTTGAAAAAGAGGGGCGGCTACTACGTAATCAAGGCAGTAGGGGAGTTGGACTCAATATTGAGCATGGAGTTATCGCAAGTGTCACCCAACTATCCAGTGATGGCCAAATCTCAGACTCAACAATTACAGTTAACGATTACCAAGGTCAAAAATTAGGTAACTCGGAACAACAGTATCGTCAATTAATCGATGAGTTGGTCTATGCAAGGTTGCTGCAGGAAAATTATACTTACGATATTGTAATCACTCTGCAACTGCCAACTAGTCAAGGAATGGGTATGTCAGCGGCCGGACTAATTGCACTCGCTACAGCATTTAGAGAATTAACTGGAGAGGGCAACCTTGACCAATATTACAGGATATGTCACCGAATAGAAAGATTGCGTGGCTCGGGCCTTGGTGATGTGCTGGGGATATATGCGGGCGGGGTGGAAATTCGCCTGCAACCAGGAGCACCAGGGGCTTCTGGCAGAAGTCTTGGTTTTCCGTGCCGTCAGCCAGTAATTGTGGTTTGGCAACCAGAAGAAACACGGCACACTTCGAGTTATATCGATAATCCCGATTGGCAATTAAAAATTACTCAAGCAGGCCATAGAGCGCTAAACAAACTCAAAACTGGGCCTTGGAATCATTCTCGTTGGTCTGATATCTTAATACAATCAAATAATTTTTCTAGGGAATCAGAATTACTCGATGAGGCTGAAAGAAAGCATTTGCTAAATTTAGTACGTAAAGTTGTCAAAGACTTAGAATTACAAATCCATCTCAGTATTAGATTATGCATGCTCGGTGTATCTGTGGTAATATTGCCCAGAAAGCTAAGCCGACAGATAACTAAACAAGAACTGGATGAGTTAAATAACAGTCTACTTCAACTAAATTTAGGCTCAATAATCACCAGTATAGCCGCTTGACCTTACCCTAATTTGGAGAGGTCTAGCACCCCAGCGTCAAGCATAGTGCAGCCAGGTATGAACAAATTCTCACTAAACCCGTGCCGGTATACTACAGCACCACTTCCCCATTCATCGATATAGCGGTTCATCTGCTTCGACATTTTCTTGCGTTGAAATGCCACATCTGCTCCATAGAAGTGTTTGGCATCAATCCATGCAATTGGATTTCCATTGATTTCAACATGGTCTAGAAATAGTATATCGGGGGTATTTATTGGCCTGCCATGTTCAAGTTTTTGTTCTGAGACCATTTCAGGCTGTCGTCTGATTCTAACTCCTTTCGATTCAAACCAGTCAGAAAGGATTTCTTCAAACAGATCTGCCCTTGTATGAGTTTCAGATTGATCAACATTTGAGACCCTATCTGCTGCTTCTGCCATCTCAAATTCTTTCCTCTCCCTTTCCTTCATCTTGCTAGGATCTCTTAGACATTCCTTGATTCGTGATTTAGACCAACGCTTTTCAGCTAATATGATTCTAAAAATATTCATTGGGGGAAAATCAAACCGTTTAGATAAATCAACGACAGTTACTCCTTCGGAATATAGCCGATTGAGCGCCTTTGCCCGTGATTTTAACCTGCCATGGCCATAAACAGTTTTTTGTTGTAATAATGCAGATCTGAGTGATAAAGCTTGATCGAGTGTCATCTTCTTTTTGTCAACATAATCGGCTATCTCTTGAACTCGGTCATCCTCAAGCCAACCGAATTCACCCTTGCGTAGGACAAATTTAGACAATGATTCTTCATCTTTTAATGGAACAGGACTATTTTTCCAGTCGAATGAAAATTTTTTGACATTTTCAATTTCGTCTGGAATCCCCAATGGCTTTTCTGCCAAATCAAACCGCTGGTTGGCTTTTGTTTGTGCCGCGTCAACAAATTCGGCACTCCGCTCGATTAACACGGCTTTCCTAGTAGTGCCATATCGCTTGCTTTTCTGACGACTTCGTGACCGAGAATTTTCGGGTTGTTTTCTTGAGGTCACATATTCTTGTCAAAGTCGACATTCTTTGAACTATCGCATTGTTAAACAGTTATATTTACTCATTTTCATTAACTTGTTGGTACTCAATAGTTCCGTGGTTAACTAAGTCATCAAACAGTTGAGTAACTATCGCTTTGGCTAATCGCCTACCAAAACGTAGCAGGCGGCCCAACTTTGATATTTCCCACCAGGCAGAGATTTCAACACCGCCGTTCTCAGTTTCTAGCACAGTAATTTCGACAACTAAGCGCTGTATTGCCAATGCGGACGTTCGACCATTGATTCTTTGACCAACCCAGGTTAAGCGAAGTTCAGTAAAGCATGGTTCGTCCGAGGACCTGATCATTGAAACTTGCCACAAATCTTCAATCAATTGTTGCGCCATTATACGGTGCAGGTCGAAACGCTGCAGTTGTTGTAATTGCCCTTGATGCTCTGATAGTATTCTATTGGCAAACTTGTTCCACAAAGGCCAACAATTCAAATTTAACAAATTGAAGCTAACTTTACTCGATTGGTCAATTAATAGTTGCTTTCTGATTACTAAGTCTGGGGTGGACATGACACTTACCTCAAGCAAAAATGATGCCCGGGCTTAGTGGTAAAGCAGACTTTTCTCGCCCGTCACCAAGGTCATAGTCTTCAGTCTTAACGACCTTGATTTCTTGTAGTGCTAATTCTTTAGCAAAGAATTCAGCTCTTGTCCTCAATACTTCTACTTCGTCGATATTTTGGAGGATTAACAGTTTTGCTTTATCGTCCCACTTGAAAACTTGTGACAACATTCTTTTGTTCCAATACTGCAAGATTTCACCCATATTCTGCTCGTTAACAAAACTCATCTGTTTAATCTCTTGAATGAAGTTTCTGATATTACCGCCATCGGCGATGAAATTTATTGCCTCTCTTGATAACTTCTGTTTCCAATCTGGAGCAGTCACCAAAGTCAACACTCTAGCCGGCCCGTCCAGATGCCGTTCCGCAATTGATTTTACTTTACGCGCACTTTCAAGGACACCTCTCATGATAAATTCCTTATCCAAGTCGAGTTGTTCATCTAGTTCTAGGTCAGGAATACTTGGCATTTCTGAGGCAGAAACCAAATGTTCAAACTTGAGACATTTACCCCATTCTTCTGCTAGATGGGGAGTAGAAACTGAGATTAGGTATGTCCAACTTTGCATCAAGCTTTTTCCTACCTCAACATTATTGCCACCACGACGAATATACCAATTGACATCCTTGATTAATTCATAGTGAGATATTTCCACAGCTCTTCGTAAATCATAGGTGCTCATTGCTTGTTTGAATTCAGCAACTCTTTGTTTTAGCCTAGCAGTCAACCACCCATCTATTGGAGATTTTTCACTGCCCCAATTTAAGATTGTTTCCGGAATGGATTGCAACTGTAGCATAACTCTGTGATTTGCTTCCAATGCTGTGTCTGACCAATCCATGCCGGCGGTTGGATTGGCGGCAAATAGAATAAACAATCTGACCGTATCTGCCCCGAATTGTTCAATCATGTCTTCAGGAGATACTGTATTACCAAGCGATTTACTCATTTTAGCAGATCTCATAGATAAGCCGTCGCCACATTGTGGGCATGGCATGCCAACGTGGTCGACGCTGAGGGTGATTGCACAAGATTCACACCACGGTGCAGCTTTGTTAACCATGCCTTGGCAGAGTAATTCATTGAATGGTTCATCTACTGAGTGAAGTCCTAAGTCTCTAAGGGCCTTGGTCCAAAACCGTGCGTAGATTAGGTGCATTTGCGCATGTTCGATACCACCACAGTAAAAGTCCACATTCATCCAATCGTTTGCAGCTT
>CAXGZX010000019.1:0-21817 GCA_964014545.1 uncultured Candidatus Poseidoniales archaeon | reverse complement strand
GGGACCGCTAACATCCTCTTCCTCGTAGGAGCCGTCGGTATCGGAATTTGGTTTTTGATAACCGCAGGAGAAGGAGCAGATTCCGGTGTAAGTCCAATCTTTGTCGCCATCTTTTTTGCTCCAATCTGTCTTATAGGGATGCTGCTTTTTCTTTTGGTTAATGCTCTTTCGTCATCCAAAAAAGATGTAAAAACCATTGTTGTTGAAAGCAAAGAAGAGCTAGAAGAACTTTTAGCGCAAGAAGAAGAAAAAAAAGCCCAGGCCAGTTTCACCACAAAACTCCTCATGGCCTACATCGGAGTTGCGGTTACAGTAGTTGTAGTTCTCACTCAATGGTAATCAATGATTTGTTTTGATTACATCAGAGGGCTTGCAGTAGGTCGATACAGACGTCATGCTTGACTCTAATCACCAATGAACCACATGAATCCAAAGAGAATCACTAAACCAGCAAAGAGAATATCAAAAATCATTCCAGTTATTGACCCTGTGTTAGATTGTCCAGTGGTTGACTGCCAGTCTGCTTTGCCTTTGTAAAATACCGCATCAAAAACGAATGTCAAAATTATCGATAGACAACAAGTTGCCTCACTCAAGAATCGTAAATACTGATCGATATCACTATCAGTTCGCATGTTTGATAGAATAACAGATGCAGTTATGCCTAGAGCAAATATCGTGTAAGAAAGATATCTGAAATTGAAACTTGGTTGAAATTTCGCATTGATAATAATTATTTGTTGTTGAGGGAAGGCGCCTTGAGTTTGTTGGATTTGTTCGTTGATATATTGTGCTTGCCCGGAAAATTGAGTTTGACTCGGTTTTCTAGGGTCAACTCCGGGCTGCATAATTTGGCTATATTACACTAATATTCAACTTTAATCATCAGCAAATTCTGTCATAACTGGCTTGAATTGGATAACCAAGAGAACCCATACAATCATGGTAATTCCGCTTAACCAAATATTTGTTTGGCGCACTTCTGAGACCAACCATAATCCAAGGTAAAACACAGCCAGTGAACTGGCCAAGCCAACGGCAAATATAGGGGCAATCTTTGGTTTTGGATGAAGGAAACTATAGACAAAGAAGCCACCGCCATAATACGCATTTACGTAGGCAAAGCTAAGATAAATTATGCCAAAAAACAAGCCAAACAATGCGAATTCAGCAGCTAAGTTTGGGCTAACTAAGATCATTTCAACTGCGAGAAAGATTGCGGCAAAGTTGTGCATTATTTGTTCATGAAACAAGAACAAGTGGCTATGCTCTCGGGCAATTCTTACCTCGTTTGGTAGGATGATATGACGAACAACAGTGGCGGTAAGAAAAGCCATTGATATTCCAGCAACAAATAAGATTACTTGCAATGTCCCCAACAGACCTATGTCGCTTGTCTCCCCATTATTCATTAGTTGTAACAAACTGGCCACAGCAAAATATAGCACATTTGCTAACAATGTCCAAGAACTGAAGGTGACAAATTTCTCGAACCCAACCGGGTGAAGTAACACTTCTTGGTTGTCTTCTAATCTTACAACCATCATGTTGCCAGCCCCAACTTTGAACATGAAAAATATGGCATAAAGACCAACTGATAAGCACAATAGTCGCCATACCAGTATCAAGTACGAACTTGATTGGAAACTGGATGCTGAATCATCAACAGAACCAAATAAATCGATTATTAACCCGACTATTATAATCGTGATTGAAACCGCAATTATCACTCCGATGGTGATTTTAGTATAATCGCTTTCTTCACTATTAGTTGACAGATAATCCCTCAGTTGTTATTATGTTGAAAGTGTTTCAAGTTTCACTGCTTAATATTGCCTCTACTAGTGGTTTTATGGTCTGGCCGTGCGGGTAAGGTGAGGCGATATCAGCAGCCTTAGTAACGTATGCAAAGGCTCCACCAACCGCAACAGACCAGTGGGCAAACTCAAACATCGATAGGTCGTTTGGAGCATCCCCGACACATAGTAAATCAGCGCTACTAAGTCCCATTTTTTCGAGGATAATTTTTAGTCCGGCACCTTTGGATAATTGTGGTTCCATCAAATGTATCGCAAAGCCGGTTTTTACCACCGATAGGTGTGACCATTTACTATCAGCAATAAGTTGCTCAATCAATGCTAAGTCTTCGTTTGGCAATAAGCACCATTCACTTTCTCGCCATTGATTGGTTTCAATACCTTGCCAACTCAAGCCTTCTATTTGAGTAGCTAACCATTGAGCGGCAGCTTTCGCTTCACTACCATCAGCCCGGTATTTTGTCTCGCCCCAGTCAGGATGCCACAACACACCACCATTCTCACAACAAATTGGCCCGCTTAAATTTAGAAAGCGCCACAATCCGTAGGTAATTGCTCTAACATTGCCAGTTGCTAAAATAACTGGAATACCACTTTTTTCTAGTTGTTGCAATGCATCAATTACCGATGGTTCAATGAGTTTATTCTCATTGGTCAAAGTACCGTCAATATCTACTGCGACAACCTTAGGCTTCCAGTTGTCGGGAAGCCACTGCATATAGCAACCGTGGAAAGTTTCTTTCATCAATATTCGCCTTGATTGTGGTTAATATTGATGACATAATTCATCAATGTCCAACCTCACGTTGTTACATGGCGGAGAAAGATGACGAAGAATCGTTTCTTTCTCTAGAGGATGAAGACGCAAAGCAGAACAACAAAAAAGCGAATAAAAAATCATCTAAGACCAAAGCTAAACAGCCCGCTCAAACAGATATCTTAGATGCCGAGATATTGGACACCACTGTGGTTGAGCAGGCTGGCGGTATATATCAGGTAGAATGGGCACTTACTGGCATGGATTGTCCAGACTGTGCGTCTAAAGCAATGCGAGCATTGAGTCATTTAGACCAAGTTTCAAATCCAGAAATTTCTGCAACAACCGGTCAAGTAAAACTCACTATTGACTTAGATAAAGGTTTGATGTCACAGGTTTCTTCGGTGCTCAAATCATTGGGCCATCCGCCAAATTCGCCGTTTTATTTGCTTAGTGGTACTAATGCTAAAACTATAGCACACAGAAATAATATTGCAGTAAAAGATGTCAAACGATTAATGATGCGTCAGCCAACTGTGCTTGATGTAGACATAAGTAGAGATAATGAAGTATTATTACAATTAATTCCCGCACCAAATAAACAACTGCTCTCGCTAAGAGATCGCTGCATCAAGCAAGTTACCGGTGTTCAGCCCAAATTGACAGAAGCCCTGTCCACACGACTTCGTCCAGACCAATGGCGCTTATTTGGTGGTGCAATTGCTGTACCAATTTTAGCAATAATTTTACTCGGTGAACTCTTTGAATGGTCACCAATACTAATGGGTATAATTGCGGCTTATGGTGTCCTAATCGGTGGCCTACAAATGTTTCATGAAGCATTGGCCAGCCTACTCTCTAGGCAAATGGGCTTTCAGGTACTTACTAGCATTGCAGTGATTGGCGCTTCGATACTTGGTATGTGGGAAGAAGCCTTGATGGTAGTGATTTTAGTTGCTATAGCCGCTCACCTTGAAAGTAGTGCTTTAGAGAATGCTAGGGATTTGATGCAAGTCGGCCTTGATCGGATTCCAAAAACCGCGCGCAGAGTGTTAAATCCGTCAACCAATTTCGCTAAATTAACAGAAATTCAAAATATTTCATTTGAACTGGCTCCGCAGTCCACGTTGTCATCCAATAACCCTCAACTCACGCATGGTGACAAGGTTACAGAAAAGCATGAAATGATTTCCGTAGAATTAGTTAATATTGGTGATGTAATTGAAATTCGTAGCGGTGAATTAATTCCCGCTGATGGTAAAATAATCGAAGGTTTTGGGGCACTTGATAAATCACCTCTTACCGGAGAATCTGTGCCGATTGAAGTTACGGTTGGCGATGAATTACATGCAGGATTAATTCTTGCACGCGGTCCAGTATTGGTGGAAGTTAGTGCGGTTGGCGAGGCGACTCGCTTATCAGGCTTAATCGACACTGTTCACAGTTTCAAAGAGCAAAAACCAGCGATCCAAAACCAACTTGAGCAATTTACTGCAATTTGGGTGCCATTAGTTCTAGTAGGTGCTTTGGTAGTATGGTATCTAATGTTCCCAAGAGATAATTGGAAAATCATTCTATTGTTGTGGGTTGTTGCTTGTCCTTGTGCATTATTACTTGCTGCGGCAATGCCCCATGCAGCAGCGCTATCAAAAGCCTCCCGCATGGGCGCTATTGTCCGTGGTGGAGAAACCTTGGAGCGTTTGGGTAAAGTGAACCATGTGATGCTAGATAAAACCGGAACATTGACTTCAGGTAAGCCAACAATGGGTGCGATTACCATTGCAAAAGGGCGACAAAAGAAAGCGGCAATTGCCCTTGCAGGCGGCTTAGAACAACGTTCATCGCATCCATATGCTGTGACAATCTTAGAATATCTTGAATCAAACGCCATCAAGCCTTCTGCGGTGGCTGGAATCACCGATATTGAAGCTGGAGTCAAAGGTTTCTCTGGCGGTAAAGAGGTGACTCTGATAAGGGCGGATTTAGCCGAAAAACACGGCGTTTCTCTCACACCAGAACTCTCTGCAGCAATATTACAGGCTAAGGAACATGGCCATGGAGCAAGTCTTCTTGCTAAGGAATCAGCAGCAATTGCGGTATTCAGCTTCATTCATGATGATACTAGAGATACCAGTAAGGAATTGATACAAAAACTCCTTGCCAGAGGAATAGGTGTTGAAATTATCTCTGGAGACCAGCAATCATCAGTAAGCGCATTTGCCAAGAGTGTTGGGCTTCCAGAGCAGTTTGCTTTAGGTTCATTATCACCGGAGGATAAAGTCCAGTGGGTTGAAGATAAGTCGAAAAGCCATGTAACTATGATGGTTGGTGATGGCTTCAATGATTCAGCAGCCTTGGCTGTTGCTGATGTTGGTGTTGCTGTTGGAACCGGGGAGTCGGTAAATCTTGAAGCAGCCGACATTATGTTCCCTGGTGATAATCCAAAAATGCTGGTTGACTTACACGATTTAGCAGTTAAGATGAATCGCGCGTTGATTGGCAATATTTTCTTGTCAATTTCAATTACTTTGATACTTGTTATCGCCGTGATAAACCAATTATATGACCAACTATGGGTTGGTGTCTTAATTCATGAAGCGTCGGTATTAGTGGTTATTTTCAATGGTGCAAGATTGGCTGGAAGAGGTAGTATGCTTGCTATGTTAATGGTTACAATGAAGACATTATGGCTAGATACTAAACAGGTATTTACTCAAATGAAAGAACATTATTCTAAACGTGAATCAAATGTTAACCCCGACCAAGCAAATCAAAATCACGCGACATCTTAAACCATAGAAGGCTCTCTTCCAATTCGGTGCGGAGATGAGTCGAGTAAGAGCAGACCCGATTACCGCTGCACTTGCTCATCCAACTAGAAGAAACGTGTATATTTCGTTGAGTAATTCACCTGAAATGAGTACAGTTCAATTACAAAACTTAGTTGATGTAGACCGTTACAACCTTTATCATCATCTCAAGAAGTTAGCCTCATTAGGTTTGGTAGAGAATCATCGAGACGAAGGTCGAGCAAGATGGTGGAAGGTTGCCAATGTTGTTGATTTGCCGGAGTTGCTGACCACCTCTAATCAACCAAAAATTCAACCAACTGCCAATAATCAACCAGTTAACCTTGAAGATCACAATACGCATGTGATATCTTTAGATGGCTCTAGAGATCGTGTTGGTGCAAAATTAATGCTTGAAAAATTAGCCGAAGACCTAGGTATTGAATTAGATATTCCTTGGAATTTCGTCCCTGAGAAAATTGCCCTTATTGGTGAAAAGTAGGTGATTATATGAGTGAAGAAATATCTGTAGAATCGAGAATTTCCCCTCCTGCGCTGTCATGTCCAAAATGTGACGAACTGTTACCCTATGAACTAGGCGAAGTTCAATGCACAATGTGTTCTGCTAAGGTGAAAATCGAGCATGAGGGGACAAGAAAGAAGTGGGCTGATGAAAAAGTAAGCTGCCCGGAGTGCGAGAAAGTATTGATTGTTGGTGTACGTGAACGCCCGGCTAATTTGCAATGTAGTTCTTGCAGTTGCCAATTTATCCTAAAGCCAAATGTTCCGAGGGTGGAAATCCAGTGCCCAGCCTGTGACCGCCGTTTGCGCATGAAAAAGAAGCCTGGCAAGAGAGAAATCGATTGTCCAGCATGTGACACAAAATTCACCGTTAAATTTTGACCAATTACTAGTTTTGGCAGGGTGTAAAATCCTCGAGAAATCGCTGTCTTAAGTCGCTAACTCATCGCGCTCCTTATGTATGATTAGAAGTGGATAAACAGACGGATGGGTACCATGAGCGCCAGCGATAGCAAGAAGGAAGGGTCACTAGATACGACTCACAACATTCAGAAAAGTGGCGACAAGATGTCATTGTCGGCACTAAGGTCTCAGTTTACCAAAAGCCATAGTCAATCAGTAAGTCAAAGCGAAATGACCAGCGCTAGATTCCGCAATGAAGAACGCCTAAGAGCTGATATCCGCCGTGAGCGTAGGCTACGGCAACAAGCGATCAGCGAGCGAGTCACCGCAATGCAAGATACGCTTGCTAAAGATATGGCAGTACAGCACGAACTCACACTAGATTCTCTTGAGCGAGAATTACGCGAACAAATGGAGCATGAACTTTCACAGATAGAGAAAGAAGCTGTTGTTCAAGAAGAAGGTAGACTGCGCTCAGAATATGAAGTACGCCTAAATCGAAAGATAGAGAGTCTACAAGAGCAATTTGAAATTGAACAGGATGTTAAAATTCAAGAACACAAAGATCGCTTGAAACAACAGATTGAATCTGAACTTCAACAAGAACATAAACAACGATTAGAAATTCAAAAAGAGCGTGTAGCGTTAGAATTCAACCAACACCTCCAACATAGAATAAGGGATATGGAAGCAGAACTTAGTGCGGAAATGGAATCTAGATTCAAGGAAATGGAATCCCATGAATTAAACCGTTTAGAGGAAACTCATTCTGCTAAACTATCTGAGCGTGAAGAGCAGTTGCGTCGAGGAATTCGAACTAGATTAGAACAGCAGTTGCGCGCTAGACTCAAACAACGTGAGGCACGATTAAAATCAGAATATGATCGCCGTAGCCTAAGATTAGAAGAAGACATTGCTCAACAAATACAAGTTGAACTTGAAAGCCAATTACGTCAAGAAACCACTGATCTTGAAGAACAAATGCGAGAAGATGTTGAACTAGCCATCGCCCGCCGTAAGGATGAGTTGCGTGTCGAAATAGAAAATCAACTTGAAACAAGACACACAGAACGATTGTCTGATAGAAAATCACGCCTAAGAGAAAAGTATGATATTACTTTCTCCAAAGCAGTGGATGATATTTCCAAGACTCTCAAACAAGAAATTGATGTAGAATTAGAACAAAAAATGGAAAGTGAGTATACCAGTTATCGTAACGCCAGGGAAGGGGAAATTCAAAACCGCTTGGCTAGATTCCGCTATGAACGTGAAAACGAACTGCGCGACCAACTTGAAGAACAATATGATTCCAAGAAGACCGAATGGGCAGAACGTTTAGAATTAGAATTCCAATCCAGAGAATCCGCCGCAAGAAAGGCCATTATGTCAGAAATCGATGCTGGACTACGTAACGAACGTCTAACCTTTGAGACTCACTTAGAACTACTCAAGGAAGAAACTGCACTTGAGCTGGAAGTCAACATGGAAGATCGACTTGAAGAGTTCAAACAACGCAAGGAAGAGGAAGTCGCGTCACAACTCGACCGTCAACTCGACAAGCGTGAAGAGATTATGCGTAACAAAGCACTCATTGAGATTAGAAAGCGTGAAGCATTAATCCGTGCAGAAATAGAAGCTCAGTTAGGTTTGAAGCGGGCAGAAATCAGAGACCGTATGCAGAATTTGTCAACTAAGATGGACAATTTCAAAGAAACTGCAGAAATCAAGATGCGTGAAGCAGTTGAAAAGCAAGTACAAGGCGAAATTGATGTTGATGAGGCAGAATACAAGACTCGGCAAGATGAATTCAGAGAACTACAAACTTTGGATACCAAAGCAGAAAAACGCCAAATGTGGATGCAATCAATTTCTGGTCAAGACAGAAACCAACCAATGACTTTGCCAGATCCATCAACTCTTGGTGCTAAAACCTCTGCCCTCGGTGCTACTGGTGGCAGACCACTACGAGGTGTTCTTGGTGGTTTGAATCAAGAAACAAAGGCCGGTATTGGTTTATCAGGTATGCGTGCGCCAACATCTAGTGCAAAACCGCTAATCCCGACATCTCCACTAGTTAGGCCGATTAAATCCCCACTCGTCAGTGCACAACCGACAACTTCAGCAATTTTGCCCAAACCAATTATGAAACTCGGAACGCCAGTAATCCAGCCGGCTGTTGAGGAAGAATTACAACCAGAAGTTGTTACTGAAGAATCACCAGTAATGGACTCTAGCGAGCCAGAAGTCATGATTGACGAACAAGAAACTACTACGCTAGCGCCAATTACTAAGACCATGATTCCACTTGAGCAAGTTGATTCTAGTTTTGCTAAATTGACACCAGTCAAGCACATGCTACAACCAGTCGAAAAGCAAAGTATTGATTCTGATGAGTGATTAAGCAGACTTTGCAACTAAACGCTGTTTTCATATCCTGTAATGGGTTGGCATAGTCATGAAGGGAAAAGCCGCATTTGTATGTTTGACCTTGTTATCATCATTCATCATCGCCTCTCCAATTGCTAGCGCCTCAGGAAATGTCGTAGAAATTGGCCAAGTCGGTGAATTCAAATCCGAACTGGTGTTTTCACTTACACTTTCAGATGACACAATCTTATCTGTGTCAGACGAGGGCACAATTTCACAAAGTACTCACAGTTTAGGCCAATTTATCCCACTTTGGGAATATGAAACCAATCAGTCTGCTACTTTTGCCAAACTTGACGATGGAGAAAAGTTACTAGCAATAATATATGATTCTGGATTTATGTCTTTTAACCTAGAGACTCAAACTGTTCAATACTCTACCAATTTAGCAGTCATGCCCAATTCTTTGGATTGGGATGATGGTGGGAATATATGGCTTGCATTCTATAACGGTGATAGAAAAGCGAAAGAGTATTCTAACGGGGCACCTACTTCAAAATCTACCACGACCATACCATCGGGGTTCTACTCATTCCATATCACTGATAGTGATGAATTACTCCTCGGTGGCTTAGATTCCAAAGTCTACGTATACGACCAGTTAGGGTCTTTGATCAGAACTCTCAATCAACCTCTGAGTTATATTTCTTCAATCAATCAAAACTCAAATGGAGACGTATTTATTGGTACAGGAGCCGGAGTGATTCATAAATACAATCCAGCATCATCATGGAGTCAAACCTCTATGGATTTAGGTACTGGGGCAAAAGTGGAATCAATACAATTGTTAGATTCATCTACTATATTGGCTATTGATGATAATGCAGAGATCCACTTTATTGACCCTGTTGGTCTAACTCTGAAGTTTTCTCTCGCCTCTTCGGGACAAATTGTTCATGTCGTAGATTCAATAAGCGGGCAATATTCAGTTTTATCGAATCAAAACGATGTTTGCAAGGTACTATTTTTTGATAATGATTCTGATGGTGATACGGTTGGCGATAGTTTAGATGTTTTTCCTAACGACCCAACGCAGTCAGCTGATTCTGACAGTGACGGTTATGGCGATAATATAGCTGGCAATAACGGCGATGCTTTCCCCAATAACCCTGAGCAATACGCAGACTCAGATGGTGATGGTTACGGCGATAATGTGGAGGGCTTAGATGGCGATACTTTCCCTAATAACGCAGATCAATATGTTGATACAGATAGTGATGGATATGGTGATAATGCCAATGGTATGATGGGAGATTCTTTTGTTAATGATATAACTCAATGGAATGACACGGACAATGATGGCTATGGGGATAACCCCAATGGTTTCAATCCAGACTCCTGTCCTGCTGAAGCAGGCTTTTCCACATTAGATCGGTTTGGCTGCTTGGACTCAGACTTTGATGGCTACTCTAATGCTGATGAGTTATTCACCAATGCAGATGGAGCTGACGCATTTCCTTATGATGATACTCAGTGGAGTGATATGGATATGGATGGATTTGGTGATAATGGAGATCCTGCCAATACACCAGACTCTTGTCCGTTAGTTCCTGGTAATTCAACAAAAGAAATCCGTATTGACGGCACAGTATTACCTAAATATGGCTGTCTTGATACTGATGGTGATTCATACGAAGACCCCTCAGACGAATTCCCTACAGACCCAACCGAATGGTATGATTCAGACGGAGATGGAGTTGGCGCTAATTCTGATTATGATGACACAGAATTATTAATTTCTACCGAAGGAGATTATTGCCGAGTATCGGGTAACCAATCAACTGCTTGTAATTCTTGGAATGACTTAGATTACCAAGACTATCTCTCGAGGGACAAATCTCCCGGAGAAGCAGATTTATCCTATTCTGCCTGGTTATTAAATGAGCAATCAGAATCATTATCAGATACTGAAGATTCCCTAAGTTCTACAATTAAGGATGTTGCCTTGATTGGTGGAGTAATATTTGCTATCACAACAGTAGTCATTTTATTGGCGAGTTTTGTCATGAAAAAGCGAAAATTGAATAAATTAGTCAAAAGATATGGAGTGCCATTTGAACCAAAAGACTCCTCTGCATCAAAAGAAGCCCTTGAAGGCTCAGCTGGCTTGTCAGCCATTGGAGGCATCGATTCAGATGATGCTTGGGATGATGAAGTTGATGAGATGGATTTTTCAGACAAGGATGAGGAAGAGGAAATTATTGAGGAGAATAAAATCTCCGCCGAAGAATTATATGATTCTGAGTCCGACATAAGTGAAATAGCCGGGATAGAAGTAACTGCTGAAGAGACATCAGAAGAAGAAGTATCAGCAATGCTAAAAGACGACGAGTCAGCAGAAGAAAAACCTAGCAACGCTCCACCATTACCTGCATCAGGACTGCCTGAAGGTTGGACTATGGACCAATGGGAATGGTATGGTCATGAATGGCTCAGCAAGCATGGTGATGAGTAATCATCGCCAAACAATTGGTAGAGATTTTTTCAGTTCACCAAGTTCGTCACCGGAATAAACTGGACTACCATTTTCAACTAATGTGTTCATAATTAGCCATAAGATTGCATTCCATGATTTTGCATTGGCAAATATTTCGATATAGCCTGCAGCCGCAGCATTCATCAGTTGCCCTTCTGCGGTATTTTCATCAAATAAAGCACGAATTAGGTTATTAGTTTCAAATAGGTATCCATTTGGACGCCATTCCATCATTATTTCACACCCTGAAAGGTGAAAGATTCAACCTGTCTACCAAGTGTTCAACATCAACATCTGCAACGGCTTTCATACGCTCTCTCAGTGTTTCAATTTCGCCATTCATTTTGGTAATCTTATGTGCTCTGATTAGGTCTGCAAGAAATTCATCCACGCTTTTGTAACCACTTAGAGTTCTAAGCGTATTTAGCTGCCTTCTAACTTCATAACTAACGCTGATTGAGGTCATGCCTTCTGCTGTCATGCTTTATCCCGTTTGCCCAGTACTCATTGGCGTACTTAATCTACGCGAAAGAAAACTCAACACAGACATAGTTTTCTAAGGTATTTCAGAGGAACCGGTCATCTATTTCTATCGAGTAACAGTCTAGGTTGTTCATTAACTCCAAATTCTCTACGCATTGCTAATACTCTGTGATGAAATTCCTTGGCTAGAGTCCAATATTCCAGAGACCCTGCACCTGCTCCAGAATTTGTTGGCTTGTTTAACAGCACTGTTGGAGCACCACTCCAAGGCGCCTCAGCAACTTTGACTAATCGTCGAATAGTTGTCTTGAATAATTTTTTCGGCATTTTAGTGTTGACTTGGTCACAGACGTGTCGGCTTAGTTTTGATCGTGCATCCACCATTGTCATTGCCACTCCAAAAATTTTCAAGTTGCGATTAATTCTTCTTTGAATCATCTTAATGGAATTCATTAGCATACTAAACCCTTCCAAAGCATAGTACTCGGCCTGTACAGGCACCATCACCCAGTTAGCAGCACACATAGCGTTTATCGATAGCAATCCCAGTGACGGAGGAGTGTCTATTATGATGTAATCAAATTTGTCAATAATTGGTAATAATGCCTCTCTAAGGCGGGTCTCTCGGCCGATTTTGTGACTTAATTCAATCTCAGCTCCTGAAAGATGAATATCACTTGGTATTAGCCATAAGTTGTCAACCGTAATGTTGTCAGGTGCGGCTTTACCACCGTTTCTCATACTCCATGCTTCTTGCATACTTTCAGTAAGTGCCTTAGGAGAAATCAAATATTCTTCCATCAATGGTAATTCTTCACCACTATCATTGGTAAGTAAATCATATGCTGTACGCTTAACTTTCTTTTTTTCCACACCAAACGATGTTGCACAATTGCCTTGTGGGTCTAGATCAATTAACAGGACCTTTGCTGGCGGTAATTTTTGTCGTTTTGACCCCTTAGATAGAGCAGCCGCTAAATTAACCGCCGTGGTAGTCTTTGCACAACCGCCTTTTTGATTGGCTACTGCAATTACCATCTTGTACGGATTCATGTTACTCACCCCTCGGACAATTCAAGCCACGGGGGAACTCCTCTTTCAATGCAAGGATAGATTCAGTCAAATCACATTGGTTGTATGACTGGAACAGGAACTTCCGACAAAATCTTTCTCACGATGTGCATGCCGGTAATACCGCGAATTTTTGCTTCAGGTTTCATGTTGATTCTGTGCGATATAATTTGCAAGGCAATACCTTTGATGTCATCAGGAATTACGTAATTCCTTCCAGCAATTGCCGCTGCAGCCCTACCGGTCTTGAACAGTGATTGCGAAGCACGTGGTGAAGCACCATTGACAACTCGATGATCTTCACGTGTTCGTTGAACAATCTCAACAATGTAAGAAAGAATTGCTGGGTCTACGTGGACGGTTTCAAGTGCTTTTTGCATTGCAACAACCTTCTTTGGTGATGTGATTTGTTCAACATCGTGGCCATCTTTTCCACGTAGTTTTCGACGGGCAAGGATAGCTTTTTCTTCAGAGCGGTCAGGGTAGCCCATACTCATCTTCATCAAGAAACGGTCCATCTGCGCTTCAGGAAGCGGATAGGTACCTTCTTGCTCGATTGGGTTTTGAGTTGCCAAAACAACGAATGGAGCAGGCAATTTATGCGTAATACCTTCAATAGTAACCTGCTTTTCTTCCATAGCTTCTAACAAAGCAGCCTGTGTTTTAGGCGGTGCACGGTTAATCTCGTCAGCCAGTAGGATATTGGAAAACAATGGTCCTGCACGCAACTTGAACTCACCAGATTTTTGGTCATACATGTAAGTACCCATGATGTCGGAAGGAAGCAAATCTGGGGTGAATTGAACACGCTTAAACTTACATCCCAGTGCACGAGCAAAGGTGTTGGCTAGTAGGGTTTTGGCTAACCCAGGAAAATCCTCCAGTAGCATGTTTCCGTTAGATAAAATTCCCACAGTTACCCTTCTGAGGTTTTCATTCTTACCAATAATTACCTTACTTACTTCGTTCATAAGACTGCTTGAGATAGCAGAGACAGTTCCAATCAAGTCTTGGGAACCTGCTGGGGCTGGTGTTGCTGCGTTAGGTGAGAAACCTGCTTCCATATTGATAACTCCTTATACCCTCTAACCAAAACATTCCATATATGAATGTGAGGTTGAGTTATGTCATGATGCATCAATGAACGATTAGATTTCATCTGCCCCAAAAATGGTCTTGTTTTCGATGCAGTCTTATCAATTCTTCAAGGATTTCCTGCTCGATTGCATCAAGCTTCAACTTCTTTAGACGCTTAGCATGAGATTCAGGGACATCGACATAGAATTCATCTAATTCATCGATATGACGGCCTACGGTTGGACCTTGAATGGCCACAGCAACTTCCTCACCTTGGCTTGCTTCTTTCAATTCCTCAGAGTTTCTTGAACGCAAACTTTTGACTTGACCCACCGGGGTACCATCCATTTTCATGATCTTTTGGCCAATATGGATCCGGCCGCCAACAACTCTCATTCCGACAATTGCTGGGTTTTTAGCCCTGAAAGTATGGTCCTTTAGATATAACAATCTTCCAGGATATACCAGAGATTCTCTTTGCGCTGCCTCGATATCAGCTTGTGTTTTTTCTCTCCATTCCTCAAACGCATCCATGATATGATAAATTATTGAGCCGCTAAAGAAAGTAACCTCTGAATCATCATCTTTCAAATCATCAGCAACTTCATTATTGGGTTTAGTAGAAAACCCAAGGATTACCTTATTCAACGGGTCTTGAATTGATTTAGCCATTAAGATGTCCTTTTTGTTAACAGGCCCGACGCTAGCTTGCCTTACCGGAATTTTCAGTTTGAACAATTCGAAAGCCAATGCCTCCAACCCTCCAACTGTGTCTGCCTTGATAACCACACCATTTTTTTCTTCTACCGCATTAGGGCAGGTATTCTTTTGGCATTGTTCAATAAATTCAACTCGGGGAGATACCTTTTGACAAACTGAACACATGATTGGCATTTTGTCATAGATTCCTCGCCATTCTTCGCGTATTGATTGCTCCGCATCGGCTTTTTGTTGCTTGGTATTTGCTAAATGAACAGTAGTTCCAGCAATTGCATTCTCCAAGTTAGGAGCGACAATTTTGACTCCACAAGCCGCCTGTATTTCTGGGAAATTAACCCAGCGCTTGCCAGCATCACGCATTTCCGCCATGCCTTTGGGGCGTTTTAGCCCCTTTATGTGCGTGGTAAAGGCTCCATCACTTGATGCTAGCATAATATTATCACCAATCTTTAGACTACCACGATAAAGTATGACATCGATAGTTTTGCCCATGCCAATCTCATCGCGCATTTCCAAAACAGTACCCATAGCAGGCCCGATAGTATCGGTTAATCGATCTTCGAGGAACCGTTCTGCTAAACCAACGCTTACTGCAAGTAAATCCTGCAGCCCTTCTCCTTCTTTTGCCGACATTGGTACGAGTGCAACATTTTGTTGGAAATCTTTGATTTTGTCATATCTTTCGATATTAAATCCATGGGAAGAGAATTGGCCGAGCATTTTCCAATAACGATCATCAAAATAAGATTTCACATCATCACGCTGACTAGCGAATGATTCGAGGAACGAACGCCCTTCTTTACACCTCCAGCCGTGAATTCGATCTACTTTATTTGCCGCAATTACAAACGGTGTTTTAGTTTCTCTTAGAGTATTCAAGCTTTCAATAGTTTGAGGTTGTAAACCCTCCATAACGTCAACAACCAAGATGGCAATATCAGCTACAGAACCACCTCTATTTCGTAAACTAACAAATGAATGGTGTCCAGGAGTGTCGATAAATAGTAAACCTGGTGATTTGAATTCCTTACCACCTAGCATTGCTTTACAGGTCTCATTTAATACATCAGCCGGGACCTCTGTTGCGCCAATGTGTTGAGTAATTCCGCCAGCCTCACGATCCATTACGCTGGCCTGTCTATCGCTGCCAATTGAGCGAACCAAATCAAGAACGCTAGTTTTTCCGTGATCAACATGACCTAGTACAGAAACAATAGGTTGGCGGTTTGCGCCACGAATGACTTCCGCTGAAGTTTCCTCGGTATTGTCATCTTCAGGCATCTTACTGACCTCCACAGTTGTTTTGTGGTTATCAGTAATCACTCATAAAACCATCTTGAGATGGTTTGGTCCCACTGCATAACTCCTTCAGGGAACCAAAGGTCGAGTTCGAACTCAGCAGTTTCTGGTGCATCAGAGCCATGGATCATATTGTAACCAATATCCATTCCATAGTCTCCTCTAATAGTGCCAGGTGCTGCTTCACGGCCGTTTGTTGGGCCAATCAGGTTTCTTGCTACACTGATTGCATCTCTTCCTGCCCATGCCATACAGACTACTGGTCCAGAGGTGACGAATTTGATTAGACCTGGGAAAAACGGCCTCTCTGCATGAACTGCATAATGAGTACGAGCGGTTTCTTCGCTAGGCACCATTGCTTTTAGCCCAACTAATTTTAATCCCTTTTGTTCAAATCTTCCAATTATTTCTCCGACAAGTCCTCTTTGAACTCCATCGGGCTTTACCATAACATACGTTGTTTCCATGATGTTCACCAAACACAGCCAAAAATCACCCCTTTAAGAGGGATGCGGAACTATTGCAAGTACACTTACTGAATGCCGCCCTTGACAAAGTGACGGGTCCACTTGACCTTACGGGAGTTTCTTCCCAACTTCACCATGTTTTTACGGGCTTTTGAGTTCTTAAACCACATGATACTTCCATCACGTCTAACGAACATCATACCAGTACCTGGCTCAATCTCGTCTCCTGAAAAACTGCAAATTCTTCTCTCTGGCATTTATGATCACCTAGCATTCAACTTTCTAGCTTCTCGACCGGTGTCTCGAAGCATGAGTATGTCACCAACTCGGATTGGACCGAGTACATTTCTGGTAATGATTCTTCCAACGTCACGAGGATTAGGTGCATCATTGACACGAACCTTAACCTGAGTCGCTTCTCCGGTCATACCGGTTCTGCCGACAATCTCGACGACTTCTGCTGGCCATCCACCCAATTCTTCGCTCATTTAGTCAACTCCAAATTAGGTTCAAGCCTTTAGACCATTGATTAGGTCAACAACTTCTTGGTACTTCTCTTGGGCACCCTTGTTAATTTCCATGATTGCAATAGATGCAGTTTTGACTCCGGTTGGTAGTCCTGCCTCGTTTGCTAGGAATTCTTGAGAAGGAACATATCCGTATGGAATACCTTTCTCTTCGCAAATTAGTGGAATGTGTGCTAGCAATTCAGGCGGGTTAACGTCTTCAGCTAATACAATGAATTGCGCAGTGCCTCTTTCGGCAGTCTTCGTAACTTCATTACTTCCTTTCTTTATTCGTCCATTTGAATTGGACTGAATCATTTCATAAATCTTGTCAGATACTTCTGTTGGGGTTTCAAATCGCACGTGTACACTCATCGGAATCGCTCCATCCTCATGTTAAGGGGCAACCATGCGCACATCCTCAAGAATATAAACGCGCCGGACGATATTGGGTTATCCAATTATTGGTTTACGGGGGTAAAAGCCGCTCTAGAGAATTGGCTAAACAGGCTACTAGGTGACATAAATTACCATTGTAAAGCTGTGAACAACTGCTTTACCCCTCGAGCCAAGGCCGGGCCGCCGGGGATAACATCTCGAGGGTTTGCCAGTGAACTTGTTGCATGGACGCCGTCAACATATCTCACCAATCTAGCAACTGCTCCACCAGTGAACAAACCGTGCGAGCATGCTGCGTGAACTTGAACTGCACCTTGACTTCTTAGCGCGTCAGCGGCTCGACAAATTGTACCACCGGTGGCGATCATATCATCAACAATCGCGACAACTTTTCCTTCAACATCGAGGTCCTTGGCTTGGTGAACTATAGTATGTGCATCAATTCGAGTCTTTTCTAGATAAGAAAATTGACACCCTATCTCATTAGCTACTTCAGAGGCTCTCTCAATGGCCCCCTTGTCGGGTGAAAGGATGAAATCTGGTTTGACTTCCTTTTGCAGATGTTCTGCCAACTCAGGCATTGCCGAGGTAAACGCGACGGGAACCGATAAACCTTCGAGTACTTTTGGCGCATGCAAGTCAAACACAATAATTCCATCACAGCGTGATGCTAACAAGTTAGCAATCGCCCTAGCAGATACCGCTTCGCCCGGTCTAAACCGCTTATCTTGTCTAGAATATCCGAAATACGGAATCGCCAATAATACTCCTGGGCCTACATCGTCCAATGATTGTGGGCCTATTTCTCTAAGGTTTTGCAAATTGCCAGTTCTAACATCATTAATTGCTTCAAGCATTAGCAGGGTTTCAATAATTCCCGAATCAGGAAATGTGTTGGATACTAGTACTACTGGTTCAGTACGGATTGATTCAATTGCTTCATCAGGGATTCTAATATATCCTTCAGTATCGGGAAATCTTCTAGTTTCGATAGAAGAATGTGTCCAATTTAGTTGGTCAGCAAGTTGTTTTGCCATTACTTCAGCATTGCTTCCAGATAATACGACCATGAGCTCCGCCTGTTGGTGGGTTGTCGGAGGTTGTTCATCTTCTTTTTGTGCAAAAACAAGAGTTGTGGTGCGCGAGGCAGGACTTGAACCTGCGACCTCCCGGTTATCAGCCGGGTGCTCTAACCGACTAAGCTACCCGCGCAAAGGCAGTCCGCCGTCTAACCCCTCCGTCATAATAGTGACGGAATAACGACCAGCCAGTTTTAGATAAATTTCACTCTTCATTAATCTCATTTATTGAGATATAAGAAGGCAACTGAAGCACTTTTTCAAAGGTTCTAGATAGAACTACTTCATCAAGACGCTCTCTTGTTCTTGAAAATGCAGTTATTGGTATTCGGAGTTCGTCTTCAACAGCGAAATCTTTCTGAATCCCTAGGCGAGTTTTCACGATTACTCCTTTGTAAGTTCTTTTTACCTTAAACAACTTAGTGATAACTCCAATCTCTCTACCTTGATTATCTAGCACTGCTCGGTCTAGCATTTCGTCAGGTGCATACAGCTTTTCATCAATCCTTACGGTGTTTCGCCATCTTCGCTGAAGTTCTCTCATCGATTTTGAAAGTTTGACAGTTCCATCATTTCTAATGCTGTGTACTAGCTCTTTTGGCAAAGGCGCTAATTCTGCTGGCTTTCTCATGTATTCGTCTGCGACATCTGATTCAACTTGGATGCGCATAGATCTAACTCTTGCTTCGTTAGGGTGATGTCTTTCTCCAACTATCGTCCCTACTTTTTTATCATTCACATATACATCTCTTTGGAGTAACTCCTGGATGTTGTATTTTTCATTCTTCATTTTTCCCATCTCTATCCCGGCTTTTGTTCCCGGTTATTTCATCCTCTACAACGGGGGGTCTTATACTATTGGGTAAAAAATAAGTAAAAAGCAATTGGAAATGTCGTATAATTAGTGTAATTCCAATTGAAATAGCAAAAAAAATTCATTTTATTGAGTTGTCGTATAATCTATTTTTTTATATACTTACATTTTATTTTACGTGAATATTTTTTTGATTTTGTAATATAATTCATATTATTGTAAAACTTTGTTAGGGTAAAAGTTCTGATCTTGAGCAGGTGCATATAATTGCATCTTTATCTATAATTTTTCAATTAGAATTTTAATTTTTCAATTGAAATTTTAATCAAGTTATTTCCGGTTTATTAATGGCTAAAGACTGCTTAGCAAGTTCGATGCAACCGATCTCCACAATTCACCTGACCGGGGAATTAGAGGGCCTGGGTGATGATTTTGTCACTAAATTAATTCATGAGGAGTTTATTGTGACTGTAGAACAAGATCAATTGGCTAGAATATCGAACAAACTTGAGCTAGAACTGGCTCACTTGTCTGCTGGACTGAGAGTGGTAAATCTAGCAGACATAACCCCTAATGACGTGGTAATTCATTTTTCTTCAAACCATCAGGCTAGTAATTTATTTGTTGAAATAGCCGAGTTATGTCGGTCAATTTTGGTAACTACTGGACTTAATTCTCAACCTAAAACCCTAGAATTTGTCGATACTATCATCGAGGTAAATGATTTGATTCCAAGTACCAATTGTCAACATTTTCAGTCAAGTAATCTTGATCAAATACTACAACTCTGTTATACAAGTAGCACAGAGAAATTTGAATTGGACTTACCTACAAGATACTGGTGGTTATCACAACAAGACGCCGTTACAGGTCTTGTTGGGTTTGTTAAATGCAGTACTTTGCCCAAAGGAGTAGTGCCTATGTGTGGTCGCAGAGAATGGAGTTTATCCGACACATTTGACCAATTAAGCATGCTTTACCAAAGGACCCTTGCCGGTGCTAGTGGTCAATTTTCTCTAGATCACTTACAACCCAGTCCAGTAATCGTTGCTGGAGTACAGCCAGTTACCGATGTGGTGGTTGGTAAAAGGCCAGATTTAAGCAACCTGCACGAAGTTATGCTTGAATCAAATGAGGAAGGATGGCGCCCCTTAGTCCCGCTAAGAACTTCTTTGATGTATTATCTGGCAGCTAAATTGGAATAATTACAATGTTTGTGGGCCGCCATCTGGTATGACGGTTAAACTTGTCAAGTTGCCAAACAAAGTAGGTCCATTGGTTAGAGTTCCAAAGATACCTGTATCACCGTTAGGATTGTGCGATAGTGCCAACCAAGGTCGGCCATATGCGTCAATTTGCATATCGATAAAATCGCCAAAACCGCCACAGCGTTCGTAGCCACAGGTTGGGCTTGCATTATCTAGCGGGTCATCATTAGCGTTAACCTGCACCGTGGTAATTAGTGGTGTTTCATTAAATGCATCAGTCATCACTGAAATGTACCCGTCCCACAATCCATCACCATCTTCGCCTATGTAGCCAAACGCAACTCTGCCAGGATCACCAGCAATAACAACAGGGAAGCCAGTTCCTTGTAAGTGACTTGGAGCAATCATTACTGCGTCTGACCATGTTTCAGCGTGATCTAAGGAATATGAAAAGTAAGGTAGATTGTCTATTCCCATCCACATTGCGTATACATTGCTTTCACTATCAGTGTCTACTTGTGCCTCTTCCGCATTCCAGGTGTCTGCAGTACCAGATTCTTCGGTTGGCAGTACATGTTCAGACCAAGTTATCGCCCCATCTTCGGTTTTGTACATTGAATAACCTTCACCATTACAACCAATTTGTCCACGATAAAAATTTCCATTATCAGCGCCAATTATGTGTGCGGATAGACCGCCACTTTGGCAATCAACAGGTGCTCCAGGCAACTCAGGGCCCCATGTGAACCCACCATCTTGGCTTGCCGAACATAGTGGTGCAGGATAGTTACCGTTGATGCAGAATACCCACAACGTTTCGTGAAGTATACCGCCATAGGGTGAGGAAGCAATTGTTTGATGATCTTGAACCGAATAGCCAGTGGCAATCGATGGCCCAACCCATGATGCACCTTCATCATCAGACCACTCAACAGTCATACCGCCCAAGGCATGCATATCGAATTTCATGATTCTATCAGTCCACGGGTCAACATAGACATATGGGTCATTAGAATTAGCAACTGGTGGTTGAGCACCGTAGACATCCTGACAAGTATAATCTGCAATAGAAGTCATTTCAACCATATTACTACATTGAACAATAGCGGTCGAACCAGCATTACCATTACCCCAACTGGTGATGTATAGGTTGCCTGTTGAAGTAATACCCATTGTTGGCTCGAAGGTCGACATGCCAATTCCATAATACGAAGAACTAGCGTAATAAGGGATATTATTCTCGCCAAGGGCTGTGGTATTGTTCATAGCATTCATGCCTCCTGGATAATGATACCAAGTTCTGCCATCAAGCATGTCTTCAAAATCAAAAAATTCTGAAGTCTCTTCGATTACAATAACTTCTTCTTCACCAAAACACCCGGACAGAGATAATAGGCCCATCATTAAAATTACCATTATAGCATTAGTTTTTCTCATCTTATTCACTCCTAAATATGTCAGCACCAATTAGTGGCAGTAGAACGCTAGCATCACCTTCAACACA
>CAXGZX010000018.1:0-22003 GCA_964014545.1 uncultured Candidatus Poseidoniales archaeon | reverse complement strand
ATTTTCCAACCCATTTCAACAACCTGTGTGTGCTCTTCGCCCCACTCATCGTAAACTGGGTTGGTATGATTTAGATGAATGAAAATAACGTCCGGGTCGCCTTGTCGCTTGAAACCGAGCATGTCAAGGGTTTGAGTAATTGGTGGGTGAGGGACCTTGTCTTGATTACGGCCCGCTAATTCATCACCGGACCAAAATGTACCATCAATCAGAGCGATGTCAATGTTTAGTTGGTTAAACCATTCTCTAAGATCATTACACTGATGTAACTCGAGGGTTTCTTGCCAAGTATCATGGTCTGGAAGATATAGCAGAGTTTTATTTGGTCCTTTGATTACAAAAGCATGCATATCAGAAAGTTCAGCTCGATGCGGAACAAGTATTGGGGTAATGGAAAAGCCCTCTTGGGTTAGTGTTGTTTTACTAACTATCTCATTAACTGAAAATACTCCCTGATCCAACATTAATTTCCACTGTGGGGTATTGTTTAGCAGCGTGTGCATAGATTTTGAAATATGTAATTTCAAGTCTTTTGCGTTGATGGTTTCTCTACCGAACTGTCCCAACCCATCAACGTGGCCAAAGTGTGCATGGGTAAGCCAGATATGGGTTGGTAATTTACCATCCATGAACTGTAACTGGCTTGCCAAATTTCTTGTTACGTCGATAAGGTGAACTTCATTTGGCGATATTATCCCTAAAGAAGTTGGATAACTCGATTGGTCTGCTGAAAGACCAGTACAGCAGGACTTATTGCAGCCTGCTTGAGGTCTGCCACCATCTTGAGCAATACCTAGCAATATTGCCTCGACCATGTATATCCGAAAACTTTCACCAAAATGAATCATGCCGTTGCAAATAATACTGATGTTATTGTAAACGAAGAACTCAAACCATACCTGCTATTGGAATAGATGAGGGGAGCACATGGCTAAACCAGCACAAGTTGAATTCCCCGGACAAAAACGGCAAAGGGTGCGCCTTCGGGGGACAAAGCACGCCAATGAAGCCACAGCAAAGAAGTTGAAGAAAGACTTGGGTCGGCTACTTGACAATCCATATTCACATTTGCCAGAGATGTTATGGAAGGGTAAAATGCGCTGGGGCAGGACTGACCCCGTTACAAAAACTTTGAAAGAACTAGATAAAATTATCAAGAAAAAATATGATACTAAATGGCTATCAAAGCGTATGATGGCTAAGCGAGGCGATCCTGTGGCAAAGGCGTTTGCTGGATCTATACACGCTTGTCATGATGAAGATTTTACCACAGTGGGGAAATTCTCTTCTGCGTCCTTTGGCTCAGCATCGTTTGTTCGAAGAGGTGATGGAAAACAGGGCTATCTCGCTGGTTTACAGAACTATTCTAATGTCACACTGAGAATGTTGCCGTGGGAAGAACACGCTAAGCGTGGTATGTACTTCTTCTCGTGGAAGGGTGGGTTTGTATGCACTGGCCCCGACCCGTCGCCGCCAGAAGAATGGATTGAAGATGTAATGTCAAGATCTCGTTTCAAATTCAAAAATGCTGAACATGATGGTGCTAAAATGTGGCTTACTGAAGATGTTGATTTGGATTCTGTATTATCTAATGATATTGATGATGGTTACATCAAATTTACCTTCAAAAATGGTTCAATGGTCGTAATTGGTTTTGAGTCACTCAAGGTTGGGGATAAGAAAGATACCTCGTTTATTCAGCACCTTGCCTTGTCGATGCTGCCTCCGTTCTTGCCTTCCATTGTTGATATCGATGCATCTTGGAAGCCTTCAGGGTGGCCAAGTGATGCTGATTTGCCACATGAAGCGGGTGAAGGGGTGGACAAAATACTCGATGCTTGGCAAGGCCTAGTAATGAATGAAGGGTTGGTTGCCCAGGCCATCAAGCGCTCGGTCCTAGACTCAATTGAAAGTGGCCTAATTGTCAATTCTAACTGGATTTCAGGGGATGACTATGATGAAGTCAGAGAAGCATTGAGTGCTGTTGCAGGATCAACAGATGAACAAGACCTTGCAGCCCATATCCTGATGGCCTGCTATGAAAGTGGTTTTGAGGATGACATCGGTATGAGAATTAACACGAGAGGTGAAACTTCTGAGCGAAAAACCCCAACGTTGGAAATTCTTGACGGTGCAAGCTGTGGCGATGTGCTTGGAGTGTTATGGGAAGACTATGGTCTTGCAGCGCTTGAGAAAATTGGTATTGAAGGTGATGAGGCAGAAGATATTTGGGACAAGCAAAACACCAAACCAAAACCGTTCGGTAAATTCCTCAAGAGCCTAGATTCTGCGCGCGAAAGTGCTAAGCTATCTGCCCGAATACCAACAAAATCAGGCGAATTGGGTGGTTCAAGTGGATACATCATCGACCTTATCCGAATCGGTCTGCTGGAAGGATTTGGTAAAGCAGAACGTGTAGCAACATCTAGACATTCTTCTATCGATGTTGCTGCAGCGGCATGGGCGTGGTTATTGGCTGCAGATAGGTCCTCTGGACAGGAGTGGCATTTTGATTCTGATGCCCGAAATAAAGCAGGTGCGTGGATGCAATCAACAAAGAAACTACTCGAATGCGGGGCTTTACTGTTAAAATGTGAGGAAGCAGAATTAGCCGACCTTACCAATGAATGGTCTGAAAATTTAGCCCTACTGAGAACAGCAACCGGTGAGGCTTGAAATTAGACGTTTGCGAAACCGCGCTCAATATCTGCCCAGAGATCTTCAATATCTTCAATACCAATACTCATTCTTACATATCCAGGAACTAATCCTGCTGCATAACGTACATCTTCAGGAATCATCATGTGGCTAGAATTAAATGGACATTCAACAAGTGATTCCACTCCTCCAAGACTAGTTGCCTCATAGATCATTTTGAGCCCGCGCATGAAAGCCAATGCTGCATCATCGCCGCCTTTTACTACAAACCCAATCATTCCAGTGCCCTTTGGCATAATTCTTTGTGCAACTTCATATTGTGGATGAGACTCTAATGTCGGATGGTTTACTCTCTCAATCATTGAATGACTTTCCAAGCGCTTGGCTAATTCTGCTGCGTTAGCACATATTTTTGGCATTCGAACATGTAGTGTTCTCATCCCACGCTCTAACAAGAAACATGAATTTGGATCTGCACTACCGCCAAAATGCACCTTTCGATGGAATATATTCTCTATGTGTTCTCTCGACCCAACCACTGCGCCACCAATAATATCTGAGTGTCCACCCAAGTACTTAGTGGTAGAATGTATTACCAAATCTGCGCCAAGAGCCAACGGCTGACAACCCCATGGAGATGTGAAAGTGTTGTCAATTATGCAGATTAGCCCGTGTTTCTTTGCTAATGTAGCCATTGCTTCAACGTCACAAACTTTCAACACCGGATTGGTTAATGTTTCAATATACAGCACCTTGGTATTAGCTTGTATTGCTGCCTCATATGAACTAACATCGGTCATGTCTGCCATGGTTACTTCAATGCCAAACCGAGGAAATTCTTCAGTCATTAATCCGTATGTGCCACCATATACGTCAGCTGATGCAACTACGTGGTCGCCCGATGATAGCAGCGCCATTAGGGTAGAAGATATCGCCGCCATGCCGGAAGAGAAAACCTCGCCATCTTCAGCACCTTCTAGTGAGCAGATCTTTTGGATTACTGCTTCTGCATTGACCGAGGTGATTCTTGTGTATAATAGCGCATGATGTGCCCCTGCAGCCCATCCTGCGTATCTCTCATCGGTTAATTTGTAGGTTGAAGATTGGAAAATAGGGGTATTGACGGCATCGCCAACGTGATTGGTTCCTGAATGTACTGCTTTACTGCCAAATCCGGTTAATTTTGGTTGTGAATCTTCTGGCATTTTGCTGTCCTCAGCCATGCCACCACTAGGTAGACTTTGAACGATGCGATGGAAAAATTCGCCTATTCTGGGGTGTTTTCCTCGCTTGAAAAGAACTCGACTATGATATTGCCAATGAATAGTGAACCTCCGCCAACCAATATCCATATACTCCAATCGACCATATCAATACCCAAGCCGTACATTGTGGCCCAGACTGGTTCTAAAGCGTAGATTATCGCTGCTTGTATCGGGTGTAAGTAACGCTGATAGAGGTTTAAGAATAACAGACAAAAGAACGAACCTCCAACTCCTAGCAGCAGTACTGGAATGATTACCCCGTCGGAAAATATCAAAGTCCATTGTTCGCTGTTAGTTCCTTCACCAAGCAAAAATACCGTGATAGCAGAGCAAAGTGAGACGATAATAAATGATGTTGTAGATACGCCAATTGGGTCTCTTCGAGAAGTAATATGTTGAGTAAATAGAATGTGAAGAGCAAAGATAAGGGCGCAAAATACAGTGATGAATTCAGCCATACCCCAAGTAAGATGTGGGGGGCCTTGGATAAATCCTGCACCGAAAGTCGCCAACGCCACTCCGATTATCATTATTTTAGTAGGCGGTTTTAGGTTGTATGCTGATGAAATTAAGGCAGTAAAAACCACATAAAGCGATGTTAAAAATGCCGAAACTGAAGGATCTATGTTATCTAAGCCAATCATTTGTGACAAGTAGGCAACAAACATCAGAACTCCTAAGACAATGCCGTCTTGCCAGATTTGCTTATCGGAAAGTGACTGTCTAGCTTTGTTAAAAAATATCAACATCATCAATGCCGCAATAGCAAATCGGGCAAATACTAAGACTGCAACAACTCCGTTGGTACCTAGAGAAGACTTTTCAGCGTCTAAAGAATCCAGTGCTTGTTTCATCCAAATAAAAGTCGCTCCCCAAACTAATGTTACTGCGAGTAAGGCAATAATGGCAATCCTGCGTTGTTCTGGTGTTGCACTAAGTTCTAAGTTGTCCAAAACCGGTACAGTTTGGCCTTCGGACATAATATTCCCAACAATTTCGAGTGCATTATCATGATGGTTAAAACTCTAATTAATTACTAATTGAAAGATAAGCCTCAAAGAGTGCTTGCTGTTAGTTACATCATGGCTCAGACAATCAATTCATGGGAGTTGCCCATCGATACGGGAGAAGTTCCAGACAACAATAGCACATTTGATGCGATTGTTGTTGGTGGCGGACCGGGTGGCTCATCGGCCGCTGGGTACCTCGCAATGGCTGGTAAATCTGTACTATTACTAGAGAAAGGGGTCTGGCCGCGTGACAAGATTTGCGGGGATGCTGTTGGCGGTAAATCGTTAAGTCACGTAAAGGCGTTAGGAGTCAAAGAAACTTTGGAGAGCAGTCCACATTTTAGAGTGACTGGTATCAAATTCTCATCACCTAAAGGAAATACTGTCAGGGTCGCACTACCAGAAGAAGATGTTCAACGATTGGAAGCAGGATATGCGTTACCTAGAATACAATTTGACCACTTATTGTTTGACAGATGCCAACACCTCGTTAGAGAAAGTGGCGGCATGGTAATTCAGGATTGTGCGGTGAAAGATGTTTTGTTCGACGATGGAAATGGCGGAGATGACCCCGGAGTGGGCACCGGCAACCATCGTTACGCACATGGGGTCACAGTTACTATTGGTGGAAGAGGTGGCGAACAGAGAACTTATTTTTCTAAAGAAATCGTTGGTGCTGCTGGATATCAATGCCCTGTTGCTAAAGCTGTTGTCAAAGAATCCTTCTCCGAAGAAATGGTCAACAATACTCACTATTGCGGCGGCTATCGAGAATATTGGCGTAATGTCGAGGGATGTTCTGGTGGTGTTGGTGATATAGAAATCCATTTTGTTGACTCGATTATTCCAGGTTACTTCTGGATTTTCCCCGTCTCTGATGACGTCGTGAATGTTGGCGTAGGAATGGTGATTAATCTGTTAAAGAAAGAGAAAAAGAAGCTCAAAGCACTGCAAAAAGATGTTATTGAAAATCATCCCCTTTTCAAAGAGCGATTTGCTAATTCTGAAATGATCAAAGGCAGCGGCAAAGGATGGCAACTACCGTTTGGCTCGCCTAGAAAGAAAGAGAAAAATCAACCTAGAAGAGCGAGTATGAATGGCATTCGACTAGTTGGTGATTCGGCATCATTAGTTGACCCGTTTTCTGGTGAAGGAGTTGGAAATGCCCTGGTAACTGGGGAGTTAGCGGCAAATCACATCCTTGAGGGCAAATCACCTGAACAATATCAAGAGGAAATGTGGAAAATGTTAGGCCCTGAATTAACTAATTCCTATCGCATGCAGAAATTAAGTCGGAAAAAGTGGTTACTAAATTGGTTCGTTGGTAAGGCTAGTAAGAAGCCGGTTATCCAAGAAATGATGACTGAGATGATCGCATCAAAAGAGGCGCAAGAAAATCTACACTCGCCGTGGTTTATGTTCAAAACACTAATGTTTTAGGTGATTAAATGGATGCAAATCTATCTGAAATTGATGCAGTATTCCTCGACCTTGATGGTACAATTTACCTTGGCGGCCAGCTCATTCCAGGCGCAATGGATTTCCTCAACAGATGTCAAGAAAAAGGCATTAAGCGGTTTTTCCTGTCCAATAATTCCAGTAGGTCAGTAAGCCAGTATTTGAAAAAATTAGCGGCTTTTGGAATTCCAGCAACAAAGGAAGATGTCTTACTCTCAACTCACGACCTGTTATCCTGGCTGAAAAATGCCGGTGTATCCCAAACCTGGTTGGTAGGAACTGAGGGTATGCGTGAAATGTTAGAGCAGGAAGGTATTACGACAAATAGTCCAAACCCACAATATGTTGTCCTTGGATATGATACAGAAATTTCCTATGAGAAGATTTCACAAGCGAGTATTTTCCTTCATGCTGGAGTTCCGTTAGTCGCTAGTCACCCGGACATGGTCTGCCCTTCACCCGAAGGCGGATTACCTGACGTTGGCGCTTATCTTGCAATGTTTAAGGCAACTACTGGCAAAGACCCTGAGCATATTACGGGCAAACCAAATGCGGGAATGATATTACACAAAATAGAGGAGTTGGGTTTGCAGCCAAAACGTTGTGCTATGGTTGGAGACCGGCTTTACACCGATATTGCAATGGCTAATCGTGCAGGTTGTGTTGGCGTTCTGGTATTATCTGGCGAGGCCACAATGGCTGATGTCGCTAAGTTAGAAGACGGAGCAGAACAACGCCCGCATATTATTGTGAGTAGTGTCGCTGAATTATTGTAAGGTGTCTTCATGAGTTTCCTAAAGCGCTTATCATGGTTGATGGAGAGGCGCAAGAAATACCCGCCCGATGACATCCATCGAGCCGGTGACTTGGCTGAAATGCGTTTGGCAAAACTATCAAGAGCTGCTGGACGAGATAATGGTTGGAAGATTTACGAATCGGTTAGAATCCCCGACCCTGATGGGGGTCGACGAGAAATCGATATGGTGATTATCGGTGGAAACTCTATCCTAATAGTAGAACAGAAGCATTGGGCTGGCTCTTTTAGAATTAACAAAGAACACCATTTTATCCAAAAGCGCAAGAATGGCGATGAGCATAGCCATGATGGGGTAGCAGATAGGATTGCTAGAAAGGCGAGGTTGTTGGCAGAACTGCATCAGAACAGATTGGGTTTGGCTAACGAGGATTTACCTGATGTCCGAGTAATTGTTGCTATGACTCATCAGCGTTTAGATTGGCCGAGAATTCCAGAAGATCTAGCAGCAGAAATGGTCAATGAGAAAGGTTTTCTAGATATCATAAAAGCCGTAAACCCCGGAAAACCAAATCCTGAATTGATTGAAACTTTAGAAGGATTCAACACCTGGGATGAGGTTCACTTTCATGGTGGATTGATGAACAAAGGTGATGTTTTTGAATTAGGCCTTGGATCTGATGTTGAGGAAATTTTTGCCAAGAGAGGGGGCGAAGTTACTGGAAGTACAGATCACAAAAGAGGTCTGTTTGCTATCTTTGATAAACAGCCTTCGAAGGCATCGATAAAAATTGGCAAAAAAAATGCTAATGTTACGCTAGCACACGGCGCTTGTCTCAATATGCACGTAGTCGGTGAGCCAAAACCAAGACAAATACCTTGGGCTTGTATTGATAAAATAGTACTTTCAAAGCCACCTGCTGAATGGAACAAAAATGGGTGATTAAATGCCGTCTTTAGTGATTGAAGCAATTGGTGTTGCGGCCGGCATTATTGGTGTTTTGGCCTGGGGGCCACAGATACTCGAGGTATGGAAACATGAGCGCCATGAAGGAATTTCACTACCGACATTCATGATTGTAGCATTATCCCTATCTTTATGGCTAATTTATGGGATCGCCATCTCTTCTAAAGCAATGATTTTCTCTAATATATTGACATTATCAGTAATAGCCCTAGTGATAATTGGTGTTATTCGTATTAGAAGAAGAGTGTGAAACTCGCCGATTGATTTTCGTGAAGTTGATATATGTGTACTCTTTGGGCACTATGTAACCGATGGTTAAGTAGTGTGATTTTATGAGTGCCGCTGATGACTGGGAAGAGCAAATGATAGACCGATTGGTTGAGATGTTTCAAAACATGGGGATGTCTTTGAGTAAACAACAAATCAAGGCGCTAATGGGTCAGTTTAAATCACAGTTTGATAAAATGGGTATAGACGCTGAAAAGATGGCAAAGGGTGATGTGAATTTCAATTTCGACCTCTCAAACCTTGCTAAAATGTTCCAATCTGGACAGTCTATGGAAGATATTCTTGGCAACTTAGGCATGGATATTCAAGTCGACGCCGCACCTGTGGAAGTTGAAACTCCGAAAATTAAAGATGATACAGATGAAGTCCTAAAATTGCCTAGCGATGATTTCTACCTAGATGGTTGGAACATGTCTATTATTGTCGACTTTAGTCTAAAGGGTGATGTTAAGGATATGCAGATGGATATGAACCTCTCAAAAGGAGGTTCTATGTTGGAAATCGTAAAAGAGGCTCAGGTTAAACCCATGGCCCGCATTAAATTGCCACATCCTTGTGAGGATGTTGTTGGCTGGTCGATGAATAACGGGATATTAGATATCACGTTGAAATTGATTCCTCAAGGCTCAGCACTAGATGGTGATGATGAAGTTCCATCTGCTGATGTTAGTATAGATCTTAACGACAAAGATGATGATGAAGATGATGGTGGAATTCCAATATTTTAAAAAAGGATGTGTAAAAAATGAGTAAAGTAATAGGTATAGATTTAGGAACAACAAACAGCTGTGTAGCAACGATTGAAAATGGTGAGCCGGTGGTGATTGCCAATGCAGAAGGGGCCAGAACAACGCCCTCTGTTGTTGCATTTGCCAAAGATGGTGGCGAGCGATTAATCGGGGTTACTGCAAAGCGTCAAGCGGTAACTAATGCCCAGAGAACCTTGTTGTCGGTAAAGCGACATATGGGTACTGACTGGAACACCAAAATAGATGATAAAGATTATACTCCACAAGAAATTTCAGCCTTTATCCTTCAAAAGTTGAAGGCTGATGCTGAGGCTTACCTGGGTGCAGAAGTTAAGCAAGCGGTCATCACATGTCCTGCTTACTTCACCGATGCCCAAAGAACGGCAACAAAAGATGCTGGAAGAATCGCCGGACTGGATGTATTAAGAATTATCAACGAACCTACTGCTGCTGCACTAGCATATGGTGTGGATAAAGAAGAGGATCAGACCATTTTAGTTTACGATTTGGGCGGTGGTACTTTCGATGTTTCCGTTTTAGAAATCTACCAAGTCGACGGTCAGCCACAAATCGAGGTAAAGGCCACTGCAGGTAATAACAAATTGGGCGGAGATGATTTTGACGACCAGGTTATTGATTGGTTGGTGAAAGAATTCAAGAAAGATACCGGTATTGATTTGTCTAAAGATTTGACTGCAATGTCTAGGCTAAAAGAGGCTGCTGAAAAGGCAAAAATTGAATTATCAGGCACTCAGCAAACACAAATCAATCTTCCATTCATCACTATGGTTGATGGCCAACCTGAGCACTTGGATATGACTCTTACTAGGGCTAAATTCGAGAGCCTGATCGCTAAACTGATTGAGAATACAATGAAGCCTACTAGGCAAGCAATGAAGGATTCTGGTGTTAAGAAAGGAGATATTGACAAGGTGATTTTAGTCGGCGGCTCAACAAGAGTCCCCGCTGTCCAAGATGCGGTGGAAAAGGAAGCAGGTAAAGCACCTTACAAGGGAATTAATCCAGATGAAGCCGTTGCTATGGGTGCGGCTTTGCAAGCTGGAATCATTTCTGGCGATGAGGGTGTATCTGACATATTACTGCTCGATGTTACTCCGCTAACTTTGGGTATTGAAACGCTTGGTGGGGTTATGACGACAATGATTGAAAGAAATACCACGATTCCTGCTAGAAGGTCTGAGATATATTCTACGGCGACTGATAACCAGCCAGCGGTAACAATTCACGTTCTTCAAGGAGAAAGGGATTTTGCGAAGGACAATGTGACTCTTGGTGAATTCACTTTAATGGGAATTCCAGCCGCACCTCGTGGTGTGCCGCAAATTGAAGTTACCTTCGATATTGATGCTAATGGGATTGTCAATGTTAGCGCCAAAGATATGGGTACAGGAAAAGAGCAATCCGTTAAGATTGAGGCTCAAACTTCGCTATCAGAAGATGAGATACAAGCTAAGATTGAAGAGGCTGAGAATTTTGCTGAAGAAGACAAGCAAAGAAAAGCCAAGGTAGAACTGCGTAATATGGCTGATCAAGTCCTATATCAAACAAGGAGAACCATCGATGAAGCTGGAGATAAACTTGATGAAGATGATGTTGGACCGGTTAAGTCACATCTAGATGAACTAGAAAAATTAGTTCAAGATGACGATGGAAAACCGTTAGAAATAGATGATGTTGATGATGCGGCAATTCAAGCCAAGGTCAAAGAAATCGAAGAGGCTATGCATGCCGTTTCGGCAAAATTGTATGAGGCTGCATCGGCAGAGATGTCTGAACAAGACGGTTCTTCTGAAGACGGTGATATCGATGTTGGTGGCGATGATGTGGTCGATGCTGACTTCGAAGTCGTCGATGAAGATTGAGTCGCGCTTATCTCATAGAGGTGTGTGGCCCAACCATGAGCGAGGCTCCGATTCTAAGAGATACGGCACGTTCGAAGGGTCGCGATGCACTGCAAAAAAACATCCAAGCAGCCCTAGCTCTTGCTGAAGCGATTCGCTCAACTTTAGGTCCAAAAGGATTGGATAAATTATTGATCGATGATGATGGGCGAACCTTGGTAACCAATGACGGAGTCACTGTATTAGAAACTGCCAAGGTTGAGCACCCGGTTGCTAAAATGATGATCAACGCTTCGTCTGCGCAGGATAGAGTTGCCAAAGATGGGACTACTAGTACGGTTATTTTAGCTGGGGAAATGCTACAGAATGCCTGGCAATTAATTCTTCAAGGAATTCACCCCTCAACAATTGCTAGGGGTTTTAGAAAAGCCGAACAATACGTCCTCAAGAGTCTTGAAGAAATCTCTTTACAGGCTAGTGATGCTATGCAAAAAACGGTGGTGAAAACCTCCCTAGCTGGAAAAGGTCACAGTTCAATGCAGGAAACAATTGCCGATATCTCGCTTCGAGCGGTCAAGATGATTATTGATGAAAATCAAGAAATTATCGACCCTACAAAAATAAAATTGATTTCCCAAACCGGCGGTAGAGTGGAAGAATCTAGTTTGATTCAAGGATTGATGTTGCCCAAAAAACGCATATCTTCTCAAATGGCAAAGGAGATTGTTGGCGGCAAAATCTTACTAATCGATGGTGGTCTAGAACAAAGAGGAGTCAAGGGCGACTTAAAATTAAATGTTACAGACACTGGGGTTTTAGAATCATTTAGACAGCAAGAGCGAATCATGTTAAAATCACAAGTTGACAAATTAGTCAGTAATGGAGTAAATGTCTTGGCTTGTAAAGAAGGTATAGATGATGATATTCGCGACTATCTTGTTAAGAATGGTATTCAAGCATTCCGTAGAGTCTCCCGCAGTGATTTGAATATGCTTGCTCGGGCTTGCAGTGCAACTTTAGTAAATTCGATAAATTCTAGCAGAAGTGAAGATGTGGGTGATTTTAAAACAAGTAAAAATATCTCACTAGATGGAAAGGATTTCTGGGTAGTAGAAGCGATTGGTAAAGCTGCCACGATTATCGCCAAAGGCAGTACTGTTGACATTATTGGAGAAGTTGAGCGGTGTTTTGATGACTCGCTTGGAGTCTCGGTCCAGCTACTTGAGGATGGTCAAATAGTCTGTGGCGGGGGTGCGTCATATGTCGCCCTTGCCCGCAGGTTAAGGCGCTACGCGGAAACCATGCCTGGTCGAGAACAACTAGCGGTTGAGGCATATGCTGACGCAATAGAGGTTGTTATCCGAGTCTTAGCAGAAAATGCCGGTATTGACCCTATTTCGTCATTGATTGATGTTGTTGCTGAGCAAACTAACCTCAATTCTGATTCTATTGGTATAAATTTGACAACGGGAAAGCCTAGTGATATGTTGGAGATGGGGGTTCTTGAACCAAAGGGCATCATCAAACAAGCCATTATTGGCGCTACTGAAGTCGCAATTTCGATTCTCCGTATCGATGATGTTTTATGGGCTAAGCAAGATATTGAAGCGCCTGAGCCGCCTCAATCTGATATGTGATGAAACCCCCTTGATGTCTATCATAACTGGACAGATGTTCAAATACTCGAAAAAATGGAGGGTTTCTTATGGGCTCTGATAATTCTATCTGTGTTGGCATTGATGATATTGCCATTCATTTTCCTAGATTGTATATGGATATGAAGGATTTTGCCGATCTGAGAGGAGAAGATTACGGTAAATTGAATAAGGGTCTAGGGCTCAAAGCAATGTCAATTCCTGATGTTCATGAAGACACTGCAACAATGGGTGCTAATGCGGTTATGAAACTCATCGATAGGAATGGTTTGAATCCGCGTAACATTGGCCGTATGTACCTCGGGACCGAATCTGCATTAGATGGGGCAAAGCCAACTGCGACCTACATAGTAGATATGTTGACCCAACGGTATTCTGAACGATATGGTGAAGATTGTTTTCGTAATTGTGATGTTGTAGATATGACATTTGCTTGTATTGGGGCTGTTGATGCCATGCACACAACGTTAGATTGGGTTGCTAGATCAAATAACGACGACGAAAGATTAGGAATTGTGATTTTTTCTGATAATGCAAAATATGCCCTTGAATCCGCAGGAGAATATACTCAAGGAGCTGGTGGCGGAGCTCTATTGATTAGAAGAAATCCTCGATTGTTAGAAATTCCAGATTGTATTGGAGTATCTACAACCCCTGTTCACGATTTTTTCAAACCTCGCAGAGAGGTGTCGGTTAAATCGATTATCTCCAATGTTATTACATTGGCTCAAGAGGCAGGGCAGTCAATCAAGAAAGGGCTTGTTGAAAGAATGATTCGCCATCTTCCGGCCTCGACTGTAAGGAAACTAGGGATTTTTGCTCATGGTGAAGAAAAAGTCAGTGTTCACAGAGATGAGCCAGTGTTTGACGGTCAGTTTTCCAATAGATGTTATCAAAGTGCGGTGAGACAAGCCTTCCATAATTTTAGAGAGAAGGCTGAACGGGCAGGAAGATATAACCCTGAAAGTGATGAGCGTTTCACTGAACAGTGGAGCCGAATAATCATGCATCTTCCCTATGCATACCAAGCTAAGAGAATGTTTCCTGATGTTTTTAGACATGACAGAGAAGATACTGAGTTCTGGAATGATGTTGCAAAACATCTCGGCCCGGCGCCAGAGCCCCATAATTCAGACGACCCAGTTATCATCGAAATTTGGGAGAAAGCGATGGATGGATACCGTAGAGCCATTTCAAAAACCCCGCAATATCTAGAATTCCACGCCAGCAGAATAGAAAAGGGTCAACGAGCGAGTAGTCTGATTGGAAATCAGTATACTGGATCTATTTTCCTAGCATTGATGTCATCTTTTGAATCTGACTTAGAAGAAAATGATAATTTAGACAACAATTTGTTCGGTCTGTGTGGATATGGTTCTGGAGCAAAAGCGAAAGTGTTTGAAGGTAAAGTTTCCCCAAGATGGCGAGAAGTTGTTTCTAGATGGAATTTGTTTGAGCGTCTAGCTGGCAGAGTTGCAATTGACCATGTCACATATGAAAATCTGCACAAAGGTTTGCAGAGTGGTAGTGTAGTAGAGCCTGAAGGTGAATTTGCTCTGGTGGAAATTACCGAATCTGGAGTACAAGAAGGTGCTCGAAGATACAAGTGGATTGGCGCTTAGAAATCTAATACGACTTTTCCGCAATTACCACTGATTGCTAATTCCATGGCTGAATTAAACTCTTCATACGGCATACGATGAGTAACTAGTGTTTCGATGTCAATTTTTCCCGCACTAAGTAACTCGTGCATTTTATCCCATGTTGACCACATCTTACGCCCATTTATTCCTTTCAAGTGAAGATATCTAAATACAATCTCGTTCATCGGCACCTGAGTTGTTTCACCACCATATACGGACAAGACATTGACATAACCGCCCATTCTTGTAGAGTGAATGGTGTTTGATAATGCGCTTGGGGCACCTGAAAACTCGCACGAGTTGTCTACTCCCTTGCCGTTGGTGTGAGCCAAAATTGTTTCGACAATGTTGTCGTCTTTACCAAGAACTAGGTCTGCGCCTAGCTTCTTTGCTA
Source organism: uncultured Candidatus Poseidoniales archaeon (assembly GCA_964014545.1). Classification (GTDB taxonomy): domain Archaea; phylum Thermoplasmatota; class Poseidoniia; order Poseidoniales; family Poseidoniaceae; genus MGIIa-L1. The sequence goes on along the minus strand of CAXGZX010000018.1, from coordinate 7,300 downwards.
ATTTCATTCTTGCCTCATTATCCCAATCAATGGCAATAATCTTCTTTGCACCCATTGCTTTAGCAGCATTTACTGCAAATAGGCCGATTGGTCCAAGTCCGTGTATAGCAACTGTTGAGTCTTTCACCGGGCCCCCTGTTAAGGTGTGAATGGCATTACCTAGCGGGTCTTGAATAGATGCTAGTTCAAGTGGAATATTATCTGGTACATGTCTAGCATTGATTGCTTGGACTGAGAAATATGGGGCAAAGGCTCCATCTGAATGTACTCCAAAGATCTCACCGTTTTCACAAATATGGGCATTTCCTTCGGCGCATCTATCACAATTCCAACATGCTAGGTGGCACTCAACTGCGATTTTATCACCTATTTTATGGGTGCTGACATCCTTTCCTAGTGCAACAACTGTGCCACAAGTTTCATGCCCGGTTGTAGTACCCGTTGGAACGTTTTCTGCAGCCCAATGATCCCACTTCCAAATGTGGATATCAGTCCCGCAGATTGATGTAGAGTGCGTTTTCACTAATACTTCATCATCACCATAGTTTGGTAATGGAGTTTTAACAAGTTCAAACCCACCTTTTTGCGGCATGGTTTTTTTCCACGCCATCATCGTAGTTGGTAAATCGCCCATCTTGCTCGCTTACCTGTCGTTGAAGGCACCCTTTGATAATTCTCTATGAAAGTTACAATAATTATGGTGAAATGATTTTCCATTTCTCGGATATGTTGATTAAGGGGTCATCGGTGGTAAAAAACCCGTTGGTGTGTCATGAAGTACGTTGTTGTCAGCGGAGGAGTCCTTTCTGGGCTTGGGAAAGGGGTCACTGCTAGCAGTATTGGAGTACTAATGAAAAGTGCTGGCCTAAGAGTTACCTCAATAAAAATAGACCCTTACCTCAATAGTGATGCTGGAACGATGTCGCCATTTGAACATGGTGAGGTTTTCGTTCTCGATGATGGTGGAGAAGTAGATCTCGACTTAGGAAATTATGAGCGTTTCCTTGACATAAATTTAGGTAAAGATAACAACCTAACTACTGGTAAGGTTTACTCAAAGGTGATTGAAGCTGAGCGACGAGGTGATTATCTTGGTAAAACCGTTCAAGTTATCCCGCACATAACTAATGAAATCCAGGACTGGATTGAGCGCGTCGCTCACATACCTGCTGATGGTGAACAGAATGCTCCTGATGCTTGTATTATCGAGTTGGGGGGAACTGTGGGGGATATTGAGTCGGCACCTTACGTCGAAGCATTAAGACAGTTTCAGTTTCGGGTAGGGCGAGAGAATGTTACGTTTGTTCACGTTTCTCTAGTTCCAGTTATGGGCCCCGTGGGTGAGCAAAAAACCAAACCTACTCAGCACTCTGTTAAGGAGTTAAGAGGCCTTGGAATCACTCCTAACATCTTGGTTTGTCGTTCGACAAAACCTATGACTGAAGAAACCAAAGAAAAATTGGCAGCATTTTGTCATGTTGCGCCTGAAGCCGTAATGTCTACGCACGATGTGCCCAACATCTATCACGTTCCGTTAATGTTAGAGAAGCAAGGATTGTGCAAGATACTCGATATTGATTGTAGTAATTCAACTCTATTATCCGACTGGGAAACCATGGCTCACGATTTAGATTTGCTTAGTGAAGATGTCTCCATAGCAATGGTAGGCAAATATACCGACCTCTCTGATGCATACTTGTCGGTAATCAAAAGTTTGCAGCATGCCGCAATGAAAGTCAAGCGCCGATTAACCATTAATTGGATTGAAGCAAGTCATTTAGAAGCCGATTGGAAGAAAGACAATTCTCAAGAATACGATAATGCTTGGGCACTATTACGAGATTCAAACGGAGTTTTGGTTCCAGGAGGGTTTGGCGACCGAGGTATTGAGGGGAAGATTCTTGCCGCTCAATACGCTCGAGAAAGTAAGGTTCCATATCTCGGGATATGCCTTGGGTTGCAGGTAGCGACCATTGAATTTTGTCGAAACGTACTTGGTATTTCGGGGGCAAATTCTACTGAATTCGATGACAATCCGGAGTTCCCTGCAGTAATTTTCATGCCGGAAATTTCCAAAACTCATCTAGGAGGGACTATGCGATTGGGTAGTAGGCCAACAATATGGCAAGTTGATGATTGTAAGATTAAACAATTATACGGCGAGGGTGCATCTGTCGATGAAAGACATCGACACAGGTATGAAGTCAACCCGGATTTAATTGACCAAATAGAAGAAGCTGGTTTGATGTTTGTTGGTAAAGATGAGACTGGGCAACGGTGTGAAATTTTTGAATTAGAAGGACACCCATATTATGTTGGAGTACAATATCATCCTGAGTTTAAATCAAGACCGGGAAGACCCAGCCCTCCGTTTCTTGGTCTGTTAATGGCTGCTTCTGGTATGAAATTATAATCATACATCAGATACTCTGATCACTCTAGTTGTCCTGTAACCTTGCAACATTTTGACAAACTTTCGCTCTCTGAATTCTAGGTCGAGTTCGCTGTCTCCAGTATCTATTCTTACATTTGCCAAACCGGTTAACTTTGCCGGAGTAGCAACACCTAATACTGAACTGATGCCGATTAATCGAAGCACAGTGGGTGAAAGTTGTAGGTTGCCTCGGCCAATTAAGAATCCTTGACCGCCCATTGGGGACAAAAGGAGGATTTTGTTACCTTTATGTTGTTGTAATATGTCAATTAGTTGCTCCTCATTTAGGTCCGCGTAGACCTTGTCCTTGTGTTGAATGTCTATCCCTAACAGTGTTAAATCTTGATTAAGTATCTCTCCAATCATTCTAAGGGTTCCACCACTACCCCAAACTACCATTAAATCTGCATCCGATTCGATTAAATCGCCGATATGGGCAGCTAAACCTTCGATTATTTCTTCTTCAGAGGCTCGCTCAACTTGCTGCTTAGAACCTTGCATGAATCTAGGGCTTGCAGGAGTTAGTGCTTCGCCATACATTCGAACTTTCCATTCTCCAGCGAGATAGATTTCTTCATCCAAGTCCATGACTTCTGTTATTGATGACATTAAGTCCCCAATAGCAAAAGAAAACAAAACCTCTGCTGCCGCATTTGGAGTGGTGGCAAAACAACCAGAATGCATTTTCACCCCCCCTGGAACGCCGATTAATGGTATTTTTTTATCGCCAAGCGAGTTAACTATATCGCGAGTTGTGCCATCTCCTCCAGCATACAATATTACGTCGACATCATTATCGATTAGTTGGTGAACCAAATCATTAGTGTCTAGGGCAGTTGTAGGGTTTGGGGTTTTACCGATTTCATGATAATCGAGGTTTGATAACCAGTCTCCACCCATTCTGCCCGACCAAGTGTATATTGCTGGTTCGATATTAGATCTGTTTAATGAGGATTTGAGCAACTCATCAAATTTAACGATACATTGAGTCATTCTAGGTCCGGCTCTATCTTGAGCTCCCGCTTCCCGTGCTTCAGCAGCCCTTCCGTCGCTGCCCTTGAACCCTAACCTACCGCCTAGACCGGCATCTGGGTTGACGACTATACCGACTCGCATGATACCGGGCTATCTTGGTACTTCATGAAGGTCTGTGTCATCGCTGTAGACAAAGGAGCAAAGATTTCATTTGCTACACCTGTATGTGCAAATATGGCGAAAACGAACGATGTACCTGATTTAGATTCGGCGCTGGAAAAAAGCTTCGCTGAAATGAAGATTGGTGAGGAAAATTTCGCTAATGAAGAAATAGTTGAAGATGCTCCAAAAGAGCCGGTTTCAGAGATTGCTTATGGGCAAAAATATACCTCGGAAAACCAGTCTGGTAAAATTATTGTCAAACCAATAAGGGCTACTAAGAAAGTCATCGAAAATGGTGTGGAAATAGAAGACTTGGTTGTTGATGAGAGTTTGAAAGAAGTGGATATTTCTAAGCCTGAAACTATCGTCGTTGAATCTCCAACCTCTACGATTGGAGATGACTTTGCCGTTGAATGGTAATTTCTTAATGATAATGATAATCATTATGTTTATCAGTCTCTTTTTGTTAGCGATTGTATGGAAGGATACGGTAAGACCGGTAAAGACACAAAATGTCCCGTTATGCACGGTTCAATGACAAATACAGAATATGGAATGGCAAATCGAGATTGGTGGCCAAAACAGATTGATTTGTCCATTTTGCATCAACATGACAAAAAATCCAATCCAATGGGTGAAGATTTTAATTATCGAAAAGAGTTTGAAAAATTAGATTATGCTGCTCTAAAGAAGGATTTGCACGACCTGATGACAGATAGTCAAGATTGGTGGCCTGCTGATTATGGACATTATGGTGGATTTTTCATTCGTATGACCTGGCATGCAGCCGGAACTTACCGAACCGGTGATGGTCGTGGCGGTGGCGGCACTGGAGCACAACGTTTTGCTCCGCTAAACAGCTGGCCTGATAATGGTAACTTAGACAAGGCAAGAAGACTCTTGTGGCCAATAAAGAAGAAGTATGGTAACTCGATTAGTTGGGCTGACTTACTTATTCTAACAGGAAATATTGCTATTGAATCAATGGGCGGACCTGTGTTTGGATTTGGCGGCGGCAGAGCTGATATTTGGCACCCTGAACAAGACATTTATTGGGGTGCTGAGGATGAATGGCTCGGCGATAATCGGTACGGTGATACTCGACAAGATTTGCAAAACCCATTAGCTGCGGTTCAAATGGGATTAATTTACGTTAATCCTCAAGGCCCAAATGCAAATCCAGATCCATTGCTCAGCGCTCAAGATATTAGGGAAACATTTTCTCGAATGGCTATGAATGATGAAGAAACTGTAGCATTAACTGCTGGAGGTCATACATTCGGTAAGGCTCATGGTGCAAGTCTAGAGGACCATAAGGGGCCTGAACCAGAGGGTGCAGGATTAGAAGAGCAGGGATTTGGTTGGACTAGCGACTACGGAAGTGGTGTGGGTAGTGACACAATTACTAGCGGAATTGAGGGTGCATGGACACCTAACCCTACGCAATGGGATAATGCTTACTTTGGAATGTTATTCAAGTATGAAGATAGTTGGGTCTTGGAAAAGAGTCCTGCTGGAGCACATCAATGGACGCCAGAGAATCCTGATGAAGAAGATATGGCGCCAGATGCAGAAGATTCTAACAAGAAGGTACCTACTATGATGACTACTGCTGATATGGCAATGATTAGGGACCCAGAATACCGAAAAATATCAAAGATGTTTTATGAAAACCCTGATAAATTCGCTGATGCGTTTTCTCGTGCATGGTTCAAACTACTGCACAGAGATATGGGGCCAAAAGTTCGCTACCTTGGACCCGACGTTCCTAGTGAAGATTTGATCTGGCAAGACCCGGTGACTGCTGGTTCAACATCTTACGATGTAAATGCGGTAAAAGAAGCAATCAAAGGAAGCGGACTTAGTGTCACCCAAATGGTTGAGACTGCATGGGCTAGTGCATCTACGTTTAGAGGATCGGATATGCGTGGTGGCGCCAATGGTTCAAGGATTAGACTATCGCCTCAGAAAGATTGGGAAGCAAATAAACCAGACCAGCTATCTAGTGTGCTATCAACTCTTGGTGGAATTTCCGACTCACATGGTGCAAGTTTAGCTGACGTTATTGTTCTAGCGGGCAATGTTGGAGTCGAAATGGCAAGTGGAATGGAAGTTGCTTTCCATCCTGGTCGTGGTGACGCAACTGAAGAGCAGACTGACGGGGCATCTTTCTCCGTTATGGAGCCGTTAGCAGATGGTTTTAGAAATTTCTTGAAGGCTAACTATGCAGTTACTCCTGAAGAAATGATGTTGGATAAAGCACAATTATTAGGCCTGACTGCTCCTGAAATGACTGTTTTAGTTGGCGGGTTGAGAACTTTAGGAGTAAGTTCTGATGACCGAGGATTATTCTCCAAAGACAACAGTAATTTGTCTAATGATTTCTTTCCAACCCTACTAGATATGAGTGTAAAGTGGAAGCCTACTGGAAGTAATTCATATGATGGTGTTGACCGGGCTACTGGAGAAGTGCTACGCCGTGCATCTAGAACAGATCTAGTATTTGGTAGCAATTCACAACTAAGAGCAATTGCCGAGGTATATGCCCAAGACGATAATGCTGAGAAATTCAAGTCTGACTTCATTTCTGTATGGACTAAGGTCATGAATGCTGACCGATTTGACTTAGCCTGATTTTTTCAAGGTTTGATTGATGTGTCTCCAGCAAGAAATAAGCGGATTACTCGACAAAGGCAGCTAGTCTATGACTGTGTAATTGATCGAAAGGACCATCCGTCGGCAAATGAGGTGTTTGTTGATTTGCAAAGCTCTGGTATTGGTCTTGCGACGGTCTACCGCCAGTTATCTGCTATGGTTAATGAAGGAATTCTAAAGTCGTTTGAACATTCGGGGCAAATAAGATATGACCCTCTAGTCACTCCACACGCTCATTTTGTTTGTACGGTGTGTGATAAGATATGGGATGTTGATTTGCCTGAAAATATTTTTTTAATGACTCCAAATGTTTCTGATGTCGATGTAGATGGCTTAGAATTGACTTGGAAAGGCATTTGTAAGGCGTGTAAATAATCTTTAACGGATGTATTTGTTATGAAAACTGCAGTAATTACTGGGGCAAGTCGCGGGATTGGTTCTGAGTTTGTCGTTCGATTACTCGAAAATGGGTGGCGCGTATATGCTGGTTACAGGCAAGATAAGCATCGATTAGATTTGCTGGAAAATGAAAACCTGTTTACTTACCAGTTAGATGTGGTAGATAATGATTCTATTGCGGCTTTTGCCAGTAATATCGATCACAGTGTTGATTTGTTGATTAACAATGCTGGAGTGCCTGACGGTCGGTGGCGTAATATCAAAGAAATAGATGATCAGTGGGCTCTTGATGTCATTAATATTAACTCTCTTGGCCCAGTTAGATTAGTACGTTCATTGTACGATAAAATGAGCGGTGAAAATCTTTCAACGGTTGTGATGATTAGTAGTTTAATGGGTTCTATTGACGATTGTCATTCAGGCAGATCTTATGCTTATCGTGCCTCAAAAACCGCATTAAATATGTTCACTGTGGCTATGAAAAAAGAGGCTTTAGAGGATAATATTTCATTCCTAATATTACACCCCGGGTGGGTAAAAACTAGGATGGGTGGCGAAAATGCTCCTGTTGAAATGGATACTAGTGTTGATGGTATGATGAATCTTATTGAGCAACATAATCTCGAGGAATCTGGCCGTTTTGTTCAATATGATGGTGTTGATTTGCCTTGGTAA
>CAXGZX010000017.1:0-22126 GCA_964014545.1 uncultured Candidatus Poseidoniales archaeon | reverse complement strand
TTTATCCACTGGTGCATAACTGGGCTGGATATCTGAAGGCACAGCTAAATGTGAGATTAAGTTATTTTTAGTCTTAATTTTGGAATTTAACATAATGAATTTCTGTTTTAATGGTGATTTGGGGGCTGAAAAATGTACGGTCCATACCGACCTAGTGATTTTCCCTGCTGCATCTTCAAATGCCTTGATGACGCGAGAGTATTTTTGTGACTTACCGCCAACCGTTATTTCTCCATCGCTAATTATTTCAACATCTGCACCGAGATTTAATTTGGTATGCTTTAATCTATTAAACAAGTAATTTGGTACAGCAGAAATTCCTTGCTTGGGCAAAACCATATCTCCTCTTGACATATTCTTGAACACAAATTTGAACATTCGAGCGTCGGTCGTTAGACTTGATTCAAGAAATATTCCGCCAAAAAGAGGTAGAAAGAATCTATCAATAAATGACTGTGAGAAGCCCCTCGAAATTAAAAATTCATGGGTACTTTGTTGTCCTGTTTGGGAAAAAATATCCTCATCTGATGTCCTCATAATACGCCAACGTAATAATCCAACTCTAAGCAAATTAAATGGCGATGTAAAAAAATTAATCGCACCTTTAATTCCTGCTATCGGACGGCGGAAAGGGTCGGCAAAACACCAAATTTTTGATTTTTTGGGACGGGCTTCAATCACTAGTGCCCCGGGTTGGAAAGAACGGCAATTCATCGCTTGGTAATCAAAAACTGAACTCGCTAATGGATACCCTGTTTGTAGTACATGAAATCCCCGGTCAAGAATAAACCCCGACTTCTCTACACTGGCCATTCTTCCCCCAATTTTGGAGGATTTTTCGAATAGGTCTACCTCATACCCCTTTTCCTCTAACAAGTATGAACAGTAAAGGCCAGATATACCGGCACCAATTACTGCGATTCTCTCACTCATTGGACCACTCATGCAGGTGCTGTATCAAGACCTAGTTTAAATTTGAACTCGTCTAAATAAGGGCCCATCGATTTAATCAGCAAAGCATCTGGGTGAGTTCTGATAACTAAGCCGTCTAAATACATCAGGGCCCTAATTATCGGGAATGCCTCTTCTCCAAACTCAGCATTGGCTAATTCAACAGCCGCTCGCACAGTTTGCATCATTACTCTGGTCAAGCTTTGCTCGCCAACTGGTTTCTTTTCAAAATCAAAGTAAATCTCGCTCATTCTACTCATATACTTCTCCATCTTTTTCCCAGTTGGTTTCTGGCTTGTCATGTCAAGTAGTGCAATGAATGCTTCATCTAGTTCTTGTTTAGATAGATGTTCAAAGAAATTGAATAGTGAGCGATTGACAAATGCGGGTGCATGGCAAATAGCACCGTTATCTATGAACACAAATTTGCCTTCTTTATCGATTATGCAGTTGCCTGGATGAAGATCACCATGGAATGTCCCAATTCCAAACAGATATGCGCCATGAATTCTAAACAATTCTAACAAAGTGTCCCACTTCAAAGATTTGTTTTCAATGCCCTCTTCTAACGACATCCCTTCAATAAATTCAGAAACAAGAACATTTTCATTTGATATCTCGGGATAATATTCTGGGAATCTGAGTAAAGGTGTTGCAAAATCTTTAGAAATATCCTGTTGGATTTTGGCTAATTCATTGGCACCTAAAATCTCGTTGCGTAAGTCAAGTTCCCTTGTAGTGTAATCTGCGACGTGATTCAACAAAGCCATGGGGTTGCCAACTTTCCTCAACCTTGGCGATAATACTAAGAAAATACGTAACCATGACCTCATCCGGTCTACCTCTTTGCGAAATTTAACAGCATTTGCCTGCTTGACGAATTTGATTACTACCTGGTCCCCGTTGAGTAATACTGCACGATGGACCTGTCCAACTGATGCTGCTGCCAATGGCTTTTCTTCGATAGATTTGAATTTGTCAAAGAAACCTGGAATTGCTTTGCTTTTTAGAGTCGCTTCCCAATCTTCTTGAGGAATAGACGCTGCATGTTGGTATAGTTGCTGAAGTTGTTTACACTTATCCTCACCAAGAAGGTCTGGCCTAAGTGCGAAGATTTGCGCCAGTTTTACCGCCATCAATCCTTGCTTTTGGATCCAGTCCAAATCAGCAGGTCTTTTGCGCATTATCTGGCGCATGAACCTAAAGAAAGTCAGCATTCGCATAACACTCAAACCATGCTTTGGGTTTATCAAACCGTGTATGACTCAGTCTTCGCTGTCATCGACGAAAATAAGCGTATAGCGCCATAGTTCATCCTCACCTTGAGCAGTTTCTCGCCTAATTCTTACATTACTATCTTCTGGATATCTTGACCGCAAAGCGCCTTCAATAATTCCGTCGTCTAGCTCCCAGAGAGGAAGTACATCGGCTTTTTCTACTGGCGGATGAGTCAAATTTACTTTAATGTGGAAGAATGGTACTGTGTCATACTCAAGTTCTCCTAGTCCAGCATATTCCCACCAGTCCATTAGTTCACTGAGAAACTCGACATGTCCATCTATTTTGCGAAGGCTAAAGGCTAACTCTTCACCAATCCGATGACCGACTTGTCTTAGCATTGTTTTGATATCAATGCCAAGTTGGTGGAGGCTAAACACAGTTCCGTCTTGTAAAGCGGCTCTGGCTTGGTTTATTTCATTGCTAGATGCCAAGAACGAATCCGGATTGAATGGTGTATCTTCATCAGGTAATTCACCACTAAAATTTAAGGCATCTCTAAACTGTTCTAAGAAAGAGCCATCTCCAACCGTGAGTCTAAGTGGGTCGACTATCTTCTCTTCTGTAAACCGTTTCTTGGCGCTGTTAAAGTCAACAGCACGATTCCAAATAGCCATCATAAATTCGTAATGTGAGGCAGCAAAAACTTCCGAGGAAACTACCAATCCGGCATCTTCTCGCCCTCTTCCCACTGGATTTTGTTCAACGAACAAAAATTGGATAACATCACTTTGGTCTTTCAATACACCCAGGGAATTGACTTCGTCTGAGTGACGAATTTCTATTGAGTCGTGTAACTGGTCAAAGAACTTTAGAGTTCTTTTGTCCAACTGAGCAAGAACCTTGATCATTACTCCTCGCTCTGCGGCTGAATTTACCTCTTCTATTGATGGTGACCTGCACATGTGAAGAATCCCATACTTACCAAGGAACAGGACTAATTGTCCATCTGCTTCATTGGCTAATTCTCCGATTCTTTTCTGTATATGATCTCGGCCTTTTAACACGGCAAATTTTGCGCTTGCGTCGCCCTGCTGTGCTTCGCTTTCAAGTGCCTCATCTGTGGCTCCTGACATGATATTCTCAAATGCTTTAGTAGTGCGATCAATTCTTGATTTCTGGTCTTTGATTAATTTTTTGAACAGCACCGGTAAAGAGGAACATGAAAACTTCATTGGCCTATCTGCTGTAACATTAACTAGACCTATTTGGGTTAACCTCGAGAGCGAGTTGTACGCATCTAATCTATTTGTGCCAAGTTTTTTTGCTAAATCACTGGCTTTCAATTCCTTTGAGGAAGATAAAAGCACCAAGGATTTTGCCTCTCTATCTGTGAGGCCTGCTTCTTCGAATAATTCTACCCAGTCCATTCACTCACCATCGGAAGATAATTTACTCAGGGTATTCAAAATTTTAGCCACGTGTCTTCGAGGCCTGAACAGCCAATCATAACAGTAGTGTATCTCTCGGTCAGGTGCAACCAAGAATGAAGATTTACCTGGGAATTTACCTAAAAACAGCGGGACACCGTAAGCTTCTGATACTTCTCTTTCCGGGTCACTAAGCAAAGGAAACGGCAGGTCGAGTTCTTCCTTAAAACGGCGATGATCTTCGACTGAGTCTTCGCTTATACCGATGATTTCCACGGGAGGTGTCAACGATTGAAACAATTCGTATTGCTCTTTGAAATTTAAGCACCCACGCTTGCATGTTGGTGAACCATCTTTAGCATAGAAGAACAAAACTTTCCACTTGTCGTCATAGTCAGCAAGAGATATACTCTCACCGGTACTTGATTGTAATGTGAAATTTGGGGCCGTTTGGCCAATTAGCTGTTTTGACATCCTAATACCTCGATTTGCAGGTAGCGAGCCTATTCATTAAAAACGAATGGGAGAATGTGGCCCATTCGTTTTGCCTTGGTAGACAGATAGCCTTCGTTAAATGTACCTAGCCCTTCGATGTGTGATATTCTAGTTTCGATGGTGATACCATTGTCGACCATACCTTTTATTTTCAGTGGATTGTTAGTCATCAGTCTAACTTTATTCACACCAACTCTCTTGAGCATCTCGGCGCAGAAGGAGTAGTCTCTAGCATCTGCAGGATGATTGAGCATAGTATTGGCATCGAGTGTATCATAGCCTAAGTCTTGTAAGGAGTACGCTTTGATTTTTTCATTTAGCCCGATCCCTCGACCTTCCTGGCGCATGTAAACAATAGCGCCACAGCCCTCTTCTTGCACTTTTTGCATCGATGCTTTGAGTTGTGGGCCACAGTCACACTTCAGGGAAGTGAAGGCATCCCCTGTCAAACATTCTGAGTGAATCCTGATTAGGGGTGTTGTTGTTCGGTCGTCTAACCCTACTGATAGTAGGGAATGTTCTGCCCCATTCTCATCGACCATTACACGGATTCTAAAATTTCCGTATTCGGTCGGTAAAAACGCGTCAGCTTCAATTTTCATTGGGTCAATGGTTCCGCTTTCCATGAGCCCCTGTTAATCGCTTTTGGTTATAATGTAGTGTTTATTTTCCCGTGTGACTGTAAACACCGCTTTATATCGTTAGAGTATAATTTTCTCCCCATGGCTAGTGTGAGATGTGATCTAGGCGTCGCTGCAGTCATAGTAAAAGACAACACAGTACTGCTTGTTAAAGAGGCTACAGGAAGATATTCTGGCCACTGGGGCTTACCCAAAGGCTACGTAGATGACGGGGAACTTCCCCGAGATGCTGCACTGCGGGAGTTGCGTGAAGAATGTGCCGTCGAAGGAGCAGTCACAGGCATTTACGCTATCCGTGAGAACCTAACCGAGATTGGCCCCGCAGTATTTATCGCCTACAGCGTAGAACTAGCACAAGGTCAAACACCAGTCGCATCCAGCGAGATTGCGGAAACCAAATTCATCAATGCCGATAACTTCGACGACCTAAATTGGGTCAGCACTGCCATGAAATCTATTGCAAAAAATGCGTTAGTCCAGACTCCGTTTTCAACGCTTGATTATTCAGAACAGCGCGGATACCCATACTTGCTACATCAAAACGGAGGCGTGAAACAATGAGCGATTTCCAATCAGATAGAATTAGGTCAGCCAATGACAAACCGGTAAATGAAAATGGTGAGTACATCGTTTACTGGATGATTGCCAGTCGACGGTTCAATTACAACTCGTCGTTAGAATTCGCCGCAAAGTTGGCAATAGAACACGACGTCCCTCTGTTGGTAATCGAGGAAATATCAACTAGCCACAGATTTGCTAACGATCGAATTGCAACCTTCATGATTCAAGGCATGGTTGAGAATGTATCGGTATTCAAGGACAACAACATCCGCTACATTCCGTGGGTTGAAACACCGTTAAGCGGCCCTATTGGCCTGTTAAAGGAAATTTCCAAAAGAGCCAAGATAGTAGTTAGCGACGACTTCCCCACTTATTATCCAAGCAGGGCCATCAATGCCGCAAGTAAATCAATTCCGGTAAAGATGTATGCTGGTGACTCAAACGGAGTTATTCCAATGTCATGGACTGAAAGCGCCCACACAACTGCCCATGGATTTAGACGCTGGATACATGCCAACTTCAGTCGCTGTCCAGAAACCTGGCCCAAACAAAACCCAATACCAAAGGGAGCAGATCTAATGATGAGTGACAAGTTGTTTAAATCGGTTATGAAGGACTGTTCTGTTAAACTCCCGCCATTTGAATGGTTATGGAGATGTTCTGAAGGTGGCTCGGTAGGTAAAAAAGCACTGTCTGCAATAGATATCGACCACTCTGTAGGGCCAGTAAGAATGGCACAAGGCGGCAGAAATACTGCAATGAGGAAATTAGCGCATTTCTTGACCGACCGACTAGAGAGATATCACTCAGACAGGAACAATGTGGAAAACCCAGCTGTTAGCGGTTTATCGCCTTGGTTGCATTTTGGCCACGTCTCCTCTATTGAAATCGTGGAACGCATACTCAACCAAAATGATTGGTCGCCAGACAACATCGACCCCTCAAGAAAAGGCTCAAGAGAAGGCTGGTGGGGATTATCTGCGGGTGTGGAAAGTTTCCTTGATCAAATAATAACATGGCGAGAACTTGGCTTCAACAATGCATATCATAATAAGAATCACAATAAATTCGAGTCAATACCAGAATGGGCAAAAAAGACACTTGCTGAGCACTCTGATGATGAACGTGTTTTGTATACCTATGACCAAATTGAAAACGCAGAAACCCACGATGAAATATGGAATGCCGCTCAAATCCAGTTAACTCAAACTGGTATCATCCACAACTATCTGAGAATGTTATGGGGTAAGCGAATTCTCGAATGGGCATCGACCCCCGAGCAAGCCGCCAATTGGATGATTGAACTCAATGATAAATATGCGCTGGACGGCAGAGATCCCAATTCTTACACTGGAATATTTTGGGTTCTTGGCAGACATGATAGAGCATGGGGTCCCGAAAGAGCCATATTTGGTAAGATAAGATACATGTCATCCGAGAGAACTCGTAAAAAAATGAATCTTAAGCCATACCTCCAACAATACAGGAGTAGATAAAATGAGTATCGTCTTCGAACATAAAACAGAAGTTGAAAATACCATTGAAGAAGCATTCGCATGGCACGAGAGAAAGGGCGCGTTCAGACGTCTTATGCCGCCATGGGAACTTGCTGAAGAAGTACGAGCAGACGATAATCTGGAGGAAGGTTCTCAAAGAATCTTCAGATTCCCAATGGGACCAATAAAAATGAGTTGGGTTGCCCAGCACACGGGATACAATCCGCCACATTCTTTTGAAGATAAAATGCTCAAAGGACCTTTCAAGTCTTGGCACCACACCCATAAATTTGAGACCGTTGGCGAAAATAATGCTTTGATTCATGACGAAGTACACTACAAATTACCAATGGGTTTCCTAGGTAATCTCGTCGCTGGTAGAATGATAAAAAAACGTCTTCATAGAATGTTTACTGCCAGAGAAATTAGACTAGAAAGAGATTTGAAACGCCATGCAGACTTCGCTGATAAGCCTCGCAAAAAAATCCTTGTTGCCGGATCATCTGGGTTAATTGGCCGTCAATTAGTTGCCTTTTTGGATACTGGGGGTCATGATGTATGGCGACTAGTAAGAAGAAAAGCCAAGAAAGATGAAAAGGAGCTAGTCTGGGAACCAGAAGTCGGGATAATTAATCATGATGTTCTGGAAGGCTTCGATGCAATAATCCACTTAGGTGGTGCAGGAATTGGCGACAAACGATGGTCAAAGAAGCGAATGAAATTAATTGAAGAAAGCCGAACAAAGAGTACTGCATTGTTGGCAAATGCTATTACGCAACTAACTAAAAAACCTGAAGCATTCATAGTCGCCAGCGCAGTTGGTTGGTACGGTGAACGTGGCGATGAAGAATTAGATGAAACCTCTACGCCAGGTGAAGGTTTCTTACCTGACACCTGTGCTAGGTGGGAAGAATCTTGCCAAGCCGCTAGAGATGTTGGAGTACGGACAATCAATTTGCGAACTGGCATTGTCTTGGATGCGACCGGAGGAGCATTAGGAAAAATGTTGTTACCGGCAAAACTCGGCGCAGGAGGGCCAATTGGCCGAGGCAAACAATGGTACAGTTGGGTTTCAATGGACGACCAGATATATTCAATTCACCATCTTCTAATGAAAGGTGATTGCGAAGGTGCCTTCAACATTGGGTCACCAAACCCTGTGCAACAAAAGACATTTGCCAAGACTCTAGGCAAGGTATTACGACGCCCGGCATTTATGCCAACTCCTCCGCTAGGAATATGGTTCCTATTTGGTAAAATGGGTGTTGCTTTGACTACTGAGAGCACTAAGGTCGTGCCAAAGAAGTTGCTCTCATCTGGTTACAAGTTCGAGCATGAGAACTTAGAAGACGCCCTGAGAGACAGCCTAGGTTTGTGGAAGTAATTTTTTTCAGTGACTAGAATTTCAATCTTGGTTTCCTGATGATACCAAGAGCAAATTGAATCTTACGGTAGAAACTCATTGTTAGTCTTCGAGTAAACACATCACCATTTCTTTTCATTGCCTCCTCGAGAATAGCATCATATGCAGCACACATTACCGATGGTGAGTATTTGGCATCTTTGTCAAGTAACGATAACAACCCTACAGCATTTTTCCGATGAGCCATAACATGGTCGAGATAATGTCGCATAAATTCTTGCCAGGCTTTTGACGTTGGTAGATGTTGTGAAGTTAGGTCTTCATTAGATAAACCAAACTTTGCAAGCTCTTCACTAGGCAGATAGATACGACTTCTGCTGAGGTCTTCTTGAATATCTCGCAGTACGTTTACCATTTGTAGATAGATGCCCATCTCAACCGCATGTCGTCTAGCGTTTGGATCGTTGTAACCATATATTTCTACCAAGCACAACCCGACTGTTGATGCCGCTCGGTAACAGTATTGGCGTAAATCTTCGAACCTTTCGTAATTAGCTGCATACAAGTCGTCTTCCATGCCGGAAATCAATTCTCTCAGGTGGTCTAGCTCTATTGGAAATTTTTTGACAACATCAGCAAGTGCTATGAAAATAGGTTCATCAACCGGTTCGTTATTTTCAATTGAATTTAAGTTAGTCCTAAACCATAGTAAAGCGGTTAGTTTTGATATGTGATCTGCACCCTCATTTAGCGGTTCTGATTGCTTGTCGGTTGATAATTGAATACTGCGATCTTTGGCTTGCACAGTAAGGTAGGATAAATCTCGGTCTGGCAGCCAATCTCCATCGACTATATCGTCGACCCGACGGCAGAACGCGTAAAGTGCGTTGACTGCCTGGCGCTTGTGAGTTGGTAAATGCCTGAATGAGCGGAAGAATGAACTTGATGCATTCCTAGCGATTGTCTCGCAGGTAGAATAAGCATTCTCTAGCTTATCCGCCATGGTATCTTTTTCTTGTCCGAGTTGAAATATAGAGACCATCTTATCACCAGTTAAACCAAATTGCCAACACTATAAGCCATTGTTATTGCTATTTCAACACTAGTATTCTACCCAACTAAAATGTGTCACAAAATCACGCAAGTTGTGCCCAATCTACTTCAGCTTCCACAGCCTCAATTTCATCGACATCCATTTGGGCAAGTTGTAATTTTCCAGATAATTCATCATTTACTGCATGCCAGTAGGAATATGCTTCTATAACCCAGATACCAGACTCTCTAGTACCGTTTCCAGAGCCTTTGACTCCACCAAATGGCAAGTGTGCCTCTGCCCCGGTAGTGGAATTATTAATTCCTGTCATTCCAGCCTTGATGCCAGTTTTGTAGCGATATGCTTCGAGGCGATCATTGGTGTAAATTGCCGACGACAGTCCGAACGGACTAGCATTAGCAAGATGTAGTGCATGGTCGAAATCCTTGGCCTTGACTATTGTTACAGCAGGGCCAAATATTTCCTCATGGAAACATTTCATGTCTTCAGTCACATCAGCGAAAACGTGTGGCCACATAAACACACCATCGCCTGCATTACCCATGAAATTTTCAGGCTGGTTGTCTGTTGTGATTACTCCTCGACCCCAAAGTTGGGTTGCTCCAGAAGACTTAGCCATATCGAGGTCAATCATGAAATCCTTAGCGTACTTTTCAGACAGCATTGGACCGTATAGAACATCTTTGTGAACCGATGAATCGCCAATACGGGTAGACTTGACTTTTGCCATAAATTTCTCCATAAACTCGTCATAAATTCCTTCGTGGACTATGAGATTACCAAGGCTTGTGCATCGTTGTCCAGCGGTTCCAAAAGCACCCCAGTATGCACCTGCCACTGCATTATCTAAATTGGCAGACGGCATAACAACCAACGGATTCTTGCCACCTAATTCTAGAGAGCAAGAAACTAAATTGCGACCGCAGACTTCACCAATCATTTTTCCAACCTCAGTTGAACCGGTGAAAGAGATTTTGTTGACTAATCCTTCATCTACTGCATCTATTAGGTATTGACCAGCGCCGCTGCCCTTCCCGTGAACGAGATTAATTACGCCGTTTGGCAAACCAGCTTGATGCATAATTCGTGCCAGAGCAAAGGAAAGCAGTGGAGCATCTTGTGGGCTTTTCCACACACAGGTATTGCCACACATTATGGCTGGAATCATCTTCCAAAATGGTACTGCGGAAGGGAAGTTACAGGCATTGATTATGCCACAAACTCCAAGCGGGCGACGATAGGTGAACAGTTCTTTATCTGGCAGTTCTGAGTTTACTGTTTGGCCATACAATCTTCGGCCTTCGGATTGGAAAAACAAGCAGGTGTCAATCGCTTCTTGTATTTCGCCACCAGATTCCTTCAACGTTTTACCAATCTCCCTTGTTTCAAGTGCTACAAGGTCGTCTTTGTATTCCATTAACAAACGTCCCATATTACCAATTATTTGGCCTCGAGTAGGTGCTGGCGTCGCTGCCCAACCGGTAAATGCTGCATGGGCTGCGGCAAGAGCCGAGTGGACGTCGTCACGTGTTGAAAGCGGAAATTCGCCTAGGCAATCTTCTAGCAATGCGGGATTTTTTGACTCAAAGGTAACTCCATCGCTGGATGAAGTCAATTGACCATTGATGATGTTGTATCCTCTAACCGATGGTTTTCCATTCGGGTTTTCTCGGGCGATAAATTCCAATCCTGTTTCTAAAACATGAACCATGGTCAGCCGACCTAAGCCCGACTATTGAAGATAATGGTCATTATTGATAATTATTAATTTGATATGTTTAAAAAGACCGAGTTAATACCAACAACTACCTCGAGTACAGGCCATGAGTATAGAAACTATAACCACAGCCGGTGATTTGGAGCGATTATTATGTCAGGTCAAAATGAAACTATCTCACTAACGGTAGAAAAGTCCATACCATCAGATGTTGGACACGGTAGAGCAAGAATCTCAGGAGATTCGGGACTTGACTTGAAGCCCGGTGACATCGTGCTTATCAAAGGTGAAAAACGCTCTACAGCAGCCATATATTGGCGCAGTAGACCCGAGGATAACAAAATGGCAATCATCAGAATTGATGGCATAATAAGGAAAAATGCCGGTGTTAGCCTTCGAGACAAAGTTACCGTCTCGAAAGTTGAAGCAGAGGAGTGTAAAAAACTGATTATATCTCCAGTAATGGCTAACAAACAAAAAGTGAAATTCGGACCTGGTATCGAAGGATTTGCTCGCCGTGGTTTGCAAAACCGCCCAGTAGTACAAGGTGACAGGATTTTCATTCCAGGAATGACTCTATTCGCAGAAGCGCTACCGTTTGCTGTGGTGCAAACCACTCCAAAAGGGGTAGTCAAAGTAACTAATGATACTGACATTGTGATTAAAGACGAAGCCATTGATGATGATGACATCGGACAATCAGAAGGAATCACTTACGAGGATGTTGGTGGCATTGGTCAACAATTGTTGAAAGTTAGAGAAATGATTGAACTACCGCTCAAGCACCCTGAGTTATTCCGCAGATTGGGGATTGACCCCCCAAAGGGAGTTCTACTCCACGGACCGCCTGGCACTGGTAAAACAATGATCGCCAAGGCTGTTGCTACCGAAACCAATGCTCACTTCAAGAGCATCAATGGCCCGGAAATCATCAGCAAGTACTATGGAGAATCAGAAAAACAGCTCAGAGAGATTTTTGATGATGCTGCAGATAACGCACCGGCAATTATTTTCATTGACGAAATAGATTCAATTTGTCCAAAGCGTGAAGATGTTAGCGGTGAAGTTGAGCGAAGGGTAGTAGCTCAAATGTTGACCTTGATGGATGGTATGCAAGGGCGCGACAATGTTGTAGTAATAGGAGCAACCAATCGACGTGATGCATTAGACCCGGCACTAAGAAGGCCTGGTAGATTTGACAGAGAGATTGAGATTGGAGTCCCTGATAGAGATGGTCGTAGTGAAATCATGGATGTACACACCAGACAAATGCCAATTTCTGAAGATTTTGATATTACTTGGATTTTAGATAACACCTACGGGTTTGTTGGGGCTGACCTAGCCGCACTAGTTAGAGAAGCAGCAATGAAGGCACTTAGAAGATACTTACCAGAAATCGACTTAGAGGAAGAGACTATTCCTCCTGAAGTACTAGAAAAAATGGAAGTATGTATGGACGATTTCCAGCATGCCATCAAGGATATTGAACCGTCAGCGCTAAGAGAGATTTATGTCGAAGTCCCTGAAGTTACTTGGGAAGAAATCGGTGGATTAGAAGAAGTCAAGAGCCGACTAAAAGAATCGGTAGAATGGCCACTTACTAAACCTGAGTTGTTTGAGCATTTTGGAATCAAACCACCTCGAGGCATCGTAATGTTTGGGGCCCCTGGTACGGGTAAGACTCTACTAGCAAAGGCAATCGCTAATGAAGCACAAGCCAATTTTATCAGCATTAAGGGTCCGGAAATGATTTCTAAATGGGTTGGAGAGTCAGAACGAGCAGTCCGTGAAATATTCAAAAAAGCCAAGCAATCATCGCCTTCAATTATTTTCTTAGACGAGTTTGAGTCTATTGCCAATATGCGTTCATCCAATTCAAGCGAGGGAAGCGATGTTTCTAATCGCGTAGTCAACCAACTTTTAGCAAGCATGGATGGAGTTGAATCAATTGATGGAGTCATCGTAGTTGCTGCTACCAATCGACCAGAAATGATTGATCCTGCTTTACTAAGAAGTGGTAGATTTGAGCGCGTATTACATGTCCCTCCGCCCGACATAGACGCTAGAGAGGCTATCTTCAACATCCATTGCAAGGGTATGCCGTTGTCGAAGTTTTCTATCAAAGACATCCTGAAAGGACTGGATGGATTCACTGGGGCAGATATTGAAGCTGTTTGCCGTGAAGCAGCACTAATCTGTATGAGAGCCGACAAAAAGAAAGTCACTAAATCTCATTTTGAAGAAGCAATTGGTAGAGTACGTCCTACGGTAACACCAGAGATGTTGGATTATTACCAGAAGATGGAAGCAAGACTTACCTCCGGAATGTCAAATATAAGGCGTTCCAAAGACTTCTCTCACGGCATTGAAACAATGTGAGATTAGTCGATTCACCGACGCATTGAAGGAGTAAACAACACTCACCGTATCATACGGGGTAATCATAGATGGCTATATTTTCAAATGAGATATTTGGCAGAGATGTAGTCGATTCACATAATGAAAAACTTGGGGAAATTCGTGATTTTGTAATTGACAAATTATCCGGTTCAGTCACTCAAATTGTCGTTAAAGTTGAAGCAAATTTGGACCCAGGGATGTTACCGTGGGAATACCGCAATGGATTGTTAAATATCCCAATTGATGATGTTTCCAGGATTTCAAATCGAATACATTTACGAAAGTAAGCAGCAATGAGCATTTTAACCTCAACTATAGACAACATTCTAAACTAAACGCCGAGCGTGTAGTGTCGGAATTACGCTCTAGTAGGTGCTGATATGGTTGAATGGCGGGAAATTAATTATCGAAGATACGGCCTTCAAGCCGCATTTTGGTCGGTTATGTTTGTTCTGCTGCTGATGATTTTGAGTAATTTTGTTAATTTATCAAATACCAATCAATTATCTGCTTATGATGATGATTGGAATGACATGTCAGCTTTCCGCCAAGACATCAAAGATATGGGTGTTGAAACCAGATCACTAGTCAGTAGCCCGCTGCTATTAGCAGATATTGAAGACCCAAGAAACACAACTTATGTTGTTGCCGGAGTTGAAAGAGATACGTTATCGCTACCACAATTTGATGATGATGGATTTATCACTATTGCATCTGATGATGGTTATTCACCTTCAGAGATTGAGGCTATTGTTACTTTTGTTGAAAACGGTGGAACGGCGATTATTCTAGAAGATTATGGCTTTGCTGGGACCATTGCAGAAGCATTTGGAGTGCGATACAATGGTTACCAGTTATTTGATACGACATATGTTCCAGAACTTAATTTCAATTACATATGGATGTGTGTACAAACCACCCCTTGCAGTATGAACGGCAGCCAAATAGATACTGACTCTCTTTCAACTCATGAAAGATGGGCTGATACATCATCAGCGTTGAGCGCTCACCCATGTGCTATTGCTGATGGTCAAGTCGTCTCATTGGAAGATTCAGGAGTATGTTCACATCATTGGGCTGATGGTGAAATCGCATATAATGGCACATATAGAGTACTACTAAACAACATTACAGCATTGGAATTAATTCCAAATTCCGATAACCCTCTTCCTGAACTTGCAATTCGAGCAGTAACAAGTAATGAAGCAAGTATCGATGTTAATGGTGACGGAAAACTCGTGGTAAGTGCAGTGCAAAGTGAGGAAACTCCAGACCTTTATGGAAGATTCAATCTAACTGTTGAAGCCTGTGCAAAGTCTACTTGCAACCCTGATGATGGTGGCAGGGTATTCTTCGTTGCAGATGGCTCTCCATTAATCAACGCGATTTACGATTATTCTGGATTTGCCGATGGTGAATACGGACCTACAGATACTGAAATTCCAGCTAATGACAACCGAAAGTGGGCTCTGGATATTATCGCAGAGGCAATGATGACCAGCATCCAAGAAGATGGTTTGGAACCATCAGAAAACGCAATGGTGATTTTTGATGAATCAAGACACCCACAGAATGCAGTGTTAGCAGATTCATACAATACGATTTATTTCTTGTTGGTTTACTTCACTGGAGAAGGCCTAGCAATGCTAGTGTTATTCCTAATTCTATTCATTTCCTTTGAGGCGGTACTCATCAGGAAGAAAGACCCAGATAATTGGCGGCATGTATTTTCAATTATCTACTACGGCTTTGGTGATGCAAATAGGTATCCTTATTATTCGAAAGTGGAGAAGATTAGACAGGTATTTCTCTCAAAGGTTAGAAATCAAAATGGCCTTACTCGAGAAGAATTCCATGCGATGTCAGCTCGTGAATTAGTCGCACTGATCAATGATCCAACCTTGGCTAAATTTGCAATTGAGCCAAGTAAGTACTCTCTAGAACAAACCGTATCGATTGTAAAACGTGTCAAAGCATGGGGAAGGCGGTGATAATATGTGGACTAGAAAAGCAGCATTCACATTTACCGGAGGTATTGCTCTAATCCTCATTGGAATGATGATATCAAATAACCAAATGATGATTCTTGGTTTAGCATTGATTGCTTTTATTGTCGTTAATTCTTGGATTTCTGGTCATGGAGATGTTGAAGTGCAGCGAACATTATCTGCTGACAATCTGTACAAAGGCGACGACCTTTATGTTGAATTACTAATCACGAACAGATCAAATCGTAAAACTCAATTGCTCGAAGTGTACGATAACATCCCTCACGAGATGAAACTTAGAAGCGGGCTTAATCAAATGCGTCTAAACCTAAGCCCGGGAGAAAGTGCTAGAATTCGATATGTGCTTCGTTGCCCTCTAAGAGGTCATTACTCAATTGGACCCGTGTCCTTAAGGTCTAGAAACACCTTCAACCTAGGAGTCGAAGAAATGTTTGTTGACCATCATAGTGACATTGTAATTTTCCCTCAAATAAAAGAGGTGGAAGAAGCCTTTTTGCGTTCTCGCACCCCAAAGATGTACACCGGAGCCACCACCCTTAGAACACCAGGACAAGGTTCAGAATTCTACTCGCTACGTGAATATGTCCCTGGAGACCCGTTCAAAAATATCAACTGGAAGGCATATGCTAGGACTGGAGAATTGATGGTGAATGAGAAATGTCGAGATGCAGTAACTGATTTGTATCTGTTAATTGATTCTAGAGATATTGCCCGTATTGGAACGGTTCTGAAAAACCCGTTGGAAATGAGTACGGTTTCTGCAGCAAGTTTAGCAGCCTTTTTCCTAAAGCGCCGAGATTCCGTAGCGCTTGGAATCTACGGCGAAAAACTATCTTACTTACCCCCTGATACTGGAGACAAGCAATATTTCAAAATTCTCAGCGCACTTGCTGGAGTGTCGGCCAAAGGCGAGATGCCCCTACAAGCGGTAACTAATTCCTTAAGCGGGAGATTTAGTAGGGGTAGCCCGGTATTTGTAATTTCATCCTGCGAAGGTGATGGAACAGTTCCTGCAGCGGTTAGGGACTTAGTTGGCAGAGGCCACGAAGTAACTGTGTTATCACCTTCTAGTATTGACTTTGAAAGATTGGTCAGTCGGATTCCAAGAATGTCATATGAGGTGTTAAAATTAGAACGTCAAAATCGACTTACTACTTTAGCAGGATCTGGTGCCCAAGTTATCGATTGGATGCCAGACATGGATTTATCTCAAGCATTGATGCAAGTGAGGGGGTACTAAGATGGCTGAAGATGTCCAAGTCCAAAGCGATGTCACCATTACTGGTAGCGCTAAAGCAAGAACATTACACTTGAAAACACTAAGAAAGCAATGGCAAATCATTACCCTACAAATCATTGCAACCGCTGCGCTAATCGGGATGTATTTAGAGGTTGTATCGACATATGTGGTAGGAACAATTGACCATACAATCCTATTTTCCTCAATTGAATCTCTTATTGGTGATGATTTACCATTAGGCGATTGGTTTACTGGCGAAGGAAGAACTGGTCTATCGCGGTTCTTTGTTCCATTAGCTATTGGGCTAATAGTTGGAGGCCTGATGGCGCTAGTAGCATATCAAACACCAAAAACCCAACAAAGGTTGAAACTCGGCTTCATCATAACCCTAATCACTCTACTTGTTGGAAGACTAATCCTTGGTTGGCTGACTGGAATGATTTTCTCCTTCGACATTCGATTACCAGACGACGGTGAATTACAAACTTTAGAATGGCCACTTCTGATGATAATGTCTTTGTTAATCATGTTCGTTTACTTATTACCAATTATCATGGGCTCGAGAGGAATCTGGGGGCTATCAAAGAAATCTATTGCCTGGGCCATTGGGTTCACTCTTTTATTCCTCGGCATACATGCCATCCTAACATTCCCACTAATCAAATCTCAATTAGGCGATTATGGCGGTGCTTTAGCCACCCTTGAATCACAAATATCACAACCAACAATTGGTTTATTTGGAGTTAAACTAGTTACTAGTGAGCAATTTGGCCTCATTCTAATCGCAGTACTGATACTTGTATTCCAAGAATCCGCATTTGGAGTTATCAAGTATCTAGAATATGCTTTCAGACTTCCCGAGTCCTGCAAAAGAGATCCTGAATATGTTAAACAAATGGACAACATGTTAAACACTCATCTGGTGCATACATTCGGGTTCTTGGGCCTTACTGGAGTGGCTACCATGGTAGCATTAGGCTTCCACAGTGTCTTACTTAGCCTAGTAAGTGATACTACAGGTAGCCAGTGGGCTGGGCAAGTTTCTGAATCAATCGAGCTATCCTTAACCTATGGATTAGTGATTTCAGCAGTAATGTTCCTGTCCTTTATGGCCCTATTCAGGTATCTAATCCCGTGGCAAAGAATATGGGGATTCACCTATTCATTAAGGAATAATAGTTCTAATGTAGTTGAAAAACCAGAAAAGGAATTTATTGAATTTCAAACTTAATCTCGATTCATCGCTTGAATAAATCGTCCGATCATTTCCGCGCTGAACAATAAAATGAATGGAAATAAGCACCAAGTGGCAAATACAGATAATATCCCATTACCTGTTTGTTCACTTACAGATTGATAGCCAAAAATGAAACCACAGATTGCTAATAACAACAAACCTCTTTCCAGAAAATGGGGATATTTTCGGCCGATAGTTTCAGCACGGCCTGACAATGTAGTCGCCTGATTATTAGACATTAGAGCACCTACAAATCAAGGTCAGATAATTTCGATTCAAGATTGTCAAGCGCAGAATTTGTCACCACTGATGGTTCAGTTCTGTGTTCCCAAGATGCATCAATTCTGGCTAATTCGGCTTCCAAAGCCGCTCTTTCATCATCATCGCTAATCGGTTGCAATTCAACAAATTCTACCTCAGCCTCATCATCAACAGAGGCGTCATCTGGCAAATCTAAGGTTTCCCAACCGTCTTCATCAACTGATACGGTAGTTGACGCCTCCTCCGAGATTACCTCTCCGGATATGTTTGACTCCATGTGTTTGACCATCTCTTCATCAATCGGAGTTTTTTGAGCCGGGTCAATTACCTCTCTTTCATACGGCAACAACCCATCTCTTTGGAAATCCCACAATAGTCCACTAGGAGAGCCACCTGCTAATCCAGAAGCGTCTATTTGAGTTATCAATTCCTCAAGTACTCGTGCAGTTTCCTCCAAAGCAATCGCTTCACCAGCATCTCTTTGGTCAGATTCTAAATAAATATCGTCAAGGGCTTTTTGAATAAGTTTTCTTGTTGATTGAGCAATGTAAGGAAGGGATTCTGGACGATTACAATTGGACATTAGGGTTTCAACCTCTTGAGGAGGTGCACCTAATCTTGTTAGTTGTTCAAGGACATTTCTCAACCTTCTTAACATTGTAATAGAATGATCGTAATCCTCTAGAAGGCGCTCTAAATCAACAACTAAATGGCCGACTGTCTCACCAAGTTGGTGTTCCAGTCTTTGTTGGACTGACCATCTTGACAGACCTCTAACTGCACCAGCAGTTTGTGGCACCTGCCGTTCTAATAGTTCCATAACTTCGCTTGATAATAGATAACGAGGAGTTGCTGCAACGTGGTCTACGGTCTTTTGAATAACTTGCAAGGCTCGCTCCACTGCTCTATCCAGCAAGGTAACCGAATAGCCCAGACTTCTAGATCGCTCCAGCCGTTCTAACACCGGAGCTAGTCCTTCAAATGTCGAAGCATCGTCTAGTAAGGCTTGAGCAAGTGGTTCTTCAGCCAGCCGTGCTCTGATTCTTTCGGCTTCATTAATGTCTGCCAATGCTTCTTCATGGGCTTGTGCTAACTGTTTAGCATTCTCTACAAGAATCGTAAGTTCACCCTCTGCATGACCACGTTTAGCACCTAAATCTCCTAATTCCCTGAGTAAGTTTCTCCGCTCCTGCATTAATTGGCGCATTTCACTTTGAATCTGAGCGAAGCGAGCTTCATCTGTGCTCAGTCTAATTCTCTCATCCTCTGCTCTACGCCTTGCGACTTTTGCTTCAGATTCAATTATCTCTAGTTCAGATTTACTTTTATTGACGCGTTCTTCTTCTTTCATCGCTTCTGCTTGAGCACGAGCATGACGTTCTCTAGATGCTGCGACTTGTTCCTGAAGGACTCTTAATCTGCGTTCGTCATCCTCAGTTTGTTGTCTTATGCTACCTAGGCTTTCACTTGCAGAAGATAATTCTGCATTCAATCCTGCTTCTTTAAGTGACATATCTTCAATTGATTGTCGCAACTTTTCACTCGATTCTGTCTCACCAAGCGCCTTAGCCAATTCTGATGCTCTAACGCTTACCTGGTGTTCTAATTCATTTACTCGCTTGACCAGTTTTTCTGCTCTAGTCTCTGCTTCCTCTTTTCGATTTCTTGCTTCAACTAATTCCACCTGCATTGAATTGATTTCTGAATTAACATTCTCAACACTTTCAACCTGCATATTTCTAGTTTCTACCGCTTCTCTAGTTTTAATTTCAGCAGCCTTTCTAGATGCATCTGCTGAAGATAGTTTTGAATTTAGCAAAGACTTCTCTTTTTCTAATTCATCGATTTTTAATTCAGCTGATTCCAATCTTCGTCGCAGCCCAGCATCTATACCTGGTGCAGGAGTAATTTCCACCTGCTCTAGGCCTTTACTGATGCCATCCTTAGTCTGAACAAAATTGGCCTTAGCTCGTGAGATTCTGAGACTTTCCATGCCAATTTCAAAGCCGATTAGTGCGCCCAATCTGTTGGCAAGATTCGCTCTACGGCTTTCAGACCTGGTTCTAACAGTGACAAGTAAATCTTTGAAGTATGATAGAGAAAAGTCGTTGATAGTGCCTGACTCTCTAGTTAGGATTGTTCCGGCTGGTAATCGATGCAATCGAATCACTCTTCTTGCTTCTGTCAGCCCGAGCATGGCTTCTTCAAACGATTCGGCTGTTGGTGCAAAGATTCCTACTGGTATTCCTCGAGACAAAATTAAACTCACTGCTTTGGACGATTTGCCAGATTGAATGTGTCCTGTAACACCTTCTTCAATAGCATCAGCAAGCATTGAAAGCACTGCATCAGCGCCTCCTTTACCCTCTCTTAGGATGAATCCGTCTGGCAAAGGTTCGCCAAATCCTGGACCACTCGAGACTTCTCCCTCCAGCGCTGCTGCTGCTGCATTGATAATCCTTGTATGATCTGCATTTGCCTCGGTCCATGCAGCAATTGCAATCTCACCTGTGTGAGCAAGAAGTAATGCACCGTCACCAGTATGTAATGTCCAATGTCCGCCGTCAGCAAAACCTAGTCCATGCGCTAACTTTTCACGGCTAGCAATAGTTTCGCCGACTTCCTTTGCCAGGGTTTCGCCATCCGTTGGTAAATCACCAGCTGAATCAATAAGCATACCTGCATCGACAGCAATTGCGCCTCTAACCGCAACATTATCCACCAGTTTAGCTAAAACAACTGATAAATCCCTCGACAAAAGGCGCTCAACTGAATCTCCCCTTGGCATCAGACCTTGAGCATCCACTGGGTGTTCAAATGCCTCTGGAATTACCTCAGCAACCGAGCCCAGTCCAATCATCGAATAACTCTGAGCTTCATAACGGCACATTCCTTCTGCTTCGATTTCAAGAAGACGTTGTTTTGCTTCTGCCCCACCAAGAAGAATAGATGCTTTTTCGCTTTCTGCAAGATAACCTACTGCCCTGCCACCTCGGATTATTCGATGACCTGCAGGGGTCTTACGCTTTCCAATCCAGGTAGTTATCACACCATGCTCGAAGGTTTGGATTACCCCCTCAGATACATCAATTTCGGTTTCTACGGCTATTCCTTTTGGTAAATCAAACATAATATCACATCATTGGAGTGGTTGCTAGTATCCTTCGGTTTCTATCTAAAGCGTGGCGCCACTGGGCTAGACGGCCGCCTTGGCCGGCTAGAACTGTGATTCTGCCTGGCCCGGCTATATCGATCATCATTCGACTTTCACCTTCAGACCAAATCTCGTACAGTGTCCCCAACTCTAGGGTTGAGCATAACTCAGCCGCAGTGTTAACTGACTGCATAGCTTTGTCGACAGGAGGCACTTGCCCCTCGCTACCAACACATGCTAGCAAGTTGCCAGATTCATCGAGTAGCATTGCTTGTTCAACTCCTTCTGTCTTGGTTAAACCAGCCAGAACTCGTTGTAACATGGTCGCTCAAAATGTCCGTGAGCGTTGTAGGCTTCAAGAAGTTTTGCGTTTTTTCCCCCCTACGGGGGGATTTAAGGGGTAAAATCAAATCTCCAACTGGATTTGAATAATAAATCTCGCGGAATGCGATGTATCAAGTCTTTTCCGCGCAATATTTTTGCCACAAAACTGCGGCATATTTAGACTTCTGATAAAATAAATTTTCTAATTGAGAATTTGATTTTCTAATTGAGAAATTATCACTAGGTAATTTGGCTTTCAAGTAGCATAAACATGCGATGAACTCAAACACTAGACGGTTTACGACATTTCATGGCAGGCAAAGTTGGTGGTCTTGAAATCCCCTCTTGTGATTCCTGCGACAAGCCAGCATTACTGGAACAAGCCTATTCTGGCCGTATTCTTTGTGGACAACACCTCGCCAAGTCTATCCGTAAAAAAATTGCCAAGGAGCTACGAAAGCAATTAATCCTAAAAAAAGGTCAAGAAACAACAATTTTCGTTGCAATATCTGGCGGCAAGGACTCAGCAGTATTGCTGCATGCACTAGTTGACATTCTTGGAGTGCGCCCTGATG
>CAXGZX010000016.1:0-22801 GCA_964014545.1 uncultured Candidatus Poseidoniales archaeon | reverse complement strand
TATTTGTTGATGAAAAATTCTACTGAAACTCTGCTGTAAGGTTTCTTGTTCAACTGCCAACTCTCGATATCCAGATGTGCCACTAGGGTGGTGCAGTAGGCGCATTCTACTTGTTTTACCGCGCGCCTCAATTCTGCCAGTTAATCGTTGAGGGCAACTATTTTCAATCATTTTCAGCAGATTAGCATGTCGTTTTGAGTAAGGCTTTGATGAAGTAATCAGAATTATTGCGATGTGATATTTACTAGCGCAATGGGCAAGATGCTTCAACGATTTTTTCAATAGTGCGCGTGCTTCACGATCTTTAACTTGTTCATCTAAATGCATCACTACAGGCCCATCAATGACCACTAGTTTTGCTTTAGTAATACTTATTTCACTGGCTAATCGCTCAATTAATGCAGAGAATTGATGCACGGTAAAACCGCGTCCAACAAATAGATTGTGCAGTAAATTGTTAGATTCAGGGATATTACTCGGTAAGCATTTTATTACCCGTGCAGGATTAAAGCGGCATGCTCCATCAATCCAATGAACATATTCGCCATTAAGTAGAGCTATAGCAGCCCAAGCCTCAGCATAACTGCGCATTGCTTTACCACCAAAACCGCCGCCAGATAATTGATACAACTCTCCTATTCTAGGGGTTATTTGTTGTTCATCAATTACTCCCTCAAGCAATGCAGGTTGATACTTGCGAGACATGATTTAATCTAGCGTCTCTACCTAAAAAGAATTGATTAGTGACCTTAGGTGAAAGTGAAAATGAACCTTGGTAATTGTGTAAAATACTTAGCTTTGAAGTCAAGGATAGGTATGCGGAATTATGCAGGTATTTAATTACAGAAATGATTACCCGAGTCCATTCACGGTTGGCGATAGCATGGATGTATTGTTTCACGGACTTGTTGGTGCTATTATCGGTGAATGTGCGCCGAAAAGTATCAAAAACCGACGTACTAAAGGTGCGTTAGCGGCAATGAGCCCAGATCTGGCCAACATACCATTGTACCTCTATTTGGGCATGAAAACAGACAGTTTCATGTGGATTCCAAGCGCTGAAGCCTTCTATGAAAATATGTGGATCATCGAACATTGGTCGTGGATGCTGTGGAATATTAGCCATAGTTTCTTATTCTTAGGTCTAATCTTGGCTCCCATAATTTATCGTTCAAGATATAGTAATTTAATCAGTGTTGGTTATCTGTCACACCTACTTTTGGACATCCCTTCTCATTCAGGAGTTTGGAGTGTCAAACCGATGTGGCCAATTGGCGGTTACAGCCCGGGGTGGTTTGATGCTTGGGCTTGGAATGCAGAACAAATCCTGACTTACTCAATGCTGCCATTGATTGCTTGGGTATTCATAAAATACCTACGTGATTACCAGTATATTGTATGGCCTTCAGAAGTTACCAAACGGCTGAATAATAGTAACAAATCTCAGCGTCAAAATAATTAAAAAAAGGTGACGTCGTTGAATTCATTTGAACCTATCGGACTGACCTTGATAAGGGTGGACTGCGCGCAAGGTATAGGAGGGGAGATAGATGGTTAATTTAGGCCAACCTAATATAGATTTGACGCGTTTCCTCAACGAATCTCCGGTTCACGAAATTGATGGGCAAAGAGTTGACGCAATGAGTTTGATTAATAGCGTGAGCATGATTTCAATGAAACTTGACTCTAGCAATGTTGAGCATGTCAAATATTTGACAACAGAAGGGCTTTCAAAGCAACAACGATTAGAATTTATCAAGAAAATACGCGATAATCTTGGAGCAGACCTGTTTGAATTATCCACATGTAATAGGGTAGTTTATGTTGGGTTTGGAGTTGATTGTGATGAATTGGAATCCAGCGTTCTAGCCAGTACGTCTCTTGACAATGCACCATTTGATCGTTTTACTGGTATTGATGTTTGGCGCCAGTTAGTCAAGGTGTGCAGCGGATTAGATTCGTTTATGATTGGTGAATTACAAGTCATGTCACAATTCAGGGGCTCTGTTGCCTGGCATCGTAAGCATGGTTTAACCAGCGACATTAACGGATCATTTTTTGATCACGTTATTTCGGCAAACAGAGTCATTAGGCGAGAATTTGGTTTCAACAAAACCACAGAGTCAATGCTTAACCTTGCGACAACTGCTTTGGAAGAAGTGGTGTCAAAAAATCCGCATTCAATCTCAGTAGTGCTAGGCTTTGGTGAGATGGGCTGTAAGGCAGTAGAAGTCTTGCTAGACTTAGGACAAACCGACATCACCGTAATCTCTAGGTCTCCAGATGATTCCGCAAAGCGTAACCCAGAGATAGCTGCTAAAGTCAGACTCATGACGCTTGAACAATGGAAGGAACTTGATCACCAACCATCGCTGATAATCTCAACAATCCGTAATACGGTAGCGAGTTACAATTCAAACAATCCAATTCCGACAACCGCTCCAGCCAAGATAATGGATTTCTCTTGGCCACCATCCATTGATCCAACAGGTATTGGTGCTAATCAAGACCTAATGGGAATGGTGCATTGGATTAAAATCGCCCACAAGTTAGGCGTTGAGTGGGATTACTCATCAACCATTGAAAAAAGCGAATTGATGATCACCGATATTCAACAACGGTTCATGTCGGCATTGACTGACAGAACCCAAGCCAAATTTAGGTCATTCATGTATCAAACACTTGAATCATTATCTAAGCAATGGGTAGAATATGAACATGCTATTGAATCCGAGGCACAACTTGAAGCATTTTCTCGAGAGATTGCTACTTGGCTATGCAATCAAGACGGGCCCTTTGCCACCGATGAATTAGGCAATATGGTATTATCAACCGATAGACCAATCAATCCAACTCTTCTTAAGAGGGTGGCTAGTGATGTGACTGAGACGATTATTCGCATCAATGAAAAGTCAACTCTTTCGGAGGTTACGCATTGACCCAAATAAAAATCGGGACTAGAACCTCAACACTTGCAATGTGGCAGGCCAATAAGGTCCGCCAAATACTACACGATAATGGTTGTAAAACTGAAATTGTCGGAATTTCTTCACAAGGAGATAAATCTCTTGGTGGTGACCTAGCATCAACAGTTGGACAATTTATTCATGCAGTAGACAACGAATTAATGGCTGGAAATATCGATATTGCAGTGCATTCTAGCAAAGATGTTCCAGTAAAGATTTCTGATGATATCGTCAATTTGGCTTATCTTGAACGCGGTTGTACCAATGATTTACTCATTTTCCCCAAATTAAAAGGTCACCTTTCATTAGGTGATTTACTTAACACCGATCACACTTCATCATTACTTGAAGCGTTAGCAGTTATTCCTAAATCGGGAACTGTTGGTACAGTTTCAGGAAGAAGACAATCATTCATTTTATCACAACGGCCAGATGTTATCCCAATAGCTGTAAGAGGGCAAGTTGAAACAAGATTGAAAAGACTACGCCAAGGCAGGGTTGATGCAATAGTTTTGGCAGAGATTGGTCTTTTGCGATTACATGAAATCGGTGCTTTAGCGGATTGGATTCTTGACTTTAGCGCGGTGAGAATTAGTGACGAACAGTGGCCGACAGCGCCAGGCCAAGGAGCAATTTCAGTCCACTGCCGAGCCTTGGATGAGGGTATGCTCAACCATGTGAGAACAGCATTAAATCACCAAAAAACTGCAGATGATGTAACTAAAGAACGTCAGATACTAACTTCGGTAGGCGGCGGTTGTCAGTATCCTGCCGGCATTAAAGTGGATGGAGATGATGTATCGATACAAGTTTCTCCGCAAAACTGGCGTGAAGTATTTTGTCAAGGTTTGAAATTTGACAGCATGAAATATCAGGGACCATTAAGCAAGCTGGAAATCAACTTACCTAATACCCAGATTAGTACATCTCAACAAGTTGACAATGGCCCGAAATTAATCTCCACATTAAATTCAAACCGATTAGCAAGAATTTTACGAAATGATGGCATCAATGTCTTGAATCAGCCGGTTATAGAATTGATTCCCAAAGCCGATAATTGGCCAAGCGGATTTATCGATAACTCCGTCTCACGGTCGCAATGGCCTTACCTAGTGTTGACTTCACCATTTGCTGCCAAGTGTGCTATCGAAGTCGCTAAGACAAATGGTGATTTGAATCGTATCCAATGGTTAGCAATTGGTGAAGGGACAGCAAGAGCATGTTTCATGCGAGGTGTGACGGTATCAATTTGTGCTAAATCCAGAGATTCAGTTGAACTTACCGAGTTTATCAAGAATAAAATTGAGCCCCACATAACTCTAATGATACCACGTTCCAATGTCGGCTCGACAACTTTTGTTGACGGATTATCTGAATTAGGTTTCAACGTCAAAACATGGGTTGGCTATGAGAATCAACCCAAGCAAGTCGACAAGATGCCAGTTGCTGATAACGATGTATTGCTACTCTCCTCTCCATCTTCTGCCCGTGCTTGGGTCGAAAATGACCTACCCATACCTAAAAATATACTGTGTATGGGCAAAGCATCACAAGAGGAGATAGAATCACTGCAAGATTTCGCTAATTCAACAGTCGAAGTTTTACAGGGTCCAACCGCCGAATTTGTCGCTAAATGGTGGAAATCAGCAAGGGGTGAATAAATGAATATCAGACCGAGAATTAATCGCTGGACTCCAGCAAGACGTGATTTAAATTTTGGACATAGCATCATTTCATCGTTAGTCCAACCACATTTTGTTGTTGCTGGAAGCGGTGTTGACCAAGAAATTTCCAGTATGCCTGGTATCAATCGACAATCGGTTGATGTATTGCTATCTACTATTGCTAGGGACATGGCTATGGGAATTACTGCTCATATGTTATTTCCAGTAGTTGACTCTCACGACAAAGATTCTACCGCCTCGAAGGCTTCTAGTCAAGATATGCCGCTGCAACAAGCGGTCATGCAACTAAAAACCAAGTACGGCAAAGATATTGTTTTGCTGACAGATGTTTGCCTATGTACTGCCACAGACCATGGCCACTGCGGTATTGTCCACAATCATGAGATCGATAACGATCTAACTATCCCGGAATTATGCAAGATTGCTCAATCACACGCCGAAGCTGGTGCAGATTATGTTTCAGCATCGGACATGATGGATGGTCGAGTTAAAGCAATACGTTCAACGCTTGAAGCAGCCGGATTGGCAAATACAGGGATTTTATCTTATTCAGTAAAATACGCCTCAGCATTTTACGGCCCGTTTAGGGATGCAGCATCTTCTGCACCATCATTTGGCGACCGAGGTAGTCATCAGATGGATATCCGTTCAGGATATGATGAGGCGATTCTTGAAGCAGTTAGTGATGAAGCAGAAGGGGCAGATATAATCATGGTAAAACCGGCGCTAACCTATCTCGATGTAGTTCGCCAAGTTTCTGATGCTGTTGCTAGACCCGTTGCTGTGTACAATGTCAGCGGTGAATATTCGATGGTAATGGCAGCAACTCCTGATGAAGAATCTAGGGCAAAAATGGTTCGTGAGATATTCCACTCCTTCAAAAGGGCCGGGGCTGACGTAATAGTTAGTTACCACACCCGCGAGGCTGTGGCTGGAAACTGGCTTAATTGAGGTGAATCAATGCAAAGAACCAATTCTGATACCTTGCACCAGGAGGCTTTACACCATTTGGTAGGAGGGGTTAATTCACCAGTTAGAGCGTTTAAATCGGTACATGGGAATCCGATTTATTTCGAAAAGGCTTCAGGTGCCATAGTCACCGATGTTGATGGTAATGAGTTAGTTGACTTTGTCCAATCTTGGGGTCCACTTATTCATGGTCATTCTCATCCTAAAATAATTGAAATGGTCTATCAAAAGATGCAGAACGGTACCTCTTTTGGCGCCCCACATATTGGCGAGATTGAATTGGCTAAGCGAGTAAAGCAACGATTCTCTTACATGGATAAGGTTAGATTTGTCTCTTCAGGAACTGAAGCAGTAATGAGTGCAGTTAGGCTCGCTAGAGGCTATACTGGTAGAGATTTACTGATCAAATTCGAAGGCTGCTATCATGGCCACGTAGACTCACTAATGGTTAGTTCAGGCAGCGGACTTGCCACATTTGGTATTGCCAGCAGCCCGGGTATTCCCAAAGACACAGTTGCTACTACGCTTGTCGCGCCACTTGATGACGAAGAGGCAGTAGAATTTCTATTCAAAGAACACGGCCCAGACATTGCTGCGGTGGTAATCGAACCTCTGCCCGCCAACAATGGCTTATTGGTTCAACGTCATGAGTACTTAGCAAAATTACGGAAACTTTGCGATGACCATGGTGCGTTGTTAATCTTTGATGAAGTGATTAGCGGTTTTAGATTCAAAGATGGCAGTTACGGTGACCTTTCAGGAATTACTCCAGACATTACCTCGCTTGGTAAAGTGATTGGTGGTGGACTGCCAGTCGGTGCTTATGGGGCTCGAAGCGAGATTATGGAAAATCTTTCTCCGCTTGGCCCAGTTTACCAAGCCGGTACCTTGTCTGGTAATCCACTAGCCATGGCAGCAGGGATTATGACGCTAGATTTACTCGACGACGCGGCATATGATCGATTAGAATCACTAGGTCAAGTATTACAAAATGCTGTTGAACCTATTTTGGCTAAACATGGCCATCCAATGCGTCTGGTTAGAAGAGGTAGTTTGTTTTGGTTTTCGGCAGGTTCAGGGCAACCTCCCGCCAGAGCTGACTTGATACCATCATCGGCTGGAGCACTCTACTCTGATGTTCACAAAGGCTTGCTAGAAAAGGGTTACATGCTCGCCCCATCCGCTTACGAAATTGGCTTCATTGCAACGGTTCATGAGGAGCAACACATTCTTGGTATGGCTCAAGCCTTGGACGAAGTATTGGAAGTCTTGGAGTGGTAGGTATGAACGGCAAGGAGCGTATAGTTTCGGCGTTAAACTTACAACCAGTTGATAGAACCCCAGTATGGTTTATGCGACAAGCAGGTAGACATCTTCCGGAATATCGCAAAATAGCCGCAGAGCATAATTTCTGGGAGCGCTGCATGGATGTTGATTTATGTACACAAATAACCTTACAGCCAATCGAAAGGTATCAAAAAATCGATGCAGCGATTATCTTCAGTGATATTCTCACACCACTACCAAGCCTCGGCTATGATGTCGAGTACGGTGGTGGAATTAGAATTAGTGATTTTTCTCTTACTGATGTTGATGATTGGACTGATTTTAGTGCTAGAAAACACGCACCTTGGGCTGCTGATGGCCTAAAATCAGTCGGCGAAGAAGTTGGCGATTCAATCGCAAGGCTAGGATTTGTTGGCTGCCCTTGGACGATTTGTATGTATTTACTATCTGGCGGAACTGGTGACAAAGATTTCCACAATGCTCGAGCAAAAGTCTATTCAAACCCCGAGCAGGCCTCCAATATGCTACTTAAGATGGGCGAAATTGTTGGTGATTTACTCGCCGACCAAGTAATACATGGTGGTGCAGATGGAGTTCAATTATTCGACACTTGGGCAGGATTATTATCGCCTGAGGATTATCGAAAATTCGCCATGCCTGCTACTGCTAGAACTATTGAAGTGTTTAGAGAAAAAGTTGGTAATGATACTCCACTAATTCATTACGCAAAAGGCTCCGGACACCTTCATTCAGCAATTAGGGAATATGACATAAATGCAGTATCACTTGATTGGCGCGATAATTTAGCTGATAACAGACAGCAATTTGGCGACAAATTTGCCTTCCAAGGTAATCTAGATCCATCACTCCTCCATGGCTCCACACAGATGGCAAAACAAGCCACTAGAGAAGTCCTCAAAGCAGCCGGTGATAAGCCCGGACATATTTTCAATCTTGGTCATGGCTTTGCCCCTTCGGCAAAAATCGAATGTGTTGAAACTGTACTTAGAGAAATTGCAGGTGAATGACCATGCGTCAAAAAATGGCCGAAATGGTGCACCGTATACAGGATGAGATTTGTCAAGTATTACGAGAAATTGATGGCGTTGACTATCGTCAAGATGAATGGACTCGTGAAGAAGGCGGTGGTGGAAGAAGCCGAGTTTTCTCGGGCGGTAAAGTGTTTGAGAAGGCCGGTGTCAATGTTAGTATCGTCCATGGCACGCTAAGCCCTCAAGCAGCCAAAAGCATGGGCGGCGGTCACGAATTGAAAGGCGCCGATTTGGATTTTTTTGCTACTGGAATAAGCCTAGTTTTGCACCCATTAAATCCAATGGCGCCAACAGTACACGCCAATTATCGATACTTTGAGCGTGGAGAAGGCAACAAACCAGGTAGCTGGTGGTTTGGTGGTGGAGCAGATTTGACTCCAAGTTACTTGTTTGAAGAAGATGCAATTCATTTTCATCAAGTCCACAAAGATGCCTGTGATCGACATGAAGTGGCAGATTATGATCATTTCAAACAATGGTGTGACGATTATTTTCATATCAAACATCGAGGCGAGAGAAGAGGGCTTGGTGGATTGTTCTTTGATGACATCAATAAAGCAAGCAGAGATGACTGTCTTGCCTTTGTTACCGATTGTGCAGAATCATTCCTCGAATCATATATTCCAATATTGATGCGCCGTAAAGATTTACCATTTAGTGAACAGCACAAACAATGGCAACAGATTCGTCGTGGTAGATACGTTGAATTCAATCTAGTATATGACCGCGGAACGACATTTGGTTTGACCACTAATGGCAGAATTGAGAGCATATTGATGTCCCTGCCACTAACTGCAAGGTGGGAATATTGTCATGAGGTTGAACAGAATAGTGAAGAGGCCAGATTATTAGAATACTTACGCAACCCCAAGGATTGGTTAAATCAGTAAAATGAGATGTTATCATGGCAGATTTGCAAAATTGGATTCGTCATGGCGACGAAATGCGACGCCCATTACTAGCGAATTCTGAGTTACCAAAGGCCGAGAAATTGGTAATCGTTGGAGGTGGTTTATCTGGCCTTTGTTGTGCGCTGCGTATCGCTGAAAAACGCCCTGATTTACCAATTTTGTTAGTCGAAAAATCAGCTAAACTCGGCGGAGTTATTGCAACATGGCAAGAGGGTGAGTGGATTTGTGATCTAGCGGTTAACGCCACTCGACCACATCCATCATTCTGGCGATTAATTGATGATTTACAATTATCTGATAAATTTCAAACATCAAATCCAAAAGCCAAATCTAGATGGATTTTACTAGACGGTAAGCAACATAAATTATCGCCGTTTTCTCTGTTGAAAATCGGCCCGTTTAAACTTAGAAAAGCTCTCAAGTTAGTCAGAAATGGTGGTTATTCAGTTGCTGATTTAGTGCCTCATAAACAAATTGCTGATGCCTTAACTTTAGGCATTGTCAATGATACAGCAGCGAATGTTGATGCGGACTTCTTGATGCCCTCGGTGACTAAGTTTGGCGATAATCCACCAGTAAAAAAATCAAAATTGGCCAAATTAGTTGCTAAATCGTATCCACTATTCACTCCTAAAAAGGGTACAATTGCCTCGCTAGATGGCGGGATGAACACATTAACTAGAGCCCTTATTGAACGGTTAAACACTATGTCGAATGTAGAAATAAGGCTCAATTATAACGCCCAATCTCCAAAGTCAGTGGCTGCCGAAAATAATGTGCCACTTAGTTCGATAATTTGGACGGCACCAGGTTTGCAAGAAGACTTTGAAAGCACTGAGTTGTCTATTTTTGCCATAGGCTATGAGCATCATCAAGTCCCCAAAGTGCAATTAGGCTATGGTACATTAATTCCCAACCAATCATTACCAATAAGCGGAGTTTTACATGAAAGTGACATTCACCAATCAAAGCGTTGCCCTTCAGGCCATCGATTGTTTAGATTGATGGTGCCGCACAGTCGTTGGGACAAAGATGACGCATCAGTGTTAGCCTGTGCAGAAAAATTATTGGCAGAAAAACCAGTTTTGTTTACCAAAATCGGTGAGCGAAAAATACCTTGTTACAAACCTGGCTATATGGCAAAGGTTGCCGCGTTGTCTCCGGATTTTTCGATGGTTGGTTGGGCTGTTAGTGGCGTTTCTATTACTCACGTAGTCGATGAAGCAGAACGAGTCGCAGAATTATTCTAAGCACTGACTTTTGTTTGGAACTTTTTATTGATTAAACTACCAAGTCCTTCAATCCAGTCCTCATTATCATTCAAACATTTGATTACAGTCAATTCCTCTCCGCCTAAACTAATGAAGTGCTCTCTAATTCCAATGTCTAATTCTTCCAAAGTCTCAAGCCCGTCTGCCAGGAAGGCTGGAGCAACTATGGCCAATTTCTTGACACCTCGCTCAACAAGTTCGGCAACCTTGTCCATGGTTGATGGCTCTAACCACTTTACTGGTCCAATACGGCTTTGGAAGCTGAGCGACCATTGATCAGGATTTAGGCCTAGTAGCCCCACAACAGTTTGAGTAGTTTTCATGCAATGGTGACCATAGCAAATCGAATTGCCTTCAGTGGCAATTGAGCAACAATCGTTTACTTGCTGACAGTGATTCTTGGATTTGTCTATCCGTTTGACGTGAGACACCGGTAATCCATGGTAAGAAAATAGTAAATGAGTGTCCTTTTCCAGTCGGGATTCAATCGATTTTGCTAATGGTATAACGTATTCTTCGTCAGTTTCAAAGTGACCCATTTCCATAATCTCAGGGTTCCAATCCATCTTCTTGAGTTGCTTGTATGAATGCTTCAACGCAGATTCCGTAGTTGCTTGGGCATGGTGCGGGAACATTGGTAACAGTAATAATTCATCCACGCCTTTTGACTGCAATTGTTCTAGACCATAGCGAATACTTGGGTTGCCGTAACGCATGGCGAATTCGAATTCAATTTCGTCGTTAGATGAGTTCAATGATTTGGTAATTCGGTCAGAGTATACCCTTAGCGGGGAGCCATCTTCCATCCAAATTTTTTGATATAATGGGGCGATTTTCTTGGGTCTCACTCGCAATATTATGCCTCTAACAAGGAATTGCCGAACTAAATATGGCGCATCAATAACATCGGGGTCTAGCAGGAATTCTCTTAGATAGTCTCGCACAGATTTTACGGTTGGTTCATCGGGTGTTCCAACATTGATGAGCAAGACACCTTTCTTAGCCATATCAATTGGTGTCAAACCTTTCTTAATAGTTATTTGTCATTCATCACTTCTAGAACAATTAGGCATGCCATCAAATTGATTATTTCATCATAAGTTTGCGGTGTTCTTTATTTTGTGGTGCCTCTAGGGCTGGTTGGGTCACATCATGACACAAGGCGAAGACAATGTTTCTCGACTGGCAGGTATGGAGGTTTACTTGCCCACCGGACAGAAACTCGGTGTTGTATATGATGTGGTAATCGATACAGATGGCATCAAATGTACTCATCTTTTTGTTAAGGAAACCGACCATGAACTGGTAGAAGCGGGAATAAATGTCGCAATTCCGTGGCGCTGGGTTCGTGGGATTAACGATATTGTACTGCTTCGCTGGTTTCCACCAACACCCATACCACTGAGCAAATGAGGCGATCAAATGGGTCTCGAAGTTCACGTTCTAGGCACATCGTCTGCCCGTCCTACCAGTATTCGACAAGTTAGTGGTAGCTTAATGACCTGCGATGAGGGAATTGCTGTAGTAGATGCGGGTGAGGGCTTTCAAAGCCGGTTTGCAACTCAGAGAAAGCGCATGAAAAATTACGAATCATACCACCTCAAATCAAGTAGAGTGGCTGTGTTGTGTCTTACGCATGGGCATTTAGATCACACTTGGGGAGTTTTACCTTGGTTACAATCGATGGCTCTTGATAACAGAAATCAACCATTATTGATAGTCGGGCCTACTTCAAGTAAGGTTGTTGAATCATTATTAGAAAATACTACATTGCCAGATGACACGCCACACTCAGACTTATCTATACAGTTTCAATTCTGGCACAAATTAGGCGGCACTACTGAAAACCTAGGCTATGAAGTAAGGTGGGTTCTTGGTGACGTGGCCGGTGAAAAGTGGCTGGAATTTGATACTAAAACTGGTAACGTAATCGAGTTGCCTAACCAACCCCAACCGCAGGGATGGCGCAACAATCGTATTGATGCTTTAGTGACACTTCACGGTATTCCCTCATGTGCGTGGAAATTATCGACCAAAGAAAAACCGGGCAAATTTGACCGGAAAAGAGCCATTGAACTAGGTTTAAATGATGAACAACGGGCTCAATTAGCTGCCGGGAATGAGGTTTTACACAACGAGACAACGCTACTGGCTAAACAGTTCAGAGGTGATGATTTACCATCAATATCAGCAGTAATTTCTGGTGATACATCAGAAATGGCACCCGGTATTACCCAATTATCTGGCTGTAATTTGCTTATTCATGAGGCTACATTCCTCAACGATTGGACTAAGCATGCTGAAGATTACATGCATAGCACCGCAGCTGGAGCTGCAAGAACCGCAATAAAATGTAATGCACAGCATCTTGTTTTGACTCATTATGGGGCTCGTATCAAAGTTCCAAATGATTCAATTGATGAAGCACAAGAAGTCTTAGTTAATACTGACATTCGGATTACTGCGGCCCGAGATGGTGATCGATTACTGGTCGGTAATGACGGTTCAACAACTCATCTTCATTGGCGCGATGATGGATGGACGCGCTGATTCATTGAAGCGTTCATTTCAAGTGTATGTCACCTTACAGCGCAATATGCGTTGTGCAACTATTGCTGTGATGTTGGTGGCAATTTTACTTGC
The DNA here is from genome assembly GCA_964014545.1 of uncultured Candidatus Poseidoniales archaeon. Taxonomy (GTDB): domain Archaea; phylum Thermoplasmatota; class Poseidoniia; order Poseidoniales; family Poseidoniaceae; genus MGIIa-L1. The sequence continues at coordinate 10,017 of CAXGZX010000016.1, read as the reverse complement.
ACCGTCAGCCGTAGCCCAGCCCTCTGGCAGAGATGGGCCAAATTGTTTAGATCGTCAAATTGATAATATTCTCAATACAGTAACTGTTGATGACGGCGTATGTGTAAAGGTTGATCTTGGAGCCCTGCAACCAGGCGATGTTTATGAGGTCAGTATATCGATTATCAGTGATGGTATCGATTTATTATTCTTCGACCAAAATCAAATTTTAACCTATGATGCTGGGCAATCGTACCGGACCCAATATAATCAAATTATTTCTACTGAGAATGCCCTAGGAGGCTATACTTTTCATTGGAAAGTTCCGGCTTCAATAAATCCTAAAACATGGTACATGGTATTGGATAATCTTGCTCATGATGGTGACAATGGCCAAGGAGATCAAGGTGGTTCGCAAAGCCAAATTGGGGTAACTTTTGACAAAATTCAGGAATCATATTGGACACCTTTCCATGACGTCGTAGCAGTTGCCAGTGAGAATTATGCAACTTTACTATCTGGCGATTCTCTACGCTTGGATGCAGGAACAACAATTGTAGTAACGGCATGGGAACTGGAAGGACAAGCAGATGTATACCTACAGACTAGAGCGATGCATGATTTGTATGTTTCACAAGGTGTTGGTCAATTATTTATCCCTGAAATAGAGCTTCAATCGATAAGTAGTTCTGACTCTGATACTTGGACTGTACCACAAGAACTAGATGGTCAAGAATTGCTGGTAATTGTCGACAATACCGACAATCCAGTCGGAGGAGGGGTTGGAGATACCGATATCAGAGTCAGTGTTAGAGTAGAATTAGCCCCAGTAGTTAATCCCATAATCACTTCAACCAATAACGGACAAACTTCCATAGGAGTTGCATTATCACTCGATGCCAATAATTCACCAAACAGTCTAGGACAAATAGAGACCCTCTCCTGGGATTTAGATTCTACAGTTGATACAGATGGTGACGGCATTTTTACTAATGATCAAGATGGTCTAGGGTTTCAGGTAGACGCGGCATGGAATACCATTGGCAGTAAAGAAATAACATTGACAATTATCTCAAAATCCGGACAAGTTGCTACAACCAACTATTCGGTAGTAATTTCTGATATTGTAAACCCAATTCCGCAAATAAGTAGCAGTGCAGAATTGTTTAGCGGTGGTCTAAAAACCGGAATTAATATTCCAACCGCATTCAGTTGTAGCTCTAGTTCTGATGATGGAGAAATAGCGGGCTGTTTGTGGGAGTGGGGTGGCGTATTTTCCGATTCCAACAACTCGGCCTCGATAACATGGCCTAATATTGGGAATTATGTGGTGAATCTAACAGTCACTGATGTTTCAGGCAATATTGGTAAAACATCGGCTAATGTAGTAGTAGACGATTCTTCAATACCTGTCTTGAATACGCAATTAAAAAGTCAACTGCCTTCTGCAATAGTTGCCGGTGAATCCCTAACCTTTAGGATGTCAGCCATTGACGCTTACGACCAATCCTATCAGTTGCAATATTACTGGGATCTCAATCCTTCGTTGGATAGTGACGGAAATGGAGATTCAACAGATGACCCAGACTTTGTCGGTTCAGATGTAGAACTCAGTTTCTCAAGTAGCGGTACAAAAGACATTGTAGTCACGGTATTTGACCAGTCTGGTAATTCAGATTCTCACGCTTTTTCGGTTAAGGTCGCAAGTGCTACAGAGCCCACAAGTATGTTTGGTGTTATCGTAATCTCACTATTTGCCTTTGTCGTTGTCATGGCGGTTTCAATGATTGGTTTCCGTAGGTGGCAAACAGGAATTGCCGTACAATTGCTTCAGGGAAGGGGTCTCTCCGAGCAGGAAGCAAAACAGCATATTTCTATGGTTAAACAGAAAACTAGAATCCCAATTTTCGCCGACGCTGCACAGATATCCGGCCTAGATTCTAATGTTGAAGTTACGACCAAAGAGTCTCAACAGGAACAACTGCATCAAGCAGAGTATCAGTCGATATATGGCGGCAATAATGAAACTCAATCAAATACCGGTTCCGCGTTTGCTCCCCCGGCAAATACCTACGCTCCAGCGGTCATCCCCACCCCTCAGCCGCAATACAACACTGCAACACATACCGCTGCCTCTGACGCGCTAGCAATGTTTGAAGAAGAAGAGAATCAAGAAATAATCGCTTCTATCACTGAGCAAGATGCCGCAGTAAAGGTTACTGAAGTAGTCAGTGGGGGAATTGAACTGCCCTTCCAGGTTAAGAGCCAAATCGAAAATGTTCCTGAGGTTTCCAAACCAGATAAGCAAATTGAGCCGGTCGTGATTGATGAAGCAATTAAGGAAGTTAGTTGTCCACTCTGTGATTTTTCATTTAAGATACGAATCCCAGAGGTTGACGAGGCTATCGTGGCTTGTCCTTCCTGCAACAAAGATTTCCGATTACGGTTTGAATAAAATCCCTCTGGTTTGGCTTATTGAACAAACTTAGAGGGGATAGTTTATCGTAGGTTGAATGCATACATAGGGCATGGATGAGCGCACGCTGAGGTTGGTTAGACCAGGGCTGCCTCAGTCTGGCGACCCAAGAAAACCAGCATTAATGCTGATTTTATTGATGGTGTTGTCGATTTCTCATCCAGTTGCTGCAGATACGACGATCTCTAGAGACGACTTTGATGTCCTAGATTCATTGATGGAAACACTGAGCATGAGAACTGAGAATGGAGAGGCACTAATTGCTGCTAGTTCTGCAGAAAGTGCACTTGCTCAAGTTGATGCCAATGCGCGCACGCTTTCGCCAGAAGACCCGTTGGCAATATCAAATTCATTCCTTGATGGAGTGACAATGCGTGATTCTACATCTTTTGAACCAGACCACCCTCGGCCTTACGAATTTTTGATGGATGCTTCGACCCAACCAGATGGCTTTCCCAATAACCTGTTTGATACTTTATTCTCAGTAAATAACCTTGGACTTGACAACATTTTAGCAATCGGCGTCAATACTTATGCTGTTTATGTCAACTTCACTTCAAAGGACAATGGCCCTTCTTATGAAGCGTGGGAACAAGGCACCTTTACCGGAGAGTTATTTGTCAATGGACAAATACTTTTGTTCACCAACCTCATCGATATTGATGGCGATGGAGCTGATGATTTATCAGTTGCTTTAACTATTGAAGGAATCCTAAATCAAGGCGAAGGTTGGGGCGTGGAGACTAGTGGTGGGATAATACCGATTATTCAGAAATTATGGATTAATCCTACCTTCCAATGGAAAGTATCTGCCCTAGATCAGACAGATCCATTATGGGATTCTCTTCAGCACCTTGAAATTAGTTTGATGAAAGGTTTAGCATTTGACATTACTCTAGATGAATCGGAGTCATATGCCATAGTTATCGATACTAGATTTACCCAGCCTCCACATGAATTTACCTTAGGAGTTGGCATAGAAAGAATAGAGTTCAACGTCGCTCCCCAAGATTTAGTAACATTCCTCGCATCTTTGCTACTCGGTGGTATCAATTCTAGCGAATTCTCATTATCATCGATAACTGCTCCATATTCTGTGCAAATAAATAATCCCAATGCCCCCGGGTCAAATCTGCAAACAAATTGTCAAGATGAAAATTATTACGACCCGATTGCCGATAATGAAGCACCTAGCCATGAGCATAAATGTGGCTACGGTATTGGTGTTGGATTCATTAGATTCGATGGAGATGGTGGCGGTTCAGCAGCCCCGATTCTTGAAATGAGTTACTTGGATGCTGGCTTCCACCCCGAGATGGGCGACACTAGATTACCAGAAGAAGTTGACATAACCATTAGGAACGATAACTTAGGCGAGAACTCCTTTGATTCTGTAGAAATATATTCAGATAAAGGTTCAGATGTTTACCTACATTACTTCGAGGATCGAGCAAATGTGCCGGAAGGGGATTCATCATTTGGTAACATAACAGATGCCAGAGCATGGATTCACGGGCTGCCTTCTGGCAGCATGCCTCAAGAGGAGATAAACTCAATTTTCACCATGATAGGAGAAGCACCAGGTTCGGTCAATTTACCTGGAGAAGTGCCATCGAGATTGTCACTAATTATTGCCATCAAGAATTTCTCTGGAGATAACACACAAAATGTCGATGACCCAACTTTGCCAGTAAATCCACTAAAAGAATTAGCTCCCAATACGCTGATTGCTATTGTTGGTACAGAATCCATCGACCGTTTGGAATATAAATCTACTTTCGAGCGAGGCGGTGTTGCTACTGACCGTTCATCGTTAGAATTCACGATTGAAGACATACCAGAGGTTGTTTTGGTCGAGGGTAGTTTCCTTATTGCCCCTACAGGTATCGACCGAGTTAACTACGACAACCCCAATCTCAACTCGATTGCTCAAATATTTGACAATGCTTTACTGACTGTTGTTCAAGTGGCGCTCGATGTTGGCGACATAGTAAATTCACTTCCGGATTTAATTGTCAGTACAACCGGTTCAGATGGCGGCAAATTACATATCCACTGTTATGACCAAGTCAAGGGTAACATTGCCGGTGACCCACGAGAAACGGCTGAAATTGGCTTAGTTGAACTAGCATTTTCAAGTAGTGATAACCCAGTGATTGTCGGCCAAGACCACATTTTGATTGCCGAAGACACCAATATCGAATTAGTAATTGGCAGAGATGGTCAACCAATTAAACCACTAGTTCCAGTTGCTATCAGTATTCGAGTGTCAGGACTTTCTAGCGTGGTCCAAGAGTTTGACCCAGATACAGATGTTAGGGATCTTGAAATTACCGGCTCTACTGGAGAATCACTTCTAATTGGCCACATTAAGCACCAGGATGGTGACCAGAGCACTGCTACGACTCAATCGGCTAGAATCTCTAATCGCCCTGACACACTAAAAATTATCCAAACCTCAAATGATGTAACATACCAAGCAAGTGATACAATCCAGTCAATTACCTATGGCGGTAAAAGTCCAAGCCAACAAAATGCAATTCAATTAAACGGACTGCCAGATGAGTTCTCATTAACCTTGGGAGATACCCTTGGATATACTGGAAGGGAAGCAATAGACTCGATAATCATCCAACTTTCAAACGCCACTGAAGCAAGAACAATGGACGGGGACCATTTTAGATTCTATGTTAATCAAGATACTTCAGAGGCTAGTTTGAGTTTGAAGATTTCAGATATAATTAGTTTGAAAAGATACTCACCTCAAGTGCCAGATGCAGTTGGGCCAGAGGGCAATTCAATTATCGAAATGGTTCGCAGCCAATCTTCACCATTCTACGTCTTACTTGAGGATGAGTCGCAATATGACGATGAATTCCTCGGCATGAATGGGCGCGTTATGTTGGACCCTTTACCATCAAACATCAGTCTAGCCTTCCCGAGTACTGTTGATTCGTCTGGCCTTGAACTACCAAGTTTCGATGAAGGTGAAGGAATTGAATCGCTATCTTTCTTCCTCGGAGATTTGGTCGACTTTGGCTCTTCAGTTAACGATTTAATCTATGATTTTACCAAAGATCTAGTCGGTACAGAGGGAGACGAAGAGGACTTTTCTCTTGGTGTTGATCTGCTGACTGGTGAGGCGTTTAATCTAACGGTAGACGTTAGGAAAGGCAACAATGGCTTGGATGAACCAAGCTGGTCCCATGGCATTGGCATGAATGCAAAAGAAGCTTCAGTACTCGATTTCAATCTGTCTCGCCTACCCTCATTGACTCAATCGGATTTACAATCCGCTAACGATATTCTTGATGATTACAAAATAGATAAATCCGAGGAAGGCTTAGCACTTGACATTTTGACACGTTCAGACATTACTCAAGCAGATATGCTGATTGCTGTTTTAGAGGACGGAACAATATATGATTTTGAAAGAAATTTACTCAATGAAACGTTGTTAGAAGAACAAGGAATTACCTTCGAATTCCGCCGTAGTTGGCATAATCGGCTTTGGTTGCCGCAATTACCCGCTGGAGAAATTTCACTAGAGTATGATTTTAGGATGATTGGTGATATACCTCAATACGAATTTGAACTATTCCTTGGGCAATGGAAACCACTAAGAGAACAAATCAGTATAGTGATTAATGGCTTACAGGGAACAGATATGGATCTAGTAATCGACGGTTTAGACACTACTAAACCCAATGATGTCAGTGCAAATGCAGTCTTCTTTACCCAAGATGATTTGATAGTTCCAAGATTTAATGTAATAATGACTTATGATTTTGGTTCTAATCTAGATTCTGTTCATGCTACTTTCATAGATCGAATCGAAGATACTAGGGTTGAATCATTGATTATTGATGTGGCTCAATCAATGGAGTTTTCAGCAACTATTGGGGATATTTTCAACATATCTATGAATGTTCCAGAACAATTTAGAACACAGGGTAAATTCTCAGCAGAAAAATTGATGATTCAACAGATGCGGTATATCGATGGATTTTGGTGGCCTGCAACTACTTTCATGCGAAACCTACCAAGCGTTATGTCATTATCAGCCATACCTGCTAATGATTTTGATATTAGAGAAGATACTTCATTCCAAGGAATGATGACACTTGATTACTCATCTAATGGTGATGACTTAGATTTGTACTTAGAGGCTAGTGGTAGAGCTGTTGACTTCCGTGGCGATGTACTGATGATTGCTCAGGGTTTGCCATCAACATTCAAACTTGAACCAACTAATGATTGGGGAATGAGAGTTGCTTCATCAGGGGAAGGAGTTGAAAGTCTGTACATGAAACAAACCAACATTCCAGTACAACCAGGAGTCATGGTTAACCGATTAGAATTAGTCGGAGAGGACCTTAAATCAGCAACAATAAAAGTCAAGAGAGGTCCATATGAATATCCTGTAATAATCCTTGAAGACATTACCTCGGGCCGAATTGTGGCAAGTTCTCAAGTCACCTCACAACCTGGCTACTATGTTGACTTCTTTGGCGACACCAAATTTGACGGTCGTGCAGTAATGCTAGATACTCAATTTACTGGTATAATTCCAGTATCTTCTTCCTTGGGAGTAAACGGCATGGTTTCTGATTTATCCTTAATTGGCACCTTGACTGGTGGAAATGTTGAGACCAGACACATCTTGTTAGTGGAGCCAGTCACCTCGCTAATCGCTAGTACAATTGCAATGTTGGGTTGATAAAATGGTTAGTGATGATACGATATTCAATGATGAAGAGGAACTCCTCATTCACGAAGATTCAATTCATGAAACAACTCAAATGACGGAGGAAGAATTAGCAATCCTTCAAGCCTCAAAAGATGCGGCGCAATTTGTTAAAGATATTCAAAAAGAAATTACTCCAAACCGCGTGGCCATGGCAGGATTAATCGTAATGTTGCTTATTGGTGCCATCTTTAGCACATGGTACTGGGTAATTCCACGGGACTCAGTAATGGTTGAGACTTTGTATATGCAACGCAGTGGTCATTTGGTGATGTCTGAAATTCACAATACGGGAAGTCGAGAAATTACCGACGTTGAATTTGATGTTAAATTTCAATCAATAGAAGGCGAAATATTAGACTCGATGGGTATTGATGTGGATGTCATTTCGGCTCACTCTTCGGTTGCCGGTGATGATATTGAAATGTTAGTTGCGGGCCATACTGTATGGGATAATTATGTAATCGCTATCGACTTGAAATATACCGATTATAATGGTGATCGGCAGTTTGAAATTTGGACTCATGAAGTTGGGGACTGGGCATGGGAAGAATTCAAAGATAGAGCTTGATTACCGCCTCACACAATACCCCAAGCAATAAAGCGCAGCAGAACTGGGCATATATTATGCAAAGCAAGCGTTCTGCATGGGGAGTCATTTTCCTTGTAGCGTTGTTTATTTTGCAAGGGACCTCACAATTAGCATTCCACAATGAGCCTATTCAGACAGAAATAACTGAAAACAATGGCATTGAATGGGTTAGCTTTGAGCTTAAAGACGGTGTCTATCATGATGCAGTGGGCACTTACGATAACTCAACTATCAAAGAGTCTAGAGAAGTGGTAGCCAATACTATTTTGGGAACCTTCAGTGAATCTGGTTTAGAATTATCACGCCCCATCAGTGCAGAATTTCTTCAGCCAAGGGATGATTTACTATTGGCATTAATTGACTCAGAGATTAATCTGCTCGATGCAAGGGCACGAATTAATGACCTTGAAGGATTAGTAATTAGAGAGTATATATCGCCATCAGGATTGGTTGTTCAAGGAGCTCCAACTGCCCTTGAACAGTTAGCCTTGTTAGAAAACATCGCTGCTATTCAAAATGTTCCAGTCGCGCTGATAATAGAACCAAACCTGCTCGATGTCTTACTATTGCAAGGTTCTGAGCAATCATTACTAGGTGAAAGAGTTAGACTTGAAGGTTGGCGCGGCGAGAATGGACTAGAACAAACAGTCTCATTGAGTGATGGTATCTCAGAGGTTAAACAAGACTTACAGGATGTAGTTAATTGGTCGATAACAGATGAAATAATGTGGGACAGTGGCAGATTTGAAGGCGATTTAACTACTGCAAATATAATTGAGTTAGCATCTCAACCAGCGCTAAAATTACTTCGTTTCAATCCAGTTTTCCAAGTTCACAATAACAATGCCGGCAGCCACATGAAATCTAATAGCATGCAAATTTACTTCACCACGGATCTTGATGGTTCAGGCCAAACAGTTGCCGTTGCCGATTCGGGTCTAGATGAAGACCATGGCGACTTTGGTTCTCGTGTAGTGGCTAATAATGATGTCATCAATGATGGCTCTACCGCAGACCGATGGTCTGGCCACGGTACTCATGTTTCATGCACGGTGCTTGGTGATGGCAATCGCGGTGGTTATTCCGGTGTTGCTCCCGCAGCAGACCTGTATTTTCAAGCCATGGAAAACGATAACACCGGGAACTTTCAATCTCCTTCGCTAAACAGCCTACTTAATTCTGCTTACAGCGCCGGTGCGAGAACTCATACCAATTCATGGGGTAATTCTGGAGGCTTTGGTGAATACTCTTCTGAAAGCCAAGACGTTGATGATCGGGCTAATTATTATGACCGATATTACAGCGGCGGAGAGGGATTAACCATTCTATTTGCTGCTGGTAACGATGGTCCTGATTCTGATACAATTACTCCTCCATCTACTGCCAAGAATGCAGTGACAGTTGGAATGCATCAAAATCGTTACCAAGGTGCTCCAGATTTCATAATGGAGGGCTCATCTCGAGGCCCGCTTGATGATGGCAGAATCAAACCCGACATTTTGGCACCTGGCGGTTATGTGCGTTCATGTCGTGCCCAAGAGGCTGCAGATACAGGTGGTTCCAGTTGGTCCAGTACTTGGTATCTAGAATATACCGGGACTTCAATGGCTACACCAAATGCCGCTGGTGCAGCAGCCATGATTAGAGAATATTTGGAAGAAATAGCCCTTCGTCAATCTCCTCAAGGAGCACTGGTCAAGGCACTCCTGATACTAGGTGCAGAGGATATTGGTGCTAGAGATATTCCAAACAACGATGAGGGCTGGGGGCGAGTAAACCTGCGTAATTCTCTTGCTCCACCAGATGGTCAAGGCGTTTGGGTAGATGACAGATCATTGCTTTCGGCAACAGGTAATTCAAAATCTTACACCTTTGATATCGATTCAGCAGGCGACCAATTCAAAGCGGTACTTGCCTGGTCAGATGAATATGCTTCAACATGGTCTAGTACCCAATTAGTGACTAATTTAAATTTAGAAATTACTGACCCTAATGGTCTAACTTACCTAGGTAATGATTTCGCTAATGGGCGTTCAACAACTGGTGGCGGTGCTGATTCTCTGAACAATGTAGAGGTAGTCTTGATAGATTCAGCAATTATTGGAACTTGGACTGTAGAGGTAATTGATGCTAATCATGGCGGCAGTAGGTCACAACCATTTTCTCTAGCTGTGATGGGTAATGGAATAAATGATCTCAAACCAGATTTAGTGATGATTGAAT
>CAXGZX010000015.1:0-22977 GCA_964014545.1 uncultured Candidatus Poseidoniales archaeon | reverse complement strand
CGAAATGCAAAGTTTAGATGGTTTGTTATTATCAAATCAAAGTATTAATTTTAATTTATCGGAATCTAGCAATCAACAAATATCAATTAACATAACTGGCTTGAATATTGGATATACGGTAATTCTTGTCGGATTAATAGGTGATGTTGGTATGACATCACAAACTCACTCAAGTGACTTTGAAAGAACAATACACCGACTAAATCCATTAAACATCTCGATTGCACCTACTAGTTCGATACTTTTTGACTCGGTTGATGCGAGTAATGTTCCGACTGGAAATAATACGATTTCAGACGGTGACTACTTGCAAATTCAAATTCCAATAATCAATAACGGCGATTTTAACTGGACAGGCTCACTTAACATAACATTAGTAAGTAGTGATACAACAGAGGAAGGAATTTCACAGCAATTTCAAGTAAATAATTTTCAGACCGTGATAATTAATTATAATTCGACAAATCAGTTTTTTGAGGGTGAAATAGTTGTTATGATTGAATTAGACGGTGAAGTAGATTCATACGTTGAAGACAACTACAGAAACTTTACGATTTATGTTCAGCCACCACCGCTACCAATAATAGAACTTGACATGTTTTTTGATGGGGCAAATTTAGTTGCCGGTGAGATGCTTGAAATTGAGGCTATAGTTTACAATAACGGCACGGTTAGTTTTACTGGAGTGTTGCGGTGTAATTTTAATGGTGAATCAATAAATGATTTCTCTGTGGCCATAGAACCTCAAACAAATCGTTCTATCAATCTCTCTGTGGTGATAAAACCAGGTATGATAATTTGTGATGTATCAGGTCAAAGGATTGACGCTTCCTCCAATAATATTTCATCAATTCAGATAAATGTAGAATCTGCGATTTTTGAATTAGCTGGAAGTCTCTCTCCCTCTGCATTAGGTGGCCCGTGGCACGCAGGAGATGAAGCAGAGCTTTCTCTATTGATTAGAAATTCAGGAGCGATAGCCGGTAATGCCTCATTAAAAATAGAATCAAATGGCATTACTATGCAGGGACAACCTGTAATTTTACAACCCGGGGAGGCGGGAGAAGTTACTCTAGCAATGCCGTTAAATCAAGCTGGCCAGCAATCCCTTAATTGGTCATTATATACAACCGATGGTGATACACTGGGGGACCTTTTTGGTTCGATATTTATTCCTGTAGCTCAAAGGCAAACACTAGATTTCACTTTCACCGAGGTTACTTGGAATACTGATGATGGCATCGACGCTTCATGGTCAGTCAATCTTTCCAATGGTATAGAGCGAGGAGTAAATATCAAAATTGGCTACTCGTATTTGTCTGAGGAAACCACAATGTTCGATGTTGATATGATATTGGAGCCGGGAAATACTGTGGGCCAAATTAACATGGGACAAATACCTGCAGATTTTGTCATAATTCGAGTTCAAGAGGCTAATTGGACTGCCCAATCATCATTCTCATCTTATACTAAATCAGTCCCTGACGATAGGCCTAGTTATGAAATCGAATTTATTGGTCAATCTAATCCAAATCGACCAAGTTATGGTCAACAATCTACTGTTAGTGTAACTCTGTCAAATAACGGTGATATTCCAGGTCCAAATGGAAATTTAATACTCTACTCTCAAAGCGGGAAAATTTTGGATCAAAAACCAACTAACAGTTTGGATAGTGGTGAATCTACTTCAGTAACTTTCAGTTTTTCATGGCCTGATGGTAGTGAGGTGACTCTTAATTGCAAATGGGATTACGGTGATGATTCAAAAAGTATTGATCGCCAGTTTGTCTCAAGTGTGATTGAACAAGATTCCGAAGAGGCCTCAATCCCTTGGGGAGGAATTCTTGGTGGTTTGGCAGTTGGAGCAGTAGTAATCTTGCTAATTAGGCTGCGCGACCCAACCAAGGTTAAGCCGCAAGCAAAGCAACCAACTATTTCTAGCACAGAAAAACCAAAACAATTGTCATCGATTAAAATTGAAATAAGTTGTCCAGAATGTTCTAGGCAGTTACGTATCCCACAAGATTATTCTGGTACTGTTAAGTGCCCCGACTGCTCTATTAGTTTTGAAGTGGAAGATTCCACTAAAGAAATTGAACCAGAGGAAGAAATTATCGAATCTCCAAGTGATGGTAAGGTTGAGATTTCATGCCCAGATTGTTCTCAAAGTTTGCGCATTCCAAGTTCATATGAGGGCTCGGTTAGGTGCCCCTCTTGCAAGACTATTTTCAAATCATCAGATAGTGAAGTTTGAATAACAAGTCAGGTTAGGGATTAATGTGTCAAGCGGCCACTTCCAAGAGTTTGAAGATGAATATCTAGAGATGATGTATCAATTTTACGAAAAAGATCCGATATCAAGAGTGCGCACAGGTGACCTTGCAGAGGCTTTACGTGTCACTCCAGCATCTACTACTGAAATGGTGCAAAGACTGGCAGTTAAGGGATATTTGGACTATGTTCCTTACAAGGGTTCGAGTTTAACAGAGCAAGGTCTTATCCATGGGAAAAAAATGAAGCGTAGACATAGGTTAGCAGAGGTTTTGTTGGAACATTTACCCTTTGATGGCAATCAGCATTCAACAGCATGTCGACTCGAACATGCGATTGATGATGATTTAGAAGTAGCATTAACAATATATCTTGACAATCCTAAAAAAGATCCTAGTGGCACTTCAATTCCAGATATGTCTTCTGACATCGAAGAAAGAGTATCTAAATCAAATTCGGGCCTCAGCTCACTAGCAAATTTAGCAGTCGGCAACAGTGGGGTTGTCAAAATTATTGCTTTAGGTAAACAGGAGTCCGATATCGTTGAACAATTTGATATCACAATTGGGGACATGATTAGTAAAACTGGAGACAATAGTTACCATTGTAATGATTCAGACATTCAATTGCATAACGATATCGCTTCAAAATTGATAATAAGTCATTAATCTACATTTATTTGACTCAACACTTTAGAACGGTGTCGACTTCGACCAATCATGGGTGATGATGAAATCACTGACAAGCCTCTTGATTCGGAGGCTGAAGAGAAATCGGTCAATGATGATGAAGATATTGCTAATTCTGATTCAGACCAAACATTTTCGGACACAGTTAAAGCATTGAGTAATAATTCTATCAAAAAGATCAGGAAATGGAATAATGAAGCGTTCTTATACGCATTTGATCGTCAGTTGATATCTTTTGGACTTAGGCTACTATTATTCTTGCCTGGTTTTGCAATTCTCACCTTTTTTGGCGCATGGGCTTATGCTAATTCTTCACCAGATTGGTGGGATAGTTTCATTGAACCAACATTAAATCAGAGTTTTTCGACTATCCTTGTGGCGTTGGTATTTGTTATTTTACTTGGTTACATTCTCGCGTTAGCCCTCCATCGACACCGAGTTAATTTGACCATTAGATCATTTGAACATGAAGTTAAAGCAGCTCAATCAAAGCATCTTTCGATTAAATCATTACATGGATATGAACCGCTTGAAGACTCAATAAAGCGTTCAGTAACAAAACATTTCTTTTCGTTGGTAAGTTCTCTACTAGCAATATTCGCCTTGTCTGCTATTGCGTTTTACGGGATACAAAGTGACATGGGTAAGAATTTACTGGCGTTGTCATTTTCACTTACCATGCTCTCCCTTGGCCAACATATAGCAACAAGATCATCAAACTTCAATATGGCTGAAAGAACAGGTCTCCTAGAAGCGTACAATTCACCTGTCCACCCTTCAACTCTCGATATGGTTTTTTCAGATTTGGTAAAATCACAATTAGATCCGTTGCTGAGATCTGAGTACGAAAGATTTGTCAAAGGTGTTGAAACTCATGTTAAAAGAGGTGTAGAGCCAAGGTTTGCTAGAGAAAAAATGATGATGACTTTTTACAAGCATTCCCAAGGTCTAGACTTATCCTCAGTCTACTCAGAGTTTGGCGAGATTTTAACCAAGGCAGGCGTTGAATTTATTAAAAATCACGAAGTTTTTACCATCGAAGAATGGTTACAAATCATCGATTATATCGAATCACAATGCCCAGCATTTTTCCGTATGATTGGCAGAATTGAAGAAGATTTGTCAGCAGGAAGAAAATCAATTAAAGATGATATAATATTTGAAGTCGATATGGAAAATGTTGTGCATGGAAAGGCTAATTTGTTTACCTATATGCACAATCTATCCGATGAGACAAGAACTGTTGTTTTAAGAGTTCAATCACCAGACTTTAGGCCGCATGATATCGCAATGACGTATCGCCTTAAACCCGGAGAGAAGCAATGGTGGCCAGCAGAGGGTGTACCATTGTCGCAATCAGGAGACGATGATATTCTTGCGATCATGTCTGCCCTTCTAAGGGACGGAACGGTTGCTTGGCAGTCGTTACTACCAGAAAGATTTGGAGAAGCAACAGTATCTGTAAGGCTTGAAGAAGTGAGTGGTGAATTGCTAATTGGTTCTCAGATGAACGTAAGAATACGTTCGGTTTTCAAGGAGAGAATACGGGTTGCAAGTTCACTGGTTTTCAATATAATCGGTCTGGCTGGTACCTTAATTTCGTCGACATTATTGACATTTATCATCGTTTAGAGACAATTACTTCAAAGCGTAGATTTGAAATGGTGAACTCTTACGACCAACCATGCGCGGGAAGTTGAACGAGGGCGAAGAAAAGCCAGACGCGGAACTTCGTGAGAAACTCCATGCGATGGAGTCCAAGGTTCGTAAGATGAGAGAAACTCGCAATAACTTCAACGCTCAGGCTAAAGTTTCAGCAGAGAAAAGAAATTCAGTACAATCACAATACAAAGAACATCGAGAGAAAATTGAATTATTTATTGCCGAAGTAAGAGCAATGCGTGCTGAAATTAAATCATTTAAGGAAAAGCGTAATGCTATTCAAAGCCAAATGCGTGATCTGATCTCACAGATAAAGGGGAAAAGGAAAGACCACACTCAAAAGCGGTCTGCCACTGCAGAATATGCTGATTTAAAGCAGCAAGTCGACTCTCTTGAAAAGAGATTTGAAACCACCTCTGTTGGTGTTAACAAGGAAAAAGAAATGGTTAAGAAAATTAAAGAATTTTCAAAGCGAATTGAGGAATTAGAGCCCGAGGTCACTAAATTCAAAATGGTTGAAGTTGATATGTCTGACATTGATTCTGCAATTAAAACCCTCAAAGCCGAGGCGGACGCTGCTCACAATTCAATGATTGAAGCGGTTGAGAGACTAAATGCCAAGACACCTGAAGTTGATGAGGCATTTGCTCATCGTGATTTCCTAAAATCAGAAGGTGACAGATTCCACACCGAATTTGTTGAGCTAAAAGAGAAGGCTAACGAAGTACACGCAAAGATTGAAGAATTGATGGTTGATGTTAACAAAGCCAAAGACGAATTAAAATCGGTACGTGAAGAACGTAAGTCTTGGTTGACAGACCACAATGCATCGGTTAAGAAAGAGATGAAAACTGGTGCGCAATCTGAAGAAGTTGCCGAACTACTAACCAATTCACTATTGTCGACTGGCTCGATTACTTTTGGTGGCTTGAGCAACGAGGATTTTGTATCGAAATCCAAATCAAAGAAATCGGATAAAAAGAAAAACATGCGAAGAGTTGATGTTTCTAGAAGAAGATAGGTGTCAATATGATTGGCGTTATCATGGCCGGGGGCAAAGGAACTCGGCTTTATCCGTTAACTGCAAATAGACCAAAACCATTAGTTCAGGTATTAGGTAAACCAGTAATCGATTACGTAAGTGACGCATTACTTGACGCAGGTATCGATGAAGTAATTTTGACTACTGGCTATCAAGGTGAAGGTTTGATTTCTTTAGTTGAAGATTGGAATAATAACAAACCCGGAAAATTTTCTGTTAGCAATGAAGATAGGCCAATGGGTACAGCAGGTAGCGTCAAATTGTTGCAAAATAGGCTAACTGATACTTTTATTGTAGCCTCTGGTGATGCTATACTATCTTCAAATTTGGAAGATTTAATTGCCGCTCACAAGTTATCCAATGCTAAGGTGACAATGGCGCTTTGGGAAGTTGAAGATCCCACACAGTTCGGGATTGTTGGTTTGTCTAGCCAATTAAACGGCCAAATTGACGCAAAACTGTCTGAAGGGTACATTACTAAGTTTTTAGAAAAACCCTCTTTAGAAGACGCCTTTAGCAATGTAATAAATGCTGGATTATACATCATTGAACCCGAGGTTCTAGAATATATTCCATTTGACACAAAGTATGATTTTAGCAAGGAATTATTCCCCAAATTATTGGAACTCGGATGGCCACTATACGCTATGAAGTTAGATGGCCTATGGTTTGATGTTGGTACACCAAGCGAACTGATAAGAGCTCAAAACGAACTAATTACTAAACGCATGGAACTGCCTTTCACCATTCCCCCTGGTAAATTAACCCCCGAAAGAGGCTATGTTTTTGATACTGCTGAAACCCAATCAAAAATTATTGAAAGCGTAATATGCCATCAAGCCTTAGTTGGTAAAAATTGTAGGATTGAAAATAGTCTAATAATGAATCACTCAATAATTGGTGATAACACGATAATTAGAAATTCAGTTGTTGGTAATAATGTTAAGATAGGCTCTGATTGTTCTTTGACAAGCTGTGTTGTTGGTGATTATGTGTCCATCGAAAATAAGGCTAATTTTTGCGAGAAAAAAATTGATTCATAGTTAGTTAATAGTATTGAATAAATATGACTTGTTGTAGGGCTAGTTGATAGAGATGAGTGATGAGCCTCCAATCCCATACAGGTCCTATAATCGAACCTGGACAGAGATTGAACAAATGCTCGAGGATGCAGAAGGGCGTTTAGTTCAATGGAAGCAGTGGTATGAACAATGCCGTAAGAGCGGAGATTTAGACGGCATGAAAGAAGCAGCCAGAACTCACAAAGCATTACAGGGAGTAGTCAAAACTCTAAAATGGACTCTAGGTGAAGAGGGAATTGAAACTCCCCTAGAATGATTACCAGCCACGCTGATCTAATCTTACTTCCAAGGTTTCAAGTTCGTCACCTTTCATTGGCTCTCCAAGAGTCATGGCCATTGCTTCAGCGACTTTTGCACCATCATCATAGTGTGCGGTAGCCAAAACAATTGCATCAGCCATAGTTTTTGGGTCTTCGGACTTGAAAATCCCCGAGCCAACAAACACTCCATCCATGCCCATACGCATCATTAGTGATGCATCAGCAGGAGTGGCGATTCCACCAGCGGAAAATGTCACTACCGGGAGACGTTGGATTTCTTTTATTTCAGATAGTATTTGTACCACTTCTTGGTGCATTTCATCATCAATTGCGCCAAATGGAGTAACTTCGTAGGTGCCCGGAAGGGTTGATTTTTGTGCTAGTACTTTGTATCGAGAAATTATCGAATCTGCAGCGACGCCTAATTGGTCATGCTCGAGATTTTGTAATTGTTTTATTTCTTGGTCGATGAGTCTAGCATGGGTGACTGCAGCGACAACATTGCCGGTGCCTGCCTCGCCCTTGGTTCTAATCATTGCTGCTCCTTCGTAGATACGGCGGACTGCTTCGGGTAGTTCAGTTGCTCCACAAACAAACGGTATTTCAAAATCCTTTTTGTTGATGTGGAAGAATGGGTCTGCTGGGGTCAAGACCTCTGATTCGTCGATCATGTCAACACCCATGGATTCAAGGATTCTCGATTCGCCCTCGTGGCCGATTCTTGACTTAGCCATGACTGGTATTGATGTGCAGTCTAATATTCCTTGAATCATGTCTGGATGGCTCATCCGGGCGACTCCGCCTTGTTTCCTAATATCAGCTGGAACTCTCTCTAGGGCCATTACTGCTACGGCGCCTGAATCTTCGGCTACTGCGGCTTGTTCAGCATTCACGACGTCCATGATGACGCCACCTTGTTGCATTCTAGCAAATCCTCTTTTCAAAAGTTCGCTACCGCTACGGAACTGGGTAAAATCTAAATCTGACATATTATCACTGCCTTGATTTAATCTGCGAGAACCGGAGATTCTCCTTCTGCTACTTCCGCATCTATTGATTCGTCTGCATTGCGGTCAATCCAGTGTTCTTCTTCATCGGGAACATCTGTGTCAGCAAAGATTGCATCTACAGGGCATTCAGGGACACAAGCGCCGCAATCAATGCATTCGTCTGGGTCGATAACTAGGTAAGTCTCGGCTTCTCTAAATGCGTCAACAGGACAGACTGCTACGCATTCTTGGTACTTGTGGTCTACGCACGTAGTAGTTACAACATGGGTCATAATTTCTCCTCATTCCACCCGTGGAACTTGAGATACTTAACCCCTTGTGAATTGTCGTAAAATTAAGGGTGACCAAAAGGTACTCATGCCGAAAACAAAATTTTGTTTATTTCTCCTTCGGCTGTTTGACCTGGATAAACTTCAATTTTGATGTTACATTTAACAGACTTTTGCGTAGAATTTATGATCAAAATCTGCCCTCCAATTAACGAATCTAAGCAAAACCTTAGGTGAAGAGTGTTGTTTTCGTCTATCTTTTCTGCTAAAGTCTGTGATATTAATGAAGTATCTACTTCATTTAACCTACTGATGAATTGTTTTACCGGCTTATTTTTTGTTAGTTTAAAGGATATGAGATATACCATTGAACCGTGATAAGAAGCTGATTTGTCAACAATTATTTCTGCATCATCACCTGCTAACCACTCCAATGAATCAATAATCGACCCCGTGTCATCCACGCCGCTGGCAGTAACTCGACAGGTTACGTGGTGTATGCCCATGGCTGACGGGTGGACTGGTTGTTGAAGAGTTTTGTTGAATATTGTAAAATATTAATGCTCCATTCCAATAGTCCCTTTGAAATAGGGGGGGTTAGTCGGCAACTTGCAAGTGGGGTAGCCCCCGCAAGACTAACCGAGTTGATATCGATGGCAAAGAAAGTGAGTGCAAAGGCACGTGCAGCAGCACGTAAACAGCGTGACAAGTGGAAGACAAAGAGATGGTACACTATTCGTGCGCCTCGACATCCATGGGATTTCAAGAATATCGGAGAGACAATCGGTGAGTCAGATGAGCATATCATGGGCAGAGTCTACGAAATGACTTTGCAAGAATTCAATGGCGACTTCACCAAGATGCACGTCATCCTTAGGTTCCGTGTCGATGAGTGTGTAGGGCAAGACGCCCTAACAACTTTCATCGGCCACCACCACCAAACAGATCACATCAGAAGACAAATACGCAGATACCGTGGTAAAGTAGACGACGTTGTTGACGTAGTAACTACTGATGGTTACTTAGTTAGATTAAAACCGTTAATTATAACCCAAAAGAGAGTTCAAACTTCAGTCAAGCAAGCCATGCGCTCCAAGACAAGAGAACTACTTCTTGGCTTTGCTGCTAAGAACACCTACGCAAAGTTGCAAGAGGCTATTCTAGGTGGAGAACTTGAAGAAGATGTAAGGAAGGCAGTGAAGCCAATTTACCCAATAAAGTCAATTTCAATTAGAAAAAGTCAACTATTGCAAACAGGTGTAGTTAACGAAAAAGGTCCAACCCTTGACGAAATCCATGAGGAGGAAGCAAGAACGGCTTCGGAACTTAAGGCCAAGAAAGCTGCTGCTCTAGCAGCAGCAATGGAAGATGAAGAAGATGAAGCAGAAACAACTCCTTCGATTCTGGATGCAGCAGAAGCCATGGAACCAGAATCTGAGAAGACTGAAGAGGTTGTTGAAGAAGTCGTTGAAGCAGTATCTGAGGTCGAAGAAACCAAAGAAGAGGCCGCTGAAGCAGTTGACTACAGCAGCATGACTGTTGCAGAATTGAAGGAACTTCTAAAGGCTGCTGGAAAACCAGTATCCGGTAAGAAAGCCGATTTAATAGCCCGACTAGAGGAATAACCAACCAACATTCTATTGGTGATGCCTAATGGAACGCATTGGCATTATTGGCGGTACAGGTCTAGTTGATTTTGAGTTTAAAGACGGCCCTAATGAAGAATACCACATGTTCGAAAAAAGAACGGACAATGTAATGGTACAGACTGAATTTGGGGAAGTGCCGCTAAAATGCATGACAATAAACATAATTGGCAATGATGACGATAAGGAATTATTTTTCTTGCAACGACATCACAATGGTGGCCAAGCTAACAAACCACCGCACTCAATTAATCATAAAGCCAATATGGCCGCGCTAAAAGAAGCATGCTGTGATGTAATAATCTCAGTTTGTTCAGTTGGAACACTAGAAGCAGATTTTCCTCCGGGTAAGGTGGCTTTAGCCGACCAGTACATTGATTTTAGTGGTGTTGCTTCGACCTATAGCGAAGAGTTTGCGACTTTCACCTCAGTTACGGAACCGTTCTCTACAGAATTAAACAAAAAATTAGAATCAGGATTAAGAAGATCTCAAGGATTTGACGATTCCAAGGAGCGGATGTATTACACTTACTGGCTTGCTCAAGGGCCTCATTTCGAAACAAGAGCTGAGGTAGATGCAATTGGTCTTCTTGGTGGACATATGGTTGGTATGACTATGGCAAGAGAAGTAAAACTCGCCAATGAATTGAATATACCATATTCCGCAATCTGTATCTCATCAAATTGGGCGGCAGGTAGAGAACCGGGGGATAGAAGTGCCGAACTATCACACCAACAAGTCTCTGCGCAAGCTAACAAACGTTTAGAACCAGTTTTTCAAACCTTATTTACTATTTTGAGGCATGAGTAAGAACTATTCTGTACCTTCGTTATAATCTTTTCATGGAAGGTTTGAATGTCGAGGATTGGGTGGCTCACGAGCCGAGTAATGAATGGGAAACAATGATGAAAAAAGTTGCTAAATTCCACCATAAACATGACTTTGCAGGTAAAAATGGTCATGATATGGGTTATCGCATAGCTCTTACTGTGGAAGAATTAGGTGAACTTTCTGCTGCTATAACTAAAGGCAAACCATTAGAGGAATGTGCTGAAGAGATGGCAGATATAATGATTTTACTTATGGGTCATTCTATCGCAATGGAAATCGACTTGAAATCAGCGTTTGAAAAGAAATATGCCCGAATAATGCAAAGAGAGGCCCTTACTGGTCGTCTAGGCGTTAGAGTAACAGAATACAAAAATAAGTAATAATTACCTATTTAGACAGTTTTTGGAACGTCATATCGTATTGATCACGTGGTGATTTTTCAACAAAGTTATTCTCAGTTGTGGCAAATATTGAATCATCAATTTCTGGGGCAAAAGTATCAGGTTGTTGAACAATACAATGAATAATTGTACGATGGATAATTTCTGTGTGGGGCAAAAATAATTCGTATATTTCTCCTCCACCGATGACAAATAAATCCTGAGACTTTGCCATCTCCATTACTTCATCAAATGTAGCAGTTTCAACATCAGTCCTAACTCCTCTGGTCAAAACGACATGCCTTCGATTGGGTAGCTTTCCGGGCAAACTTTCCCAAGTTTTTCTACCCATTACAATTGTTCCACCACTTGTTATTGATTTGAAATGCTGCAAGTCAGTGGATTGCCGCCATGGCAAATCACCATCTTTGCCAATGGCATTATTTTCATCACAAGCATATATCATTATTATCATATCAACAACTCAGATAGCAATTGGCGCTGAAATATGTGGGTGATGCTGATAATTTATTACTTCGATATCATCAAACGTAAAGTCATCGATGTCAACAATATCCTGATTTAGTTTTAAACTTGGCAAATTCATTGGCTCCCTAGTGATTTGTAACCGAGCTTGTTCTAGATGATTGTTGTACAAGTGCGCATCACCAATTGTGTGTACAAATGCTCCCGGTTTAAGATCGCAAACTTGAGCCATCATGTGAGTAAGTAAAGCATAGGATGCAATATTGAATGGCACTCCAAGAAATACATCTGCGCTTCTTTGGTATAATTGACAATTGAGTTTGCCATTTGCCACATGGAATTGGAAAAAGGCATGACATGGCATCAAAGCCATTTCCTCTAACTCTCCAACATTCCAGGCAGAGACAATGATTCTACGGCTATTTGGATTATTTTTTATCATATCAATTGCGCCAGTAATTTGATCGATTATTGTACCATTTTTGGATTCCCAGTGCCGCCATTGTTTACCATAAACCGGGCCTAAGTCCCCATTCTCATCGGCCCACTCATTCCAAATTCGAACGCCATTATCTTGGAGATACTTCACGTTTGTATCGCCTTTTAGAAACCACAGTAATTCATAAATTATTGACTTAAGATGCAATTTTTTAGTAGTTACCATAGGGAATCCTTCCGCTAAGTCAAATCTCATTTGGTGACCAAATACCGAAAGAGTACCAGTACCAGTTCTGTCACCCTTTTGTTCCCCTTCATCCAAGATTCGTCGGATTAAATTCAGATATTCTTGCATGATGTCGCCAACCTAACCAATGGAAGGAAGCCTTTGATAATTTTCTAATTTTTTTACCCATAATTTTGCTGAACAGTGGCATTTAGGGTGCTCCTAATTTGCCAATGCTGGCCATTAATTGGTCGGTAAATTTTCTATAGAGTGCAGCAATCGATGATTTTATCTCATGTTTCTCTAACTTTGCCATGGCTTTTATTTGCTCTGTGGACATATCTCCGCCCTCACTGCTACTGAGCCATTCCAACCATGAAATCTTTTTACCATAATTAATTTTTATTGGCTTCCATAATTTAGGTAATTTATCCGATTGTGGTGCCATCATTTGTCTAGTCCCTTGTAGTGCTATTGGGACCACATGTGAATGTGGAAATGACGCAGCAAGTCTAGCTATTCCAGTCTTGCCAGGAAGTAAAAATGGCTTTTCAGTTTTCTTAGAACGGGTACCTTCTGGGAAAATCCCTAGAGCGCAATTTGATTCAAGAACATCAGCAGCCGAAGCAAGTGCTAAGTCTCCTCCTTCTTCTCTTTGAGTTTCAATCTGTCCAGTAAGGTTCATGAATTTACGGAGGAAGAAATTTTTGAAGTGCCCATCTTTTGCAAGGTAGTGTACTTTCCTTCCGGATGAGGCAATTACCAATATTGGGTCCACATGTGATAAATGATTGGCGGCAAAGATTGTTGCACCTTGGCTGGGAATTCTTTCAGACCCGGACATTTTTATCCTCATCAAACCTCTAATTATTGGTGAAAAAATAAATCGAATAAAGGAGTACCCAGGTGTTGGTGCTATCCCACCATTGCGTGGAGTGATTTTCCAATGTGGCTCTAGACTGTTCCATGCCTCGAGAATATCATCGAGGCTGTCGTTCATATCTTTGCGTAATGGGATTTACCTTTGATTGTTGCTTTAGATATAATCATAATATAATGATTTCAATACGATTACAAAAATCCTGCAATACGAAGTATCAAAACTGAGGATAATGACCATTAATCACCCGGGTAGTGAATGTTGTGAAGAATGCCAGTATTTTGACGGTAATTCTTCTTTCATTGCTCGGTTTGATTTTTTCTCCCTCAGTTATCGCTGACGCAAATTGGGATGAAGATGGCTGGCTCAACACCTCTCTAGCTACAGAGCGACTCAATAACGGCGATGAGTTTGGTTGTTATGATATTCCAGGGTTATCTTGGAATTCCGATCCAGGTGCCGTGGCAGGAGAATGCAGAGAGTATATCGAGAAAAGGGTTGATGCAAGTCTATGGGGTGATAACCCGGTGTCTACATATACACCAAATTCTCTTACAATGGCACAGCACCAAATAATTTCACAACAGGGATTTGTTGTCCATGGAGATGCGAATTCTTTGGGATATACAGCATGGCATAATTCAACAGACATCCCTGCTGATCTATGGGATTGGTACAACTTGGGTAGGCGCGGTGGTAGTTTAGAGCAGATAGTTGGTTCAGTGGACACTGTTAGGGACGCTGTTGAGGAAGGTGGTTTAGTAAATCTATACTGGATAGGGCGAGTAAATGAAGCGACAATTCGCCATGATTCAGCAATTGAAGACTACATCAGTGACGATGCAGATGCGTGGCTAACTACATGGGGTCAAGCATGGTCCTACTGGGCTAAAGAGAAATGTTACCAATTTGACCATTCAGTAAGCGAAGTCGGTGAAAATTATGTTATTACTTTCAAGTCACTTGCCACTGAGCAATGTGACAAACTACTGCCAGAGCGTTGGAATATTCCAATTACATGGATGTTGGATATTGAAGAATCTACAATTATCTCAATATCTTCAGATGATTTGCCACTAGACGACATCACAGATTCAAGACATACTAAAGAAGGTTACAGTCAATCTCAGGATGGGTATTTGTTACTGAGCATAATAGATGAACGGGAAGTGCAAATCACAGTGACTAATTCAACTTATGATGTGATGGGCATCGCTGAATTTTGGAATAATCATTCTGCCGCAATTACGATAGCGGCCCATGAAACAACTGATTTATTCAAATGGTCAAAGAGATTTGCTGACCAAGATGATTTAGTTTTTACCTGGTTGCTCCAACCAAGGCCAATAGATGCGGAAGCAACTTGGATACCCTATGTGGCTTTTGCGATAGGTTCTGCAGTGATTCTTAGTATGTTACTGATACTAAAACGGGAAGGTATCGGCCCCTTGGCCCCCAAGTGAAATAAGAACTAATGGCCTTTATCGCTTGATTTATATCGAAGCCTTGATGAAATAAAACAATTAAACAACAATTGCGGGGATTGCTATGGTTGCGGATAAAGTAAACATCGATCCTTGGAGTAGTAACCAATCCACGGACTATTCAAGAATAATCGACCAGTTTGGATTATCAGATTTCTCCAATGTCACATTACCAAACCCTTCCCACCTTCACAGACGTGGAATTGTCTTTGCACACAGGGATCTTGATTTGGTCATCAATGCGCATAGCTCAAACGAACCGTTTGGAGTATTAACAGGATTAATGCCTAGCGGTAGAATGCATCTTGGTCATTCTATGGTTATCGAACAAGTCAAGTGGTTTCAACAACTTGGTGGCGACGTTACTATCGCGGTTGCTGATTTGGAGAGTCAAGCGACTAGAGGCGTTGGTCTGGCCAAGGGGAGAGAAATCGCGTTGCAGGAATATGTGGCAAACTATGCTGCTTTAGGTTTAAACCCAGAAAAAACCAATGTATATTTTCAATCTACACGGTCGGTTGTCCAAAGGTTAGGATTTCAGTTAGGCAAGCGAACTAACCTTAATGAATTTGAATCTATTTACGGGTTTAAAGGTGATACTAACCTTGCACATTTTCAAGCCCCGATGGTTCAAGTTGGTGACATATTACACCCGCAAACAGAAGAACATGGTGGTCTTAGACCAATAGTTGTCCCAGTTGGTGTAGATCAAGATCCGCATCTTAGACTAACCCGCGGTATCGCAGCTAAGTCAAATTGGTTCAATGTAAATGACAATAACGGCCCGGGACTACTTGTTGGTCTTTCAATACAAGATGAAAATGCCGAGATTCTTGGACAGCAACCCAATGGACGCATTGATCGGAATAAAGTTGCAGGTGTATTTCAGGGAATTGTGAATAAGTTATCAGGTTTAGGTTTTTCAGATATTAATTCAAATCCTAAACAAGGAACTATTGTGATACCTGGTGCAACTCAGCGAGATAAAGCCAAAATCCGGATTAAATTATTAGAATTTGAACGCGAATTAGGCGGCATGGGTTTACTTGCCCCCTCCTCTACCTATCATCACTTTGCAATTGGACTGACCGGTGATAAAATGAGTAGTAGTAAACCAAAAACAACAATATTCCTAAATGACGATTTAGAAGTTATCACAAAGAAAATTCGTAGAGCCTACTCAGGTGGCCAATCAACTGTAGAAGAACATCGAAGATTAGGCGGGAATCCTGATGTTGATGTTGCATACCAATACATGATGTATTTCTTCGAAGATGATGACAATTATTTGGCTGAATTAAATTCCGACTATCGGAATGGTAAAATTCTTGCCGGAGAAATGAAACAAATTTGTGTTGATAAAGCCACAGAATGGATGACAAATCACATAGAATTACGTGACCAAACCAGTCACTTAGTTAGTGATTTCTTGGCAGACGATGCCAAATAATCAGGCAGAAAAAACCGCAGGGTCCGGTCCGGTTGGTAATACCGCAATTTCTTCATCGGTAAGTTCTCGCTCCTCTGCAGATTCATCCAGTATCATGGAATGGCCGTGTGGGTCCAAGAACTCCAAGGTAATTGTTAAAGAATTTTCTAAACCAGCATTCTTTACATTGTCAATTAATAATTCTAATTGGCTAATTTCCCCGCTTATTTGTGTCAAATCTACTTTGTTCCCTTCAACAAGTTGCTTCTCAATATCAGATTGCAAACCACGAAGTACGGTATTCATAACTTCAAGAAAGCGATTGAGTACACCCTCGACGTTAGAAACATAACCAGTTGAACTGCTACCGGGATTTACTTGTAGGTCTAATTCTGGTATTCTTACCGTACATGAACTAGATCTTACTACTCTAGACCGCAGCTGTTTTTCGTCAGTTATTGCTAATTTCCAACATCCTGCTTTTTTACCTTCAGCTGGAATGAAATCAGTTTGTTTCCACCCACAGCTATGGCACATGACCGTAACTTGAGTGTGTTCGCCAAAGTATGGGATTTCGTCTATATGGGCAATCATATACACATCGCCTTCTTTGTGGCAGATGGGACACGGGATGTTGACGGGTGCCTCTTGTATTACAATCGCCTCCGACCTAATTCCTCTGCACTGGCGGCAAATGCTTCCATTTCAACTCCTTTCAAGCCTCGGCATCCAGGGGGTAGAAGCATTAGCCTAGTATCAGTTAACTGAATAATTTGACCTCCAAGATCGCCTTCTATGAAAGTGTGCATTGAATTTAGTGCTGAATTAAATTCGGTATCTCGCTTAATCAAGCGCCCCAACTCAACTATAGCAGCGTGTCCATCTGACAGCCAATCAAGAAGGGTAGAAGTTCCAGTAATGTCGTTTAGTACTGCCCTGTGAACTACAAGTCCTTTCTCGTCAGACTTAATTGGCGGGTCTGGATATTTATTTCCTAAATTGTGGAAAATAAGTTCAGATGGTACTTGATTGGTTTTTTTGGCAGTATTCATACTAGGCATTTCAAAGGTATTTAGAGAGTTATTTGACGGTGATTTAGTCTGCTCACTTTGTTTGATTAATTTGTCAGCTTTGGCAAGTTTGTCCAAATCTGGCATGCTTGGGAGTTTGATATCAGAAAAAGAATCTAATGATGACTGGTGCGGGTCATCCTCCTTTTTCTTCTTCATGTGGTATGCGACAAGTCTTAAGCACAAGAATACTCGCATTAGAAAAAAAGATTTATCGCTATTTTTACAGAAATTTTGTTGAACGATATTAATGTTGAAATAGATTGGCGGTCAGCCCTTTATGCGCCAATGTTCAAAAGGTGCCGACTTTAGGGAGAGATTGATGATGATGGATAACAACGCAAACGTGCTAAAAACCGGAACCAGTACATTAGGTATTACATTCAAAGGAGGAGTTGTCGTTGGAGCAGACCACAGGGCGACCATGGGTCATTTCATTGCCAATAAATCAGTGCAAAAATTATTCCAAATAGGCAATAACCTAGCGCTAACTACTGCAGGACTGGTAGGTCATGCACAATCTCTCTCAAGAACCTTGACTGCAGAAGTTGCTTTGTTTGAATTACGCAGACAACAACCAATGACCGTCAAGGGTGCAGCCACCCTAACAGCAAATATACTCTCAGGCAGGCCTCACTGGGTTCAACTGTTGATTGTTGGTGTTGATGCAGATGGAGGGCACGTTTACTCAATAGATTCAGCAGGTGGCTCAATTCCTGATGTATACTGTGCAACAGGTTCGGGCTCTCCATACATGTATGGTGTGCTAGAAGACGGGTTCAAAACAGATATGACTGAGACCGAAGCATTGAAACTTGCTGCCCGCGCCCTACACGCATCAGGACAGCGTGATGCAGCCTCTGGAAACGGAATGGATCTCGCTGTCATAACCAAAAAAGATGGATTTGTTCTTCAAACCGAAGACCAAGTCAGTAAACTTCTTTCTTGATTTTTATTCCCGCAGTTTACTGCATTGTGTTAAACACATGTGTTGCTAGGTTGCGGTTAGGCAGGTGAAAGTGTGCGTCTCACATTCAAAGAACTAAAAGATGAAATAAGTAAAATCGTGCCTAAATCAATTGATTACAGAGTTGATTTAGAAGCAGGAAATATTGCCATTGTTACCAATGAACCGCAAAAGTTTGGCGGCGGCGACGGTCTTGTTGGCAAGATTGCTAAGAAAATAAAAAGGAAAATAAAAATTCGTCCAGACCTCAGTATTGTAAAGTCAGAACAAGAAGCGAAATCGATTATAGAATCTATAATTCCCGCAGAAGCCGAAATCTCGCACATTTATTTTGACAGTTGTTTCAGTGAAGTTATAATTCAGTGCAAAAACCCCGGAGAAGCAGTTGGCCGTAGAGGGGCAAATGTCAATGAGATTAGAGATAAGGCAGGATGGATACCGATTGTTGAGAGAACTCCTCCCCTGTTGTCAAAAACCGTTCATGACATTCGCGGCTACAGGCAAGTAAATGCTGATGATAGACGTAAGTTGTTGAAGAATTTTGGACTAAACATCCATCGTCCTAAGCGGCCGGGGTCAATGTGGGCTAGAGTTACTGCGTTAGGGTCTTACAGAGAAGTAGGCAGGGCATGCCACTTAGTCACTACTAACGAATCACGAATTATGATCGATGTGGGAGTGAATGTTGCCAACGATAATGATCCAATGCCATTCTTCAATGCGCCTGAAGCGTTACCAGTAGACAAACTCGATGCGGTTATACTGACACATGCACATCTTGATCACGCCGGAATGCTGCCAATTTTATTCAAATATGGCTATCGAGGTCCAGTTTACTGTACACCTCCCACTCGCGATTTGATGCTATTATTACAAACCGATTATCTAAAAATTGGCGGCACTGAAGGAAAAAGAGCCCCATATAGCATGGAAGATATCCGCACCTGTCAAAGACACGTTGTTGATGTTGATTGGGACCAAACGACAGATATCGCACCAGATGTTAAAATGACATTCTCTAATTCAGGTCATATCCTTGGTTCTTCCGCAGTCCATCTCCATATAGGCGACGGTAAGCATAATTTATTGTTTAGCGGAGACCAGAAATATGAAAAATCGTGGTTATTCGATGCAGCTAATACTCGGTTCCCACGTGTTGAATCTCTTGTCTTGGAATCAACATATGGGTCGGAAGGTGACTACCAGCCATCTAGGCAAGAAGCGAATCAAGAATTAAAGGATATAGTTTCAAGAACTTTAAGCCGCGGTGGAAAAATGGTATTTCCAGTGTTTGCAGTAGGTCGAAGTCAAGAAGTTATGATTGCTATCGATGAGCTGTTTCGTTCTGGAACAGTTAAGCCAGTTCCAGTATGGCTAGATGGTATGATTCAGGAAGCCACAGCGATACATGCAGCTCACCCCAACTATCTTACCAATACTCTGCGTAAATCCTTGCTCAAAGATGATGGAGGTAATCCGTTTAGTAATGAATGGTTCCGACCAGTGAAAAGTCGCGATTTGCGAGAAAATATTCTCATGGACCCATCTCCTTGCATCGTTTTAGCGACTTCAGGAATGATGAATGCAGGTCCTGTTGTGGAATATTTCAAAAATTGGGCACATAGTAAAAGGAATTCCTTATGTTTCGTAGGTTACCAAGCGGAGGGCACTTTGGGCAGAAGATTACAAAAAGGTTTCAGTGAAGTTCCTATGGTCATCAACGGCCAGACTGAAATTGTCAAAGTAGGATGTGAAATGGCAACAATTGATGGCTTTTCAGGACATTCTGACAGGAGACAACTATTGGAATTTGTTGAACAACTTAATCCAAAGCCACGTAACATTATTTGTCACCATGGAGATTATCACAAGTGCAACGAATTGGGTCACACATTAAGAGAACGCTACAAATGCCGAACCTATGCGCCAAAAAACTTGGAAACCATAAGGCTGCTATGATCACATAAGCGGTATGTCAATATCACTATCCAACGGGTTTGGTATCTCTGAAGCATCACCGATTTCAGTATTTTCTGCACTCCTTAAACCATAGTTTGCAATAACTCCCGCTGTTGAGCCTTGGTTGTAATTATTAGTGGT
Source organism: uncultured Candidatus Poseidoniales archaeon (assembly GCA_964014545.1). Taxonomy (GTDB): domain Archaea; phylum Thermoplasmatota; class Poseidoniia; order Poseidoniales; family Poseidoniaceae; genus MGIIa-L1. Next base: position 2,754 of record CAXGZX010000015.1, on the reverse strand, counting down.
ATTTTTTTCAAATAAATTCCAAAATACAACTGTAATGGTGAGCACTAGAAAGATTAGAAAAACGATAGATGCAGAAGTAGTGCCTCCTTCGTTTCCAACCACTAATCCGATGATAATGAGGCTTAATGCGACTAGTAGAAGCGCCCCTCTGTATCTCGCAGCCATGTTCTGCGATAACCATTTCATTCAAGAACCTCTTGCGACTGGTGGTACACATGAAGCCGGGAAGGGTGTCTCGAGGAAGTCAAGGTTGGTTGATGACTGCAGTTGCTCCTTGGGGAGAAAATGCCGAAGATGCATATGACCAAGGATTAGTTGAACTAGGTTTAGGAGATACTCGATTAATAGAAGTAAAAGGTGCAATGTTGCCCCTAAATTTTGAAGCAACACCACCACGACCTTTGCCAATGGGTTCATTGGTTGAATGTCACATGGCAACAGCATATTCTTACAACGGTTCTAGTGCTTGTGCTGGGGTTGCTTGGGCATCTTGTGTGACTCCAGAAGGCGATGAATGCGCAGTAGTAGCGACCATCTCTACAGAAATGGACTATGAAGAAACCACTCTTCTACTTCGAAGAAATCTTCAAAGAAGATTGGCATCAAGAGACCTTGAAGTAATCACCTTTGACGTAGCGGTAGATGAAGTTACGGCTGGAGCAGAACATCATGGAGTAGCAATGGCAGCGTTGATTTTACCGAATTCACTTTCCCTTGGCGGCAGACAATCCTCAGGTCCAATAAGAGGAGGTCTTACAGTACCAGAAGATAAGAAGCAGAAGCGAGTTGATGTCAAAGCACCTGCTGCGCCAGCTTTGAGGCCAGGAAGTAAGAGAAGCGGGCCTAGTTCAGATTTCAGTCTTTGATAGTCATTTTGAATAACCGCCGCCGGAATTTAACCTCATGGCAGATACTTGGAATGTGTTCAAATGTCTTGCTTGCAATAATTGCCATGGAAGAAAAACTAGTGGGCATTCCTGCCCACACTGTGGTCAAAGGATCGGTGAATCTACACCCGTTGTTGACAAAGCCGCTAATCCAAGCGACTTAAGAATGAAAGTCATCCTAGCAAATACTCCTCCAGAACTTAGGGATGCTTTAGGCAAGCAATTGACTAAAGCAGAAAGTTTAGCCAAATCACCATCCTCATTTAACCCCAAAAAAGGTGTCCAAATTCTCCGTGAATCAATAGATTCCAATAGTATAGTATCGCTTTCTGTTATTCGAAGTAATTTCAAAAAGAAGGGTTTTGAAAAATCAGTAATATCATTTTTAGATATGGCGGAGTCAGAAGGATTGATTCTCCGTTTGGATGAAGGTTTATGGCAATTTCTTGAGTGAAGTTGATAACAGTGAAGTCGTGGCGAAACACAACGGGCGTATGGGTTAGTTTGGCCTATACTCGGGCGTTTGGGACGCTTGGACCCAAGTTCAAATCTTGGTACGCCCACCATTTTACTGATGCTCAGTCTTTGAGTGCACCCAAATTATGTGATAACCAAATTGAGTTTTCACAAATTTCGAAGGAGTTTGGTCAATCTCCGTAGCCCACACAGCTGTTTCAAAATCTACCGCCATTTGTCCTTCAATGAATTCTCCCAGATCGCCTTTTTTGGCACCACTGGGGCAATTGGAATATTTTTTAGCTAATTTTTTGAACATTCGCAGAGGATTTTTAGCGTTAGAAATTTGTTCAATTATCTCCCTTGCTTCTGGCTTATGACCGACAAGAATGTGCCTAACATGGGCACTTCGTGGCTTATTGCGTTTATCGTGCCTGCGCATTTTTCCTCAACTCTATTCTTGTTTTTACTGCCATTCTGTCAAAAACATGAGCAGCCATCCAACTCATTCCCACTAGAAATACTATCCCACTTGTACTATTGGCAATCTCTCTCTCCAAATCTGTACTTATAGAAGGTATAATGGCAATCCAACCGATTGAGTATGCAACTAAAGAAAAGATACTATGTGGTACCACATTTCGATTAAACAACATTGAAAGACACCGCTTGTGGAGCATAACCAACATCATTATGCCAACAGAAAACAGGAACCGAAGCATTTTCAAATTAGACTTTTCACTGCCATATATCGATTTTACTGGCACCTCTACCACACTAAAAGAGAGTCTTGATAATTCGATTAGCCAATAGTTTGGATAACCATATTTATCCCAAGATTTGGCCCAATTCCACTCTTTGAGAACTTTATGACTGGTTGCAGTATAACCACATTGTGGATCACTAACGGCTATGCCTGCGGCAAGGGTAGTCAAGAATGCCAAAATTTGGCTAGCAAATCTTCTAACTTTTGGCATATTACCCACTCCATCAACGTGAATAAACCTGTTACCTTTCACATAATCACATCGTTGTTCAATAATTGGAGTAATCACCTCAGTCACATCATTAGGGTCCATTTGACCATCTCCAGCCATGACTACGCTAACAAAAGGTTCAGGACAATTTCTCAGCATTTCGATATGTCCTGCATCAATAGCGCCACCAACACCTTTCCCTTCAAGGCGAATCACCGTCAAATTATACGATTTGTCTTGATAGGTTTTAGCTACTTTGGAAGTGTCATCTGATGAACCATCATCGATTACCACTACAGAATCAACAAAATTTGGTATCGTGTCAAGAACTGCTCCAATAAACAATTCTTCATCTTTGGCGGGGATGACTACGCCTACATGCCATCCATTGTGCATGGTAGGGCTAAATTGTCAATAGTCATCAACATAACTTA